>CAZEGA010000165.1:0-4967 GCA_964511675.1 uncultured Rheinheimera sp.
CCGGCCGCAATACCGGCTGACAGCGTTATATAGCCCGAATGGCGCCCCATCAGCTCTACCAGAAATATACGTTCAAACGCATCTGCGGTATCGCGTATTTTATCGATAGCATCCAGGGCAGTATCTATTGCCGTGGCAAAACCTATGGTGAAATCTGTGCCATCGACATCATTGTCGATAGTACCGGGTACACCGGCAATCTGGCCGTGGTAATGTTTTGCAATAGCCAGTGCACCCCGGAAGCTGCCATCCCCACCGATAACCAGCAAGGCATCCAGCTGCAGCTTGTGCAGCACCTGGGCGGCCTGTATGGCACCTTGTTCAGTATGCAGTGCCTGACAGCGGGCACTTTTTAAAATAGTGCCGCCGTGCTGAATAATATGCTGTACATGC
The DNA here is from genome assembly GCA_964511675.1 of uncultured Rheinheimera sp. Classification (GTDB taxonomy): domain Bacteria; phylum Pseudomonadota; class Gammaproteobacteria; order Enterobacterales; family Alteromonadaceae; genus Alishewanella. The sequence continues at coordinate 394 of CAZEGA010000165.1, forward strand.
TGCGGCAGTAAGGTCTGGTAATCTTCGTCTAGTAAGCCGTTGTAACCGTGGTGAAAACCAACCACATCGATATTGTAGGCTGACGCGGTAAGTACCACAGCGCGAATACAGGCATTCATGCCGGGGGCGTCACCGCCGGAGGTCAGTACACCAAGACGTTTAATCATATTATGCCACCTGCATTTTAGCTGTTCCGGGTTATCGCGCTCAGTATAGGTGCTGATGGCCAGCCATTTGTTTGATATGGCGCAACAGACAGTACATTAGTCGAATATCCAGGGTTTACAGCAGACAACGGCATGACTAATGGGGGACAATACCGGCGCTCTTGAATGGCTGCAGTATGGCCGTGCACTACTTTTCTGGATACCCTTATGCACCAAATTACCGGTAAAAGCCTGCTGGGTCTGCTGCTGGCACTGACCACCGCCGTGCTGTGGGGGATATTGCCGATTGCGCTGAAAATCCTGCTGGATGTACTGACCGCCAATACTATCACCGCGATCCGTTTTCTGCTTGCCGCTGTGATTGTCGGGATCTGGCTGGGTGCGCGGGCTAAACTGCCGCAGGCTGCACTGCTGTTTACACCTAAAGTAGCCAAACTGATGCTGATTGCTGTGCTGGGGTTGCTGTCGAACTACATACTGTATTTAACCGGCCTGAATTACCTGAGCGCAGAAACGGGGCAGGTGGTGATCCAGCTGGCACCTTTTCTGATGATGCTCGGCGGGGTGATTATTTTTAAAGAGCGCTTGCTGTTATGGCAGAAAATGGGCGCTGTGATACTGCTGGCCGGTTTGCTGCTGTTTTTTAATGAGCGTTTAATTGTATTGATTTTACAGGCCAGCCACGAAACCCTGGGTGTGCTGCTGGTGATTGCCGCCGGTGTAACCTGGGCTGCTTATGCCCTGGCACAGAAGCAGTTGCTGGTGTATTACAGCTCAAAGCAGATTATGTATCTGCTGTACTTTGCCGGCACCGTCGTTTTTGTGCCGGTGTCAGACTTTGCCCCGTTAATCACGATGAGTTATCTGCACTGGGCATTATTGCTGTTCTGCTGTCTGAATACGGTGGTGGCATACGGTGCCTTTGCCGAGGCGCTGCACCACTGGGAAGCGTCTAAAGTCAGTGCGGTACTGGCGGTAACGCCACTGTTTACCATTTTATTTGCTAACCTGCTGGGTTATCTGCTGCCTGGTTTTCTGCTGCCGCAACAACTTAATGCGTTGTCCTGGCTGGGGGCGGTGATGGTTGTGTTGGGCTCTGCACTGACAGCACTGGCACCGCAGTTTGTGCAATACCGGCAGGCACGTAAAGTGCGTAAATTACAACGTGATGTGTTTTAAAGAGTAACAGGCCGATATAAGGGGCTCGCTGAGAGCCCCCTGTTGTCAGCATCAGACTTACTTGACCTGTACAATCTTACAAGTGTTGGATGCGCCTATGGTTTCCATTACGTCACCATGGGTCAGGATCACCAGATCGCCGGTTTTCAGCATGGCTTTATCTTTAATGGCCGCGATAGCCGCATCGGCCAGTAACTCGCCCTGCAGCGCGGTAGAATCAAAAAAAGCCGGATATACCCCACGGTACAGTGCCATTTTGTTTAAGGTTTTGGTGTGGCGGGATAAAGCATAAATCGGCTGGGGCGAGGTAATGCGCGACATCAGCTTGGCGGTATAGCCAGACTCGGTCAGGGTAATAATAGCCTTGATACCTTCGAGGTGGTTGGCCGCATACATGGCCGACAAGGCAATAGTTTCACTGATTTCAGTAAAGGTTACATCCATCCGGTGTTTGGAGATTTGCACACTGGGGTGTTTTTCCGCACCGTCACATACCCGTGCCATGGCCCGTACTGTTTCTGCCGGGTATTTACCGGCTGCGGTCTCGGCTGACAGCATAACGGCATCGGTACCATCGAGCACGGCGTTGGCTACGTCCATCACTTCGGCTCGGGTTGGCATCGGGTTTTCAATCATCGATTCCATCATCTGCGTTGCCGTGATAACCACACGGTTCAGCTGACGTGAGCGGGCAATAATGCGTTTTTGCTGGCCAACCAGCTCGGCATCGCCGATTTCTACGCCCAAATCACCACGGGCGACCATTACCGCATCTGACGCGCGGATAATATCATCCAGCGTGTCGTCATCCGCTACGGCTTCAGCGCGTTCAATTTTAGCCATAATACGGGCGTCAGAGCCTGCTGCCTGCGCCAAATCACGGGCCAGCCGTAAATCATCGCCACAGCGCGGGAAAGAAACAGCCAGAAAATCGACGTCAATCTCGGCGGCGGTAATAATATCGCGTTTATCTTTATCGGTCAGGGCCGGGGCAGTTAACCCGCCGCCCTGGCGGTTAATCCCCTTGTTGTTACTCAGCTTGCCTGCAACGGTAACCGTAGTGTGTACCCTGGTCCCGTCGATCCGCACTACCGTTAACTGGATACGGCCATCGTCCAGCAGCAGCAAGTCGCCCGGTTTTACATCCTGTGGCAGCTCTTTATAATCAATACCGACCTGCTGCTCGTCACCTTCACCTTTACCCAGCTCAGCGTCCAGCACATAGCTCTGGCCTTCTTCCAGCAGCACAGCACCATTTTTAAAAGTAGACACGCGGATTTTTGGCCCCTGCAGATCACCCAGAATAGCGACATGGGCACCGAGTTTGTCTGCGGCTGCACGCACCATTGCTGCTCGTTCGCGGTGATCATCGGCACTGCCATGCGAGAAATTAAGCCGGAATACCGAAGCACCGGCCTGGATCAGTTTTTCAATAGCAGCTTGAGTACTGGTAGCCGGGCCCAGCGTTGCGACAATTTTAGTTCTTCTGTGCATGGTTCTATCCTGCGTGTGGCAAAAGAGGGAGTATCCGATAGGGTTTAGTGTAATGTAATTTTATTACAGAATACAGTGCAGACGTGAAGAAAAACTACCTGCCGGTGCAGCTGTGGTAGCAACTGCACCGGGTTAGTCAGCTGTTAAAGTCTTTTTTATCAAACCGTGAACCGCGCAGGCTGTCCTTGACCTTTTTCAGGTTTTCCCGGAATTTACTGCCCCGGCGCAGCGTAAAGCCGGTAGCCAGAATATCGATTAATACCAGCTGGGCTACGCGTGACGCCATCGGCATATACATATCGGTATCTTCCGGCACATCCAGCGACAATACCAGAGTACATTCTTTTGCCAGCGGGCTGTCATAAGCGGTAATACCAATTACCGTGGCATCGTTTTCCCGCGCGATGGCCGCAATATCACACAGGTTTTTGGTGCGGCCAGTATGGCTGATACATACCACCACATCGCCTTCGGCGCTGTTAATGGCGCTCATGCGCTGCATGACAATATCATCAAAGCACACCACCGGCACATTAAAGCGGAAGAACTTGTTCTGCGCATCGTGCGCAACGGACGCGGAAGCGCCAAGGCCGAAAAAAGAGATTTTCTTGGCCTGGGTAAGTACATCTACTGCGCGATTTATAGTTGGAATATCAACACGTTGTCTTGCTGTATCCAGCGCTGCCATCGTGGACTCAAAAATTTTCGCGGTGTAAGCTTCCGGGCCGTCTTCTTCTTCAACATGACGGTTGACGTAGGGTGTACCATTGGCCAGGCTTTGCGCCAGATGCAGCTTAAAGTCAGGAAACCCCTTGGTATCCAGCCGGCGGCAAAAGCGGTTAACGGTCGGTTCGCTGACATCAGCCATTTTCGCCAGGGCGGCAATACTGCTGTGAATAGTAGTTTGCGGGTTGGCCAGGATGACATCGGCAACTTTACGTTCCGATTTGCTAAAACTGTTCACGCTATTGACGATTTTTTCCAGCACGTTCATACGGCTATTCCTGACATATAATAAATAGGCTGATACCGGTTGTAACTTAGGGTGTAGTACACCAGAGCTGGCATCAGATTAGTATGAAATTTACCACAAAATGACAGATCCGTTGCTAAGGCTGCCTTATTATATAAGAATAGTCAAAACATTACGCAATCTGTAATTTAATTACAAGATATCTGTTTACAACCCGGTTATGCTGCGCTAGTATGGCCTAAGTGTTGTAAAATTACATCTATACAAGGGTCAGCTATGACGACAACAGCACAAAATTCCGCCTGTGACTTAATTCTGTTTGGTACCAAGGGCGATTTAGCCCGCCGTAAACTGCTGCCCGCCATGTATCAGCTGGAAAAAGCCGGCCTGTTATGTGCCGACTCGCGTATTATCGGTGTTGCGCGTGATGCCATGTCAACAGAAGCTTATGTTGAACTGGTGCTGACCAATCTGAACCGGTTTTTAAAAGAACCGCTGGATAACGACATCTGGCTGAAACTTGCGCAAAAGCTGGTATATGTGCAACTGGATCTGACTGATGTTGCTGACTACATAAAACTGGCTGACGTAACCGATACCAGCAAACGGGTACCGGTCAGCTATTTTGCCACGCCGCCATCGCTGTTTGGCGCAATCTGTAAAGGCCTGGCCAACGCCGGTCTTGCTGCCGAGCCGGCCCGTGTCGTGCTGGAAAAGCCCATCGGGCATGATCTGGCCTCATCTAACGTGATTAATGATCA
>CAZEGA010000165.1:4977-7762 GCA_964511675.1 uncultured Rheinheimera sp.
ACCTTTCGGCCACGATAAGCAGTCTGCAATTGAACTTAATAATCTTCTGGGTGAAACCTTTGAAGAAGAACAAATTTACCGTATCGACCATTATCTGGGAAAAGAAACGGTACAGAATATTCTGGCCTTTAGATTTGGAAATTCAATTTATGAGCCTTTATGGAATCATAACTATATAGAATCTGTGCAGATTACGGTAGCCGAAGAGGTTGGCGTGGAAGGCCGCTGGAGTTATTACGACGATGCCGGCCAGATGCGCGATATGGTGCAGAATCATTTATTGCAGGTATTAAGCCTTATTGCCATGGAGCCGCCGGCCAGGCTGGATGCCGACAGTATCCGTGATGAAAAACTGAAAGTGTTAAAAGCGCTGCGGCGTATTGATGTCAGCAATATTCAGGAAAAAACCGTGCGTGGCCAGTACGCAGACGGTTTTGTCGCCGGTAAGGCGGCACCGGGCTACCTGGAAGAAGAAGGTGCCCGCCCCAACAGTAAAACAGAAACCTTTGTGGCAATAAAGGTCGATATTGATAACTGGCGCTGGGCCGGCGTACCGTTTTACCTGCGTACCGGTAAACGTATGGCGAAAAAACTCAGCGAAGTGGTTATTTGCTTTAAACCACAGCCGCACAATATTTTCCGCGCGACTTACAGCCAGTTACCCTCTAACAAGCTGATTATCCGCTTACAACCGGATGAAGGGGTTGAAATTCAGGTGCTGAATAAGATCCCCGGTCTTGGCGAGCACATGCGTCTGCAGGAAAGCAAACTGGATTTAAGCTTTGATGAAACCTTTAAATCGCAACGTATTGCCGATGCCTACGAGCGCCTGTTGCTTGAGGCTATGCTGGGTAACCAGTATCTGTTTGTGCGCCGCGATGAAGTAGAGCAAGCCTGGAAATGGGTAGATGGCATTCTTGACGCCTGGAAAAGCAATAACGAGCCGCCCAAAACCTACCAGGCCGGCAGCTGGGGCCCGGTTGCCGCCATTTCATTGCTGGCGCGCGATGAGCGTAACTGGGAAGAATAAGCATGATGCAACTACACGAGTTTGCCAGTACGCAAGAACTGAACCAGGCCTTCGCCAGCCGGCTTAGCAGCATTTTACGTGATGCCATTGCCCGGCGCGGGCAGGCCATTCTTGTGGTATCTGGTGGTAAAACCCCACAGCCGTTGTTTCAGACGTTAAGCCAGACCGATTTAGGCTGGGATAAAGTCACCGTGCTGCTGGCCGATGATCGCTGGCTGGACGATAGCCAGAGCGATTCAAACGAGCGGCTGGTAAAAGCTACGCTGTTGCAGCACTACGCTAAAGCAGCCCGCTTTATCAGCCTGTACACCGACACCGGCTCAGCCTTTGATGGGGTAGCTGCAGTGCTGCCGCGCATAGAGGCATTACCAACCTTTGATGCGGTTATTCTCGGCATGGGGGAAGACGGCCATACGGCATCACTGTTCCCATGCAGCGCCCAGATCCAGACCGGCCTGTCAGATCAGGCGCCGGCGGTATTGGCGGTAAAACCGGAAACCGCACCTTATGAACGTATTTCACTGAGTAAAGCCCGCTTATTGAACAGCCGGCATATTTTTCTGCATCTGGTCGGGGCTAATAAGTATCAGGTGCTTCAACACGCCATGGCCTCAGATGATGCGCTGGCTATGCCAGTGCGGGCCTTTTTACATCATCCGGCAACAGAAGTCGCCGTAATGTACAGCGCAAACTAGGGGAGAGTCATGCATCCAGTGATCCAGCAAGTCACCGACAGAATTATCGCCCGCAGCCAGAAAAGCCGCGACATTTACCTGCAGCGGCTGGAGCAGGCCAGGCTGAAAGGGCCACATCGCGGCGTGCTGAGCTGTGGTAACCTGGCGCACGGTTTTGCTGCCTGCAACCAGCAGGACAAAGGTGATTTACGCAGCCTGAGCAAAGCCAATATCGGTATTGTTTCGTCCTACAACGATATGCTGTCGGCGCATCAGCCGTACGAGCATTACCCGGCACTGATTAAGCAGGCCGTAAGTGAAGTGGGCAGTGTGGCGCAGTTTGCCGGTGGCGTGCCAGCGATGTGTGACGGTGTTACCCAGGGCCAGCCCGGTATGGAGCTGAGCCTGTTAAGCCGTGATATTATTGCCATGTCAGCGGCAGTAGGGTTATCGCACAATATGTTTGATGGCGGCCTGATGCTGGGGATCTGCGATAAAATTGTGCCCGGTTTATTTATGGCGGCCATGAGCTTTGGCCATCTGCCGTTTGTGTTTGTCCCCGCCGGGCCTATGCCATCGGGTATTCCGAACAAAGAAAAAGCCCGGGTGCGCCAGCTGTATGCCGAAGGCAAAGTGGGTAAGGAAGAACTGCTGGCGGCTGAATCTGCCTCTTATCACTCAGCCGGTACCTGTACTTTTTATGGCACTGCCAATTCCAACCAGTTAGTGGTGGAAATTATGGGCTTGCATTTGCCCGGCGCGTCTTTTGTTAACCCGGGTACGGCCCTGCGCGATGAACTGACCAAAGCGGCGGCACGTCAGGTGACACGTCTAACCGATTTAGGCACCGATTACCTGCCGGTAGGTAAAATGATTGACGCCAAAGCCGTAGTAAACGGCATTGTCGGCCTGCTGGCGACCGGTGGTTCAACCAACCACACCATGCATTTGGTGGCCATGGCCCGCTCGGCCGGGTTTATTGTCAACTGGGATGATTTTGCCCAGCTGTCGGCCGCAACACCGCTGCTGACCCGTATTTACCCTAACGGCCAGGCCGATATTAACCATTTCCAGCACGCTG
>CAZEGA010000166.1:0-7759 GCA_964511675.1 uncultured Rheinheimera sp.
CGGTTAATAGTGCCGAGCTTAACAGCACGGCACTATTAACCGGCTGTAATAAAGCACCGGATACTGCTGTTACCCCCGGCAATGCCGGCACACAAAGCCTCAGCGCGGCCATACCGCAATACAGTGCCGAGCAATTCTTTGCCACTAAAACCTACCTGGGCAACGACATTAACCACGATGCCAGTGCCCTGCTGGTGGCTTCGGATGAAAGCGGCGTGTTTAACCTGTACCGGGTCAGCCTGGACGGCAAAGACTGGCAGCCACTCACCCGGTCCGCCACAGATCCGGTGTTCCCGGTAGGCTGGTTTCCCAACGATGACCGCCTGCTGTATACCGCCGATCAGGGCGGCAACGAGCTGAATCATATTTACCTGCGCGAACCGGATGGCGCTATACGCGACTTAACGCCGGGCGATAAACTGAAAGCCGCTTTTGCCGGCTGGCATGATGATGGCAGTTTTTTTGTTACCAGCAACGAGCGCGATGCGCGCTTTTTCGATTTGTACCATTACAACAGTGCTGATTACAGCCGTACGCTGGTGTATGAAAACAACGATGGTTACAGCATAAATGCTGTCAGTAAAAATGGCCGTTACCTGGCACTGAGCAAAACGCGTAACAACGCCGATAATAACCTGTTTCTGGTTGACCTGCAGGCCACAGCACCCACTGCTGTATTACTGACCGCGCATAATGGCAATATCTCGCACCAGGTGTATGGCTTTACACCGGACAGCAGCACACTGTTATTCGGCACCGACGGCAACAGCGAGTTTGTCGAAGCTTACAGCTACAACCTGAGCAATGGCGAAACCAGGCCGTACAGCCGCGCCAGCTGGGATATCAGTTTTATCTACTTCAGTGACGACAACAAGTATCAGGTGCAGGGCATTAACGCAGATGCCTCAACCCTGATCAGCATTACCGAGCAACACAGCGGCGAACAGCTGAACTTACCCGCCTTACCGGCCGGCGACCTGCGTGGCGTCCGCTTTTCTGCCGACAGCCAGTACCTGAGCTTTTACCTGAATGCCGATAACAGCCCGTCCAATCTGTATGTGTGGAAACTGGGCGCCAGCCAGGCGCAACGCTTAACCCAGGCGCTGGACAGCAGTATCGACGAGAACAAGCTGGTACAAAGCAGTGTTATACGCTTTAGCAGCTTTGACGATTTAACCATACCGGCATTGCTGTATAAGCCGCAGCAGGCCAGTGCAGAGCATAAAGTTCCGGCGCTGATCTGGATACACGGCGGGCCGGGTGGCCAGTCACGTACCGGCTACAACCCGATGCTCCAGCATCTGGTCAATCAGGGTTATGCGGTATTGTCGGTGAATAACCGTGGCTCCAGCGGCTATGGTAAAACTTTTTACCATCTCGACGATAAACGCCATGGCGAAGATGATTTACAGGACATTGTGTACGGCAAAACCTACCTGCAAAACCTGGACTGGGTAGCCGCTGATCGCATTGGTATCATGGGCGGCAGTTACGGTGGCTACCTGACCATGGCTGCGATGGCGTTTACTGATGAATTTAAGCTTGGTATTAACATTTTTGGCGTAACTAACTGGGTTCGTACCTTAGAAAGCATTCCGCCGTGGTGGGAAGCGTTTCGCGAATCGCTGTATGCCGAACTGGGCGATCCGGCCGTGGACGGCGAACGCCTGCGCCGTATTTCACCGCTGTTTCATGGCGACAAAGTGCAAAAACCGGTACTGGTGGTACAGGGCGCCAATGATCCGCGCGTACTGCAGGTGGAAAGTGATGAAATGGTGGCCGCTATCCGCGCCAACGGTGTACCGGTGGAATATGTGTTATTCCCGGATGAAGGCCACGGTTTTCTGAAAAAGGCTAACCGCATTACTGCACAGGAAGCTTATCTGCAGTTTTTACAACAATACTTATAAGTTCTGGCTGGCCCGGCGTGCCGGGCCTTGCTGCCAGCATAACCATCAGCCTGGCCATCAACCTAGTCATCAACGTAATAACGAAAACTGCGCACCACCACGGCTTTGTGCATGCAGCATGGCAACTGCCACACGTTATCTCCGACTCACTGCATGCTATATTCTGCGACCACGCAGTACCCTTACCGCCAGCACCACCAGCGCAGCCACCAACAGAATATGAACAAGGCCGCCCATAGTGTAGGATGACACTAACCCCAGCGCCCATAGAATAACTAACAGAACAATGACTGTTTCTAACATGGATTTCTCCTTATTGACCATATGATGACGTTTACTATGTGACAGTACTGCCCCGCTGTATGTACGCCAGGCAACACAAGACATAAAAAAGCCCGCTGACACGGGCCTACTGGCAATCGGTGTTGAGTTAACCGGGCAGCTCACCTGGCCTTGCTGTGGCATAATAAGCATCCACACCTTGTGCCCAGGCCTTATCAGCCATATTCGGCCACTTGTTTTTGTCAAACCCCGGCGCATCTTTTAACCGGTCTTTCTCGACGTTCAGCACAAAACGCTTATTTTCCGTATCCAGCGTCAGCGCGCCCCAGGGCACAGCAAATAACTTCTCGCCCATACCGAGAAAAGCGCCAAACGACAACACGGCATAACTGACCTTGCCTCTGCCGACATCCAGCATAATTTCTTTAATATCGCCCAGACTTTCTTCCTTGTGGTTGTATACATCATTGCCTACCAATGTATCGGCGCCCATCAGGTGTGGGCCAGGACCATTTACAGTGCCTTTATACATGCCAAAAGGGTCACGCATTTCATAGTTCATTTGCTGCTCCGTTGCTAACGCTCAAACGCCGAACAGGATGTTGACGTGAGCTATGGCGGCAGTATAGCGCTGGTTACAGCGAGGGTCTGTGCGCTGCCACACGTATCGTTATATAAGCATGTCTGCATTAAAACGCTGGAGGGTGCGCTGACGCACAGACACTTGTTAACGGCCATTGCTACCCTGAACCTCCCCCTCGTTCTGGAGCACAATCATGAAAAAGTTTCCGTTATTTTACGCCACAGTATTAAGCCTGCCGTTGTTGATATTAGCCGGCTGTGATGGCATGAACAACCAAAGAACCACCAACCCCACCGCTGCCAGCGATGGACAAAAAGCCACTACAGCTTACATTGATGACAGTGTGCTGAAACGGGATGTAACAACCGCCTTACAGCGCGATCCGGTATTCAGTAATGGCGATATAACCGTCTCTTCGCTAAAAGGCCAGATCACGCTGACCGGCTTTGTTGCCACACGCGAAGATATTACCAAAGCCGCTGACATCGCCAAAAAAGTACAGGGCGTAACCGGTGTCACCAACAGCCTGATCCTGAAACCTGCCAGCACAGTGGGCTGAACCGGCAACAGCAATACTGACATCGCTAAATTAATTCTTGTCGCAGCGTAAGAGCCCAGGCTGTTGCGCTGTTAATTTATAACCCCGATGGAGCAATATCTGATGAAACCCTTAACTGTCTTTACCGTTTTTTTCCTGAGCTTACTGACGCTGTCGCTACTGGGCTGTGGTGCCACCGCCAGCCGCGAAAGCACCGGTGAATATATTGATGACACCGTAATTACCACCAAGGTTAAAGCAGCGATCCTGAATACGTCCTCATTAAGTGTCAGTGAAATTAATGTCGAAACCTTTAAAGGTGTGGTGCAGCTGAGTGGTTTTGTCGGCTCCCGTGCCGAGATCAACACCGCCAGTGAAGTTGCCCGTGCGGTAAGCGGCGTCAGCGGCGTGAAAAACGATATACGGATAAAATAATAACATTTACCGCTATGTACGTTAACGTACAGAGTTAACACTAATGTTATCTATACTATCAGGCACGGTCATCTAACTTTGAACAGATACAACTATGCCTGGCACCCCCATAAAAACCGGTTTACCGGCTGACACAACAACCAGTCACTCGCCAACGCAGAACCATCTGCTTGGCGCCTTATCGGCAGAAATACAACAACGGCTGTTCCCGCACCTTGAGCTGATGGCGATGCCGCTGTCCAAAGTGTTGTACGAATCAGGCGATACGCTGCGCTATGTGTATTTTCCGACCGACTGTATTGTCTCTTTGTTGTATGTGATGGAAAGTGGCGCTTCTGCCGAAATCTCCGTAGTCGGTAACGAAGGCATTATTGGCGTGGCACTGTTTATGGGCGGCGAAAGCACCACCAGCCGCGCCATTGTGCAAAGTGCCGGTTTTGCCTATCGTTTGCTCGGCCAGCGACTGAAAGACGAGTTTAACCGCCACGGCGAATTGCTGCAGTTAATGCTGCGCTACTCGCAGGCGCTGATCACCCAGATGGCGCAAACGGCAGTCTGTAACCGCCATCACAGTATTGATCAGCAACTGTGCCGCTGGTTGCTGTTATCGCTGGACCGGCTTAACGGTAACCATCTGGTAATGACCCAGGAACTGATCGCCAATATGCTTGGCGTGCGGCGGGAAGGTGTCACCGAATCGGCAGGCCGTTTGCATACACTCGGCGTGATTGAGTACAGCCGCGGCCATATTACCGTGCTGGACCGGCTCAAACTGGAACAACTGAGTTGTGAATGCTACGCAGTGGTTAAAACCGAAACTGACCGCTTACTGCCATACCATGCCCTACCGTCTGCAACCCAGAAAACCAGTAGTAACCGCCGTTAAGTACCCGCTGACAACATTAGCTTGCTATGCAACGTCGTCACGCTGGTTTACGGCAGTATGTACGGCAGCGCACCGACAACAGCACCTGACCGGTTTAGGCTGAACAGCTCCGGTATTGCACCGTTATCAAAGCATCAGGCGGCTAATGAAGGCATTACTTCGTACCACTTTTGGCTATATCCGGCAGTTTAAGTCATGTTTTACCCCGGCACTATGGCAACAAAACACCCCGATCAGGGCAGAACTGTTCAGTGTCGAACGGCTGGAGCAACACGCTGACAGCCTGGCGACAGCCCAGCAGTTGCAGACCAGCCACCGCTGGCCGCAGCGTATTGCCGGCAGCTTAAGCAACCCATTGCAACAACGGCTGAATGCCAACGCCCAGGTGCTGCTGGCGGCTTACCGCGCCAGTGCGGCAGAACTGGCCGCTGGCCACAGTATTGTACCGGCAGCAGAATGGCTGCTGGATAATTACCATATTGTTGAACAGCAAATCCGCGAAATTCGTGACGATTTACCCGCTGGCTATTACCGGCAGTTACCAAAACTGGCAGACGGGCCCTTTGCCGGTTACCCGCGGGTGTTCGGCCTGGCCTGGGCTTTTGTTGCCCATACCGACAGCCACTTCGACCCGCTAATTCTGAGCCGCTTTCTTACGGCCTACCAACAGGTGCAGCCGCTGAGTATTGGCGAGTTGTGGGCAGTGGCGATCACGCTGCGTATCGTACTGCTGGAAAACCTGCGCCGTTTAACCGATCAAATCAGTACTGGCCTGCGCGAGCGCGCCGTGGCTGATCAACTGGCCGATCAGTTATTACAGCCCGCTGCCGATAGCCATGCCCTGCTGGCTGACACGGCCAGACGGGCCAATGGCACCCTGAGCGAAAACTTTGCCGCCCAGCTGGTCAAACGGCTACGCGATCAGGACCCCAGTATCACGCCGGCACTGCAATGGCTGGAACAACGGCTGCAGTTGCAGGCCACCAGTGCCGAGGCCGTCGTACTGCGCGCCCAGCAACGGCAGGGCGCCTCTAATGTCAGCGTGCGTAATGTGATCACCAGCCTGCGCAGTATTTCGGCCATTGACTGGGCGGAACTGTTCGAAAGCGTCAGCCTGGTCGATCAAAGCTTAACCCACGGCAGCCGTTTCGCTGAAATGGACTTTGCCAGCCGTAATCTGTACCGCAATGCCATTGAGCAACTGGCGCGCGGGGCAGCTTGCTCAGAGCTGAGTGTCACCGGCCAGGCACTGCATAGTGCCCGCCATGCCGCCAGCCACTGCGACAATGCGGTACAGGCCGCCCGTGAAGGCGACACCGGCTATCATTTAATGGGTGCCGGCCGACCGGCGTTTGAACAACAACTGGGCTTTAAGGCTGGCATCGGCCTGCGGCTGCGCCGCTTTATCGGCCAAAGCGGCATTTGCGGCTATATCAGCCTGTTCTGGCTGCTGACCGCGATGCTGTTAGTACTGGCCGGCTGGCTGTTGGGCGTGACAACCCCGGGCAGTGCACTGCTGCTATTGCTGTTTGGTGTTCTTCCTGCCAGCGAACTGGCCAGTGCCATCCTGCACCGGCTGGCTGCCTGGCACAGCAGCCCGGTACTGTTACCGGCGCTGGCATTACGTCACGGCGTGCCTGTGCAGCTACGTACCCTGGTGGTGATCCCCACGTTACTCTGTAATGAAACCGACTTACTCCAGCAGTTATCCCGGCTTGAAGTACACCACCTGGCCGGTGGCAGCGGCGAGCTGTTCTTTGCCTTATTGTCAGACTTTACCGATGCCGACCAGCAACAACTGCCCACCGATCTGCCGTTACTGCAACAGGCCAGCGCCGCTATCCGGCAGCTTAACCTGCGCTACACACCGGACGGTACCGAGCCGCGTTTTCTGTTACTGCACCGGCCACGACTGTTTAACGCCAGTGAGCAAAAATGGATGGGCTGGGAGCGCAAGCGCGGCAAGCTGGTGCAATTAAACCAGTTGCTGCGCGGCTCCGGTCACAGCCATTTTCTCGGCCCCAGTGCCGCATTGCCGCTGTTATCCTGCCTGGTACCTGCTGCTGTGCGCTATGTAATTACACTGGATGCCGACACCCAGTTACCACGCGATGCCGCGCTGCGTTTAGTCGGCAAAATGGCGCATCCGTTAAACCAGCCACAATATTGCCAGCAACAACAACGGGTGGTTGCCGGTTATGCCATCTTACAGCCCAGAGTCACACCGGCGCTGGCCTCCGGCAGCCAGGGTTCGCGCTATCAGCGGCTGACATCCGGGCCAGCCGGTATCGACCCTTATGCCGCTGCCGTGTCTGATGTGTACCAGGATCTGTTTCTGGAAGGCTCGTTTACCGGCAAAGGCATTTACGATGTTGATGCCTTTAGCGCAGCCTTGTCGGGCCGGGTGCCGGAAAACACCCTGCTCAGTCACGATTTATTCGAAGGTATTTTTGCCCGCGCCGCACTGGTCGGCGATATTGAAGTGGTGGAAGATTTTCCGGCCCGCTATGACGTTGCAGCCCAGCGCCAGCACCGCTGGACCCGCGGTGACTGGCAATTACTGCCCTGGCTGGCCACGCCGTGGTTGTTTCAGCAGTCGATTAACAGCCGCCTGCCACAGCTGGGCCGCTGGAAAATGTTCGACAACCTGCGCCGCTCCTTGCTGGCCCCGGCCAGCTTACTGGCGCTGCTGGCCGCATTGCTGCTACCCTGGGCCACAGCGCTGACTGCGGTACTGCTGTTGCTCAGTTGCCTGCTGTTACCCACGCTGCTGCCACGTCGTTTCAGCCTGTGGCCGCGCCAGAGCGCGCTGCCCGGCACCGTGATACAGTGGCGTAACCAGCTTAGTCAACATTGTGCCGATGCGGCACGGACACTGGGCCAAAGCCTGCTCGGGTTAGTACTGCTGGCCGATCAGGCCTGGCGGATGGCCGATGCTATTGGCCGCACCTTATGGCGTATACTGTACAGCCGCCGCCAGCTGCTGCAATGGGTAACCGCCGCCCAGGCAGGCAATGCCGCCCGCTTAACCCTGGCGGGTTTTTACCGCCAGATGGCGCCTGCGATCGGCATACTAGTGCTCTTTCCATTTAATTCTGACTGGTTAAAGTACCGTACGCCCGGTT
>CAZEGA010000167.1:0-3562 GCA_964511675.1 uncultured Rheinheimera sp.
GCCGGCGCCTTCAGCGTAAAAAGCTATAACCAGCCACGGCGTAACCAGCGCCAGCAGGTAATACAGGCCGCACGCGAGCTGAATATGATGGTAGTGCCGGAAGGCGGCTCGTTAATGCAGCACAACCTGACGATGATAGTGGATGGCCATACCACTATTGAACACGCGCTGCCGGCCGCTAAAGTGTATGACGATATCAAGCAGCTGTGGCAGGCCAGTAACACCGCCTATACGCCAACGCTGGTAGTGGCCTATGGCGGGATCTGGGGCGAAAACTACTGGTACGACAAAACCGAAGTGTGGAAACAGCCGAAAATGCGCACCTACGTACCGATGGATGTATTAGCACCGCGCAGTATGCGCCGCCCCACGGCACCGGAGCACCATTACAATCATTTTAATGTGGCAAAAACGGCGAAAGAGCTAAGTGATATTGGCGTTGTCGCTAATATCGGTGCCCACGGCCAGCGTGAAGGCTTAGGCGCCCACTGGGAGATCTGGATGTTTGCCCAGGGTGGTATGAGTGCGCTGGATGCACTGAAAACCGCTACCATCAACCCGGCAAAAACCTTTGGTATGGACCATCAGCTGGGATCACTGCAAGCCGGTAAACTGGCCGATCTTATCGTAATAGACGGCGATCCGCTGCAAGATATCCGGGTTACTGACCGCGTAACCCATACCATGGTAAATGGCCGCCTGTTTGACGCCAACAGCTTAAATGAAACCGGCCTGCGCGAACGTAAACGCCAGCCGTTTGAGTTTGAGCCGCGATAAGCAGCAACAGCAGTCAAAGCCCATCAATTGATGGGCTTTTTAGTACCACGCCACCTGCACAATAACGCCAGGCCGGCCAACAGGTAGAACAAGGCACCACCACTGCTTTGCGGTTGTGTTTGCACTGGCGGCGGCACGACCACGGCTGCAGAACGGGTAGGGTCAAGTGGAAAAGCATCGGCGTTATTGGCAACACCGTCCCCGTCAGTGTCATTAGCAGGGTCAAAAGGGGCCAGATCTAACGGCGCGCCCAGCAATGCAATTGCCACCGGATTATTCAACCCGCCCTCGCCGGCGTCTACCACCACACTGACCGGCGCGCCATTGTTGCCGCTGTACTTCAGGATCTGGTGCGTATCACTGCTACAGACATACACATCACCGGCATTATCCACGCCGATGCAACCTGGCATGCCTAAACCGCCGCTCCCGGCGCTGATAAACTCACCGCTGTATTGGCCAGTGGCACTAAACCGCGTCACATTCCGGCTTGCTGCATTGGTTACCAGGACACTGCCATCGGCTAATCTGGCCAAATGCTCAGGCTTATTTAATCCCGCCCCGGCGGCAAATACCGTTGCTTTGCTGTCTGGCTGCGTCACGCCTACCGGATACAGCAGCAGTTGATTCGTATCACGTTTGACCAGCAGATTGCGGCTATTATCAAACGCCATCACATCACGATAGACATGGTCTGACACCGCACGGTTAGCGGTTTGTTGCGTATTGCTATTGGTAAATTGAAACACATCTATATAAGATGGCCCTAACCCGCTTGATACATAAAGCCGGCTGTCCGGCTGAGTTTTGCCGGTTTTAAGCAGATGTGCTGCGAAGTTGCTGCTCATATCAAACCGAGTCAGCATAGTATCTACGGCCTTCGTATGCCGGTCTAAGCGCAATACATCGCTGAATTGGATAAAACCAAGTTGTCCTGCCCCTAAATCAATAATATCTGATCGGAAACTAAAACCCCCCGCCGGCGCAGTATACAAAGTGTCGACAAATTCACCGTCTGGCAGATTAAATAATAAAATGCTATGGCTGCCGGCACTGACCACCGCCAGTTGCTGCTGGCCATCGGGGCGGTAGTCAAAATCCTCCACACCGTCGTTGTCGTTGTCATAATCAAAACGATTACCTATACCGTCACTGTCAGTGTCGTTAAAATCCTGAAAGTTAAATGGCAACTGGTCACGGTTATCCCCCACGCCATCACCATCCGAGTCTGCCGATTCTGTCGGGTCAAATGGCAATGCATCCTGTTCATCTGGCACACCATCATTGTCGTCATCCGGATCGGCATTATCGCCAATACCATCATTATCAAAATCAGCCCACTCGGCAGGGTCATTCGGAAACCTGTCCGCATTATCGCCAACGCCATCATTGTCAGTATCCGCTACCTCTGTGGCATCAAACGGAAAAGCATCAAATATATCAGTTACACCGTCTGCGTCTGAATCAGGATCATGTGGTGGTGGTGGCGTAATCACGACATTTGAAACAGCCGCCCGGAGCCCGGCATTATAGGCTGCAAAAAAGTTTACTGCCGACGCGTTATCGGCTTGCTCATGATCGCCGCAGGATACAGCGGCACAATTAAGCCGGGGGTTAGAAAACCGGTTCAACTTATAATTGCGGTTGACATCCCCGGTGCCAATAGAGCTCATGATGGTATTAAATTTACCCTGTACCACTAAAGCGCCGGCAAAAGGCAAGGCGCCAACACTCTGGCCATTCTGGGATTGATGGCCGGCGCCAAAATTATGGCCAATTTCATGCGTGAAAGTATCAATACAATTGGAGCCCCCGCTAATACCCACATTACTGATATTAATGACGACATCCGGCACGCTGTGCGGGAAATATGCCACACCACATACCCTGCGTTCATTTAAATCGTGTGCCCTGATCATCGCCACGATATCAGCACCATATTGTTCACGTAATGCCGCTACTGCATTAAGGCTGCTGTCCGTCTGGGAGCTACCGTCAAGCGCAAAGCGTAAATCATCCAGGGCGGTAAAATTAGATGGCTTGCTGTAATTAACAAACTGGCTGTGTACCAGGCGCAGTTGTACGTTTATATCACTGTCAACAAAGGCCTGGTTTGCTTTGGCAACCAGCTGGTGCATAAGCGTTTCTGCTAAACCATCCGGGTACTGCTCTGCCACTTCGCGGGCATACAGCAGCATAATATCCACTACAGTAAAACTGCTATCGCCCTGGCTCTGTAGTGTGACCTGATGAGCCGGCTCAGTATTTCGCCGTGATAAACCAAGTGCCGGAGTTACCACATCGTTCTCGTACGAAGGCTCCCGTAAACCTGCCTGCTCCAGCTTAACCACATACACGTTGCTGTGTTGCTGCAGGATCAGGCTGCGCCCTGCCGGACCATTTATTTCGCCTACTGCACCAGCCTTACCTTGCGTCAATATGACCTGGTGGGGCTTGCCGTTATACAACACCACACCTGAAACTGTCACATCACCATTACTGTGTTTTACACTGTGCTTAATGTGCACATTGGCCATGCCTTCGGGCAAGGGTAAACGCAGTTGCATCTCCTCTTGCTCTGCCGCTTCTGACAATAATGCCGGCTCAGTGCCGGCTACCCGGTAAAGCAAACCAGATGTATCAGATAAAATACTAAAACGGCTTATCGCATCAGCCGGTATGTTCTGTAGTGGTTTTGGTGTTGTGATCTTGTCTGCCGGAATAAAATCCGTTTGTGCTGCAACGGGTAACGCAATACTGATTGAAACTGCCAATAAAGAAGGTA
>CAZEGA010000167.1:3572-7726 GCA_964511675.1 uncultured Rheinheimera sp.
CAACATAAGATAGCGCCTTTTCTTTTTATATTATGAGTTTACGCTACCAATAAGCACGAACAATGTAAATATTATTATTAACAATACTTTGCTTTATTATTGCCTGTTTAACAGCAAATGCAGCTGATTACGCAGTTTTTCCTCTTCCTGGCTGTCGAAGGGCAGCAGCAGATCATCTTTGCCATTACCGGTTAAGTCCATTACCCGTACTTTACGCGCATCACGCGGTAAATCCAGTTTCAGCCGTTCGCTGCGCCGGCTGAACAGGCGCTTTGCTTCGTGCTGATAAATTCTTAGCTGGTTGCGGCCATCGCCAATCAGCAGGGATTTATAGCCATCAGCATTCAGATCTGCCAGCTGAAACAGCGGCATATCATAGCGCATGTTGCCTATACTGACGTCTATCGTCGCCTGCTGGCGAAAATCGGCTTTGCTGCTGTACTGGCGCTGCTCATTCAGCAGGTAAAAATCAATATCCAGATTGGCACTGCCCCGCAGCAGTACCCGTACTATAGTACCAACACCAAAATGGGTGCTGGGAATATAAAAATCCTTGCGGCCATCATTGTTAAAATCCTCTATCACCACATCTATCGGCGCGGTGTCGGTAGTAATAAAAGTATCCGGCTCAGCATTAAAACCCAGCCCCTGCGCGGTCCTGACACCAAAATGAATACGAAAACTATTGTTACGTTCCAGCGCATCGGCCAGTTGTTCGCGGTTAATCACCAGATCTGCTATGCCGTCACCGTCGATATCGGTAATATCACGCAGCGTATCAATATTCTGCCCGCTGTAACTGCGGCCGGCATCGTTGCGCTGATCGGCTTCCTGCTCCGTCGATAACGCTACCGGCCAGTCTGCGGCTACCGGTTCAGTGTTGAAACTGCCATCGGCTTGCTGTAAAAACAGCTGAATTTTCCCCTGCCAGACAAACAGCAGATCGGCTTTACCATCCTGGTTAACATCAGCAATAAAATGCCGTCTTGGCGTGTAATCCGGGCTGGTGCGCCAACTTTGTACCAGCGCCGGTATCCGTAGCGGATAATGACGGAAGCTGCCATCAGCCTGCTGCCGGTACAAATGCGTATGCTGAAAATCTGCGATCAGAAAATCACTCAGGCCGGAACCCAGCTCCAGCACAAAGTCAGCCGTGCGTAACCGGTTCTGATCCAGCACCCGGTATAAAGAATCAGCCGCTACCAGGCGCTGGGCATAACTACCATCTTCCGATAAGCGGCTTACTCCGCCCAGGCCTAAAAAGACCAGTTGTGGCCGGGTGTCCCCGGCCAGAATGGCTTTGGCAAAAAACTGGGCATCATCCGGCACGGGTAGCAGGCGGGCGCTATAGTCATGCAGATCGGTCAGTGACAGCCAACGGGCAAACTGGCTGAAACCAGATACCAGCAATTGCCGGCGTTCTGCCAGATGCAGTATATCGCCGTTAGGCGGATGCGGCAGACTGACTTTTTTCAGCTCAGGCTCTGCTGCCACACTGAACATGGCGGACACCATGACGAATAACACAATCGCTTTCACCGGCACACTCTTCCTTGGCAAACTCAGGGCTGATTAACGCTCAGTGATCACTTTTGCTTCACTGTTGTGTCAGGCAGGTTAAAGAGTTTGCCGGATCTTGTCTAGATCTGCACTTTGCAACATTTGCTGCCAATATAATAAAAAAGGCCAGCATTGTGCTGGCCCCTGTCACTGTACCCGGATTAGCGGGCCCTATTACCGGGCGTTGGTGCTTTCGAAAATTTTATCCGCAGACGCCGCGACAAAGCCGGTATACAACAGGCCATTGGTCAGCGGGTAACGGCGGGCAAACTCATAAAAGCAGCTTGGGATCGTCGCAGTACCGTCACTGAATTGCACCGGGTGTAAATCAGCCAGTGTGGATGACTGCTCCAGATACACCTCTGGCGTACCTTTTATTTCGCCACCTGAGGTATTCAGCAGAAAACCGGCATCTTTCAGCGCAGTGTTCACCTGCTGCAGGCTGTTAAAGCTTTGCAGCTCGTTAACGCTTACCGTGAAGTGGTTAGCACGATAACCCCAGGCCGCAACCCAGGCGGCATATTCGCTTTCGGCCAGCAGTTTTTCGTACGTAGCCTGGCTTACCTGCCAGTGCGTACCGCTGTATAAAAAGTTATCCGCCGTTACCGCTTCTGCCGGAATTTGCTTAACCAACGCGGTAATAGTGTCACGCAGGTAAGCTGAGCACTGATCCAGCAGCAGCTCAGAGATAAACACCTTAGGCAGGATACGATCCGGGTGTTCATAGTGTTTGGCGTACAGTTTTTTCGCTGCAAAATGGTACTCACCACACTCTTCATAGCCCAGCGCTTTGAAATGCGCGGCCAGTTTTTCCAGCCCAACCTGTTCCAGGTTAAAAGTACGCAGCGCGATATGATCGTTAATCACATCGTCCTGCTGTGAGCTACCCAGTAACTGGTGTACTTTTCTGGCAGAAGGAGTGACCGCTACATAGTCTTGCCACAGGTTGGCAAACAACGCTTTTACATCAGTATGCATATTTAATCCGCCTTAACATTTACCAGTTATTACTTGTCTGGCCCTCAGGCCTGGTCTAACGCTATAAATCTTGCCATATCGCCATCGTGCAACTGCAGCGTATCGGCAAATTCCGGGCTTAGCAGTAACAGGCCCTGCTCTGCATCAAAGCGGGCGTTTTTACCAAAGCTGGCGCGAAACTGCTGCAGTGCCGTATTGGCTACCGCCAGTGTCTGTTCTCCCTGTACATCGGCTATCCTTACCGGCACCTTACGGCTGGCAGCTACCGATTTAATCTGGCTCAGCCGGGCTTCCACCGTCGGGCCGGCATCAAACAGATCAATATAGCCACGATGACTGAAACCTTCATTTTCCAGCATGTTAAGCGCCGGTTTGGTGTTCTGGTGTACCTGGCCTATTACATCCTGCGCCGCCTGCGGCAGCAAACCGACGTAAATCGGATGGCGTGGCATCAGCTCGGCAATAAAGGCTTTTTTACCGACACCAATTAAGTGATCGGCGGTTGGGAAATCAATGGTTAAAAACAGTTTTTGCAGCCAGTGCCAGAATGGCGGCTGGCCATCACTGTCGGCGGCGCCGCGCATTTCGGCAATTACCCGGTCACTGAAACGCTGCGGGTGTTCCGCCATAAACAGAAAACGTACTTTCGACAAAAACCGCCCGGCATGGTTACGCCGGTAGCTTTCGCGTAAAAACAAGGTGCAGATTTCCGAGGCGCCGGTGTAATCATTACACAACGTCAGTGTACGTAACTGATTGAATACATTTAATTCAGCACTGTGGTGAATAACGGTATTCTGCTGAAAATGGTACAGCGGCGTGCTGGTGCCTACTGCAGCTTCGATGCCGGTAGTACCGACAATTTCGCCGCTTTGCGTATCTTCCAGCACAAACAGATAACCCTGATCAGCGGGCTTGTCTACCTTAGCGGCAAAGCTATGCTCGGCATGGTGAATTTTCTGCCACAAGCGCTCGTCGTTGACCGGCAACGAGGTAAAACCGGCACCGGATTCTATAGCGATGTTTTTCAGCGCGGCAAAATCAGCGGCGGTTATCGGCCGGATCACTAACATGGCTTAACCCTGCACTACTTTGGCCACAGCCTGCTCAAAGCGGGCTAAGCCTTCGGTAATGTCGGCATCCGGGATCACCAGTGACGGGGCAAAACGCACCACGCTGGTACCGGCAACCAATGCCATTAAGCCCTGCTCTGCGGCTGCCAGCATAAAGTCACGCGCTTTACCGGCATGATCGCTGCTGAGTACGGCGCCAATCAATAAACCGGCACTGCGTACTTCAGTAAAGACATGGTATTTTTCGTTAATCTGTTGCAGGCCAGCCTGAAACAGCTGTGCTTTGGCTTTAACGCCATTTAATACCGCAGGAGTATTTACCGTATTTACCGCTGCCAGTGCTACGGCACAGGCCAGCGGGTTACCGCCGTAGGTAGAACCGTGCGTACCTACAACCAGGTGCTTGGCAATTTCAGTGCTGGTTAACATAGCACCAATCGGGAAACCGCCGCCCAGCGCTTTGGCAGTAGTAAGAATATCCGGCGTTACGCCGTAGCCCATATAGGCATACAGCTCGCCGGTACGGCCAACACCGGTTTGTAC
>CAZEGA010000168.1:0-7481 GCA_964511675.1 uncultured Rheinheimera sp.
AGCAGCATGCGGTTAGGCGACGAGCTGATGGTTACCACCTCAAAAGACATTTTGTTTGACCTGACCACAGAGAACGCCCCGGAGAAGTTTATTCTGGCGCTGGGCTATGCCGGCTGGACAGCAGGCCAGCTGGAGCAGGAAATTGCCGACAATGCCTGGCTTATCATTCCGGCTGACAACAGCATTATTTTTGATTTAAGCCATGCCGAAAAATGGCAATCGGCCACGGCGAAAATGGGCATTAAACCCTGGCAGCTAACCAACGAGGCCGGGCACGCTTAATGAGCCGTACCATTTTAACCTTCGACTATGGCACCAAAAGTATCGGCGTGGCGGTAGGCCAGGAGCTTACCGGCACCGCTTCCCTGCTTAGTGCCCTGAAAGCGCAGGACGGCACACCGGACTGGGCTCAGCTGGAAAAACTGATCAAAGACTGGCAGCCGCAGCTGTTGCTGATTGGTTTGCCACTGAATATGGACGGTACTGAACAGCCCTTTACCGCCAGAGCACGCAAGTTTGCCAACCGCCTGCATGGCCGTTTTGGCTTACCGGTGGCACTGCATGACGAACGGCTGACCACCACAGAAGCCCGCAGTATCTTGTTTGCCGATGGCGGTTACCGCAACCTTGCCAAAGACAAAGTGGACAGCCTGTCAGCAAAAATTATCTTTGAGAGCTGGTATGAACAACAGCATTAAACCGCCACTGGCGGCCGGTTATTACCAACATTACAAAGGTGCGTATTACCAGGTCATTGATTGCGCCCGCCACAGCGAAACCGGACAGTGGCTGGTCATTTACCGCGCCTTGTACGGCGATTTTGGCCTCTGGGCACGGCCGCTGGATATGTTCTGTGAAAACGTCGAAATTGCCGCTGAACTGCTGCCGCGTTTTCAGTATCTGGGACAAACCAAGCCTAAGGATCTGGCAGAAAATCTGCCGGATTAATCTCCTGCGCCAGTAATAAAATACTGTCCTGCTGCGACAACCAGCTGCGCAATTGCACCGCCCCGGCGTTTAATTGCTCATGCTGGCCAATCAGCTGCCATACCTGTTGCACCAGCGCTTCAAAGTTGTGGCCATCATACTGTATCGCTCTGCTCTGGCTGACAATACTCAGCAACTGCCGCAATAATTCCCGGCTCTGCTGTAATTTTTGCTGATAAGGCAGCAGTGCCTGCTGCACACAGCTTTGTACATCATAGAGTATTGTTACCGCCTGCTTCAGCTGTTGCCGGCGCAAGGTGCCGCGGTGTTCATCGTCATACACCGGCTGCAGCAGTTTACTGCGCAGGCCGGCCAGCTCTGCACTGCTGACAATGGCATAGCTGCTGAGGATCTGCTCTGCGCTGTCAATCCAGGTGGTTAGCTGCAGCAGGGCCTGCGGCTGTTTGCGCTCAAACAGGCTGACAACCGCAGGGTAACCCAGCAATAGCGCGGTTAATTCGTTGACTAAATGCACAATAGATTTTTGCATAGTGGCTATTCCGGCAGTAAGCGACGACTGATCTCACCAGCACTGTTCTCCATTTGCTGCCACTCCATACCGTCTTCAGAGATTTTCAGTTTGATATAAATAATGTTTTCCGGCTTTTCTTCCCGCAGCCGGTGCGACTCGGCAATCACGTTTAAGTTTTCAATTACTTTGCGCTGGCTCAGCACCTTGATTTCCTGTGTTGCTGCCGCCACCACGCGCGCGGCGATCTGCTCGGTATTCAGCTTAGGCATACTCTCACGGCTGACCAACTGGTACTCGTCGGCCAGCTGTAGCAGCTGGTGTACCGCCTGCTGGCTAAATGCAGTCACAGATGACATATCCTGGCTGATACGCAGCGACTGTTCCAGGTCATGCGTTTGTTTTACCAGTACCGCACGCAGCGCCTGGGACGCCTTAACGGGTAAACTGGTGCGGCCCAGACTATTGGTTAGCTCTTTATAGATCAGGCTGTTAAATTTAGTGTTATCAATGGGCTGATACTGGGTTTCGGTTTTCTCGGTTAAGGTATCCAGCGCGACCGGGATCGTCAGTTCCACATCCCCCACCCGCATATGCGGTACAGCGAAATGTTTCAGCAAATCATGCTTGGCATATTCTTCCGCCACCTTCACCGTTTGAATATCTGCCATGACTCTGGCGTTGGTTATGCTGCTGATAATACTGCCGATATACTCGTTTAAATTTGGCATAGTGGTGTCCCTGTTAACAGGCTGACAGCAAAGCTGCCAGCCAAATCCGGTATTAACGCAGCTCAGGCGCTGACTATACTGTCTTCAAGCATAGTCAGAATACGATCCAGCCCGGCGGGTATTTCATCATTCAGGGCAGTGACTTTAACGCCGAGATTGTAGGTTTTTTCCACACTAACCCCCCGGGTAGATGAGCGCTTGTACGATGCCGATGCTTTGAAGTTAACAATTTTGTAGTTAATGCCCAGCTCCGCACTGGCAGCAAATTCACTGGACACATTAGAGGTCTCTGTCGAGGTAAGTTTGGCATTAAAATCAATGGTAATTTCTTCAATCCGCAATGCCGGTATGGTCAGCATGGTAAGAAACGGTACCTTTATCGACACTTCAGTCGAGATAAAATTGCTGGTCACATCGGTCCCCGGCGGTAAACCTTCATCCGTCAGTTGCTGCGCGCTCTTACCGACATGGGGGTTGGGGGTGGACTTGGTAAAGTCAAAATCAACATAGCGCAAGGCTTTACTGTTGCCTTTGTCTTCAAAACCTACCGCCTGAATAAAACTGACCTGCGACATGGACGCGGCATGTTGTGCCTGCACCGCGGCCTGCAGCGGCCCACCGATATATACACTGAAATCCAAACTGTTAAGTTCCTGCACAAGATTGGGCATGACTGTTACTCCCGGTTAGCTGTACCTACTCTGTTAAGGCTTTTCGGTTGCCGCCGACTTCCAACTCGCCGGCTGTTAACCACAGCAACTACAGACGGTACATCAGCACCAGCCCGGCAGTGCTATAAAGCCTAGCTGCAGGCAGAGGAATAACCAGCACTAAAATGGGAAATTAAGTTACGTTTTACTGATAAATAAATGACAAAAAAATACGCTACCTGACCGTTTATCACCGTTTAAAGCCGTTGTTCATTTTTTTTACCGGTATTGCCCGGGAAGCAGTTATTATCCGGGCCTGTAACGGTAAGCAAAAACGGCAACCGGGCAAACGCAATAACCCCTTACATTTTAGCCATTGCTCGCAACAGTTGGTTAGGACAGGCTAAGCTATACGGTTGCCACAACAATAAAAAGGAAACAACTATGAGCAAATCCATTACCCAGGCATTCGCCGATATTTATCTCAGCCCGGCACAACTCTATGCCGGCCTGGCACAAAGCAAAGGCTGGAGCTGGCTGCCGTTCCTGCTGATGCTGCTCTTGCCCTGCATCGGTATATACTGGTTTTTTTCCGGTATGAGCCCGCACTGGATCGTTGAGCAGCAGTTATTACATGCCGGCGACCTGACACCGGCAGAACTGGAACAAAGCCGTGCCATTATGGGCCAGATGGCCGATAAAACGGTGTATATCAGTATGGTGGCGATATTAATTGTGACACCGCTGATGCTGGCCTTACTGGCGCTGTATTTCAAGCTGGTCGGTAACAGCGGCAACGCCCGCCCTTATGGCGACTGGTATGCATTTGCCGTCTGGAGCAGTATGCCTAACCTGATCAACAGCCTGGGTTTTCTCGTGATCCTGGCATTATCCTCTACCCCGGAGCTGCCGCTTAACCTGTATAACTATGCCTCCGTCAACCAGTTGCTGCTGAACCTGCAACCCGGTGATGCCTGGTTTAACTGGGCCGACAACCTGAACCTGTTTACGCTATGGACCCTGGTACTGGCCACCATCGGCCTGAAAACCTGGTCCGGTTATGCTACCGCGAAAGCCGCCCTGCTGGCCGCGTTACCCGCCGTGCTGATCTTCGGGCTGTGGGCGTTGTTTATTTAATCCATCCTTATTTATCCCTCTGCCGGTCCTGGCAGAGGGCTCGGAGCTTACTATGAAAAAACTGCTTGTTGCCATTGGATTGGCCGTGTTGCTGGCGGCCATTATCGGCCTTAGCCAGTATCGCAAACAACAGCATACGGTTACGGTAACCATTGCCACGGTCAGCAGTGGCGAGCTAGCCGATACTATTCTGGCGTCCGGTAATCTGGAATTTAACACCCAAATCCAGATCCGCTCGGAGATCACCGGCCGGGTGATCGAAGTGCTGGTAGAAGAAGGCCAGTATGTTGAACAGGATCAGGTACTGATGCGGCTGGACGCCACGGCGTTTGAAGCCGAAGTCGCCCGTGCCAGCGCCCAGGTTAACAGCCAGCAAATTGATATCCGCCGCTCCCAGGCGGTACTGGCGGATCTGGAGCGGCAGCTCAACCGGCAGCAGCAGTTGTTCAGGCAACAGCTTATTCAGCAGGAAACCATCGACAGCCTGCAAAGCCAGCTGGATATTGCCCATATTAATGTCAGCGCCAGCCGGGCGGCCCTGGCACAAAGCCAGGCGGGCCTTGCCATGGCCGAAGATCACCTGCGTAAAACGGTATACCGGGCACCGATTGCCGGCCTGCTGGCTTCGGTCGATATTAAACCGGGTGAAACCGTCATTGCCGGCAGTACCAATATTATCGGTTCGCCGTTGATGACACTGGCCGATCCCAGTGCCATTCTGGCCGAATTACGCGTTGATGAAGCCGATATTGCCAATGTGCACTTAGACCAACAGGCCGAAATTTTCGCTGCCGCCTACCCGAACAGCCCGATTAAAGGCCGGGTGATACAAATTGCCACCTCGGCACGGCAAAGCCTGCAAGGCCAGGGGCTGGCCTTCCCGGTGAAAGTTCTGCTGGAGCCGCAGCAGTTTACCTTATACCCGGGCATGAGCTGCCGGGCCGAGATTATTATGCAGCAACAGCACAGCCTGCATATTCCGGTGGCAGCCGTACAGCGCGACAGTGAGCGGCATTTTGTCTGGGTGGTAAACGGCGATATTGCCGAGCAGCGTACCGTCAGCCTCGGCATGGCCACTGATACTGCACAGCAGGTGCTATCTGGCCTTGATGCCGGTGAACAGGTGATCACCGGCCCGGCCCGCACCGTCAGCCGGCTCGGTAACGGCCATAAAGTCAGTGCCGGCGATAACCAGAAGCAGGGCTCCTGAAATGGCCGCCACTGCTAACGCCGCCAGCGTAATCCATTTAGAGCACATCAGTAAAAGCTACCAGATGGCCGGTGAGACCTTCTATGCGCTGAAAAATATTTCGCTCAGTATCGCCAAAAATGAATACGTGGCCATTATCGGCCCTTCCGGCTCCGGCAAGTCGACGCTGATGAATGTGCTGGGCTGCCTGGATACGCCCAGCCAGGGCCGCTACCTGCTCGATGGCCGCGACGTCGCCCGGCTGACCGAGCATGAACTGGCCACGACCCGCAACCGGGCCGTGGGCTTTATTTTCCAGAGCTTTAACCTGCTGCCCCGCGCTACCGTGCTGGCCAATGTGATGCAGCCACTGATCTACCGCATGCAAAGCAGCAAACAGCGGCAGCAGCAGGCATTAACCGCTCTGAGCCGGGTTGGCCTGGCCGATAAAGCCAGCCATTACCCAAACCAGTTATCCGGCGGCCAGCGCCAGCGGGTGGCCATTGCCAGGGCCTTAGTCACCAAACCGGCTATTCTGCTGGGCGACGAACCCACCGGTAACCTGGACAGTAAAACCAGCCGCGACATTATGCAGTTATTTGACGAACTGCATCAGGAAGGCCATACCATTATCCTGGTCACGCACGAGCAGGACATTGCCGACCACTGCAGCCGGGTGATCCGGCTGGTAGACGGCGAAATTGCCGCCGATCAGCAACAACACAGCGGAGAAAAACTCTATGTTTAAGGGCTTACATGCCGCTTATGAAGGCAGTATCGCTGCGTTACAGGCCATCCGCGCCAACGCCTTGCGCAGTGCGCTGACCACGCTCGGCATTATTATCGGTGTGGCGGCGGTCATTACCGTGGTTGCCATTATGCAGGGGCTCAGCCACAGCATCAGCAGCCAGCTGGATGATCTGGGCAGCGATATGATTACCCTGCGCGCCTACACCCCGACCGAGCAGCAAATGCTGGGGGTTTTCAACCGGTTAAGCTATGACGATTTTTTGCTGCTGAAAAGCCGGGTGTCGCAGGTAGAAGATATGACCGCCACCATCCCGGCCTTTACGCTGGGCAGCCAGGTGCAGTATGGCCGCAACACCGCCCAGACCCAGATTATCGGCACCGACAGCAGCTATCAGAATGTGGTCAAGGTTTACCCTGAGTTTGGCCGTTTTTTATCCGGCAGCGACGATGACCGCCGGCGCCGGGTGGCGTTTATCGGCTCATCGCTAATCAAAAAACTGGAATTACCGGCCGATCCGGTCGGCCAGTTTATTAACCTGTCCGGCGACTGGTTCCGCATTATCGGCGTGGCCGAAACCCGAGGCTCGCTGTTTGGTTTTGATCAGGACAATTATATTATTGCGCCGTTCAGCACCATCCGGGCGTTAAACGGTGAAAGAGCCGCCCGCAATATTGAGATTATGTTCCGCCCCGCCGCCGGCAGCGATGTTAGCCAGGTACAACAGCATATGCGCACCCTGCTGCGCCAGCGCCATAAAATTGCCGCCGATGCGGCCGATCCGTTTGAATTTATCAGCGCTGAGCGGATGATCGAACAATTTGCCAGCATCACCCGCAGTATTACGCTGGTGGCCGGCGGTGTGGTTGGTATCAGCCTGCTGGTTGGCGGCATCGGCGTAATGAATATTATGCTGGTGTCAGTCACAGAGCGCACCCGCGAAATCGGCATTGTCAAAGCGCTGGGCGCCACACCGCAATTTATTTTGCTGCAGTTTCTGGTCGAGGCTCTGGTGCTGTCGCTGTTTGGCGGCTTAATCGGCCTGCTGCTCGGTTATGGTATGGCCAGCTTTATTGCCATGCTGATGCCATCCATGCCGGGCGTTCTGGTGCCCGGCTGGGCTATTGCGCTGGCGATGGGTTTTACCACCCTAATCGGCGTAGTATTCGGCCTGGCACCGGCCATCAAGGCCTCGCGCCTGAACCCGATAGATGCTTTGCGGTACGAATAACACCTGTCTGCAACGGCAACCGCCAGCGTAAAACCAGGCAATGGCGGGCCCTTTGTATAGCGATAACAGCCAAACCCGGCAGGCTCAGCCTGCCACTTATCACCGTTTTTTACCGCCAGTCACTATTTCAGCTGTTACCCGGCAATCAGCCGGTACTCTTGCTGTAACAACCAACAAGAGGATGGCACCATGTTTGAACAAAGCGAGTTTTTTCACCAGTTAAGCCAGATGAGCCCACTACTCTGGGTAGCCTTTATCCCCGCCTTTCTGGCGATTTACTTTTTACCCAGCATTATTGCCGGCTTTCTCAACCGCCGGCATCTGGGCAAAATATTTCTG
>CAZEGA010000168.1:7491-7704 GCA_964511675.1 uncultured Rheinheimera sp.
TGGCCAATATCCCGGCCGGCTTCTCCTTGATAGCCTGGATGGCACTGATTGTTTGGGCTTTTACCGGCAAACAGAAGAAACCGGCTGAACAAGTAAGCCAATAGATAGTACACTGTGTTTATTCAGCTTTTTGTGTGTACAGGTATTACAACAGCAGCTATGACAACATTAAAAACATTTCGCCGGAGCATCGCACCAGACAGTTGCAGCAGC
>CAZEGA010000169.1:0-3831 GCA_964511675.1 uncultured Rheinheimera sp.
AGGCAGTGATATCCAGACCACGGTTTAATAAATCTATCATAGCGTCTACATCTACCAGTACACACATATGTTTTTTGATCAGACCTGCCATCCAGGGCCGTTTGCCTTCCGCTTCACGCCACTTGACGTCTTCCTGTTCCAGCGCATAGGTGTTAATAAGCGACTCGCAGCACAAGCCCCAATTACTGTTACCCAGCATAATAACATATTGATAGTTTAGCTTTTGCTGCAAAGTTTGATCATATTTTTCTGGCATAACCCAACGGGCGGTATCAACGGTATTAATTTTCTGCTCGCGGTACAGCATAACGCCTTTAAACCAGTCGGGTTTACCAAACAGGCTGTTGATCGGGCCCAGCTGGTGAATACCGCCCAGCTCTTTGAGCGGCACCGCCACTTTCAGTCCGGCAACGTCGAAAAATAATGCCTGAAACCGGCCCTGCCGGTACTCTTTCTGTACTTGCGGCATGGTCTGTTGCGGCACAGCCGGTGCTTCTGCCGCAGCGACTGTCAGCCGCTGTGCCACAGGGACATCGCGCTGACTCAGCTGCATAGCCTGTTCGGCCTGGGCGAACTTGTGCTTCAGCTCCTGCAGTGCAAGCTCGGTCTGTGTTGTCGTAACCGGTGCTTTAACACTGATTTCAGGTTCAACCGAGGTGACCACAGCCTGCGATAATAACTCGTTCAGTTGCTGCTTTTTTTGCTGCTCCAGTGCAACATCCTGCAGCGGTTCTTCTTCCGTCAGTAGCGCCGACAAATAATGTTGCATGACTTTCTGGCTGGCAATCAGGTTACTCATAGCTTACTCCGGGGCCAGTTGCAGCAGATAGGTCAGCAGCGTGTTGTAAGCAAACACGCCGCGCGATGCCGAGGCAAATTCACTAGGCGGTGTCTGTGCCAGGCTGGCATCCCTGAACTTGGTGTCTACCGGGATCACGGCAGACCAGACCTGGTCCTGGTATTTGGCTTTTAATTCCTTGTAAGCTTCCAGTGACGCCTTGGTTCTTTTGTCATACATGGTCGGAATAATGGTAAAGGCATACTCTTTCTGCTGCGAAGTGCGCATCAGTGCCATCGTGGCGATCATCCGCTCCAGGCCTTTTAATGCCAGAAACTCCGTCTGCACCGGGATCAGGATACGGTCGCAGGCAGCAATAGCGTTGACCATTAACACGCCCATTACCGGCGGACAATCGATAAGCACATAATCGTACTCTGCTTTGATTTTCTGCAGCGCCTTTCTCAGCGTCAGGCCCATACCCCCTTTGGTACCGAGTGAACGGTCCAGCGTGGCCAGTGCCATCGAAGAGGGTAAAATATCCAGGTTTTTCATGCCACTGGGGCATAATGACTGCAGAATTTCTTCACTGCTGATGTCTTTACCGCGGATAAAAATATCATACACGCTGACTTCCAGCTCTTCGGCATCAATACCAAAATAGTATGTCAGTGACGCGTGCGGGTCGGTATCAACCAGCAGCACTTTATAGCCCCGCTGTGCCAGCAAGCCCCCCAGCGTGACGGTAGTGGTGGTTTTACCTACCCCACCTTTCTGATTTGCAACTGTCCAAATAACCACTTAGCGTTCCTGTTGTTCCGGTTTTTCTGCATCCGGATTATCTGCACGGGTGGTAATACGGATACCACCGCCGGGCAGGGCAATGACCCTGATAGTACCATCCTGCTGCGATACCTGCTCCAATTGTTGTTGCAGCGCTTCTGTTTGCTTAATATCTTCGGCGCTTGGCGCAACCTTTTCAACAACCTCATTATGATAACCATAGCGGGAAATGGCGATAACCACTTTGCGGTTTTCAGAGCGGCCCTGCACAGTATCATTGGCAACAAAAGGATAATACTGGCCATAACCTTCAATTGCCAGCCGTTGTGGGGCGACATTAAGCTGCTCCAGCAAACGCAGTACCGATGTGGCCCGGCTGACCGATAATTCCCAGTTTGATGCAAACAGTTCGTTGTTGATCGGCTGATCGTCAGTATAACCACGTACCCGGATAAAATTAGTGATCGGCGCTATAATCCGGGTAATTTCGCTCAGTAACACTCTGGCAGAGGGTGTTGTCGTTGCACTGCCGCTGGCAAACAGCAGGCCGCTGCTGAGTTCTATCGTTAACCAGTTCTCATCCTGTTGCAGTTTGGCTACCCCCTGCTGCAGCAGATTAGCCAGCGCCTGCGTCAGTTGTTGCTCAACCGACTGCAGTGGGCTGCCCAGTTTCTGTTGCCTGATATCGGACAGCTGGCGGGCATCGGCAACCCAGTCCGGGCCCGCTGCCTGCTGCAATGAGGTGCCGTCCAGATCAAATTCACTTTGTGGTGCAGGTATAGTCTGTACCGACTGCCCCTGGACACCAGAGCCGGATTCAGAAGGCTTATCAAAGATCCGCGTCAGGCTGTCAGCCAGCACAGTGTATTGTTCTTCTTTTATCGTCGCCATAGCGTACAGCACCACAAACAACGCAAACATCAGTGTCATGTAATCGGCGTAGGATACCAGCCAGCGGTCCAGCTGTTCCTGCTCTACATGCTTATGCTGCTGTTTGTGGCGGTACATAGGCTAACCCGAATGGTAAGCTGCCAGCTTACGCTCAATATTGCGCGGGTTTTCACCGTGCGCAATCGATACCAGGCCTTCCACAATCAGCTCATGGTACAAAGTACGCTGATGCACCAGGCTTTTCAGTTTGTTGCCCACCGGAATAAATATCAGGTTGGCAAAGCCCACACCATAAATGGTGGCAACAAAAGCCGTAGCAATACCCAGCCCGAGCAACTCTGGCTCGGAAATATTGGCCATAGCCTGAATAAGGCCCAGTACAGCACCGATAATACCGATAGTAGGGCTGTAACCGCCCATAGCATCAAAAATACGGGCACCGCGCAGTAAGCGTTCGCGCTCCAGGGTCAGTTCTGCGTCCAGTGTATCCTGCAATACTTTAGGTTCAACACCGTCAACCAGCAAATTCAGCCCGCGATGCAAAAACAGATCCTGCTCGGCCAGGGCATCGTTTTCCAGCGCCAGAAAACCGGTACTGCGTGCTGCTGTGCCCCAGTGCACAATACGCTCAATGGTATGTTGTAACGGTAGCTGCGCCGGGCGTACCACCCAGGGCAGCATTTTCATTCCCAGTACAAACTGGTTCAGCGGTGTTTGCAGCATGACAGCCCCGACAGTACCGCCGGTGACAATCAGAAAGGCCGGCAAATGCAGCAAGGTAGACAGCGCGCCACCTTCCATCATAAAGCCACCGGCGACAGCCATCACTGCCAGCAGGAAACCACTGATGGCCAGTTTATCCATGCGTCACTTCCGCTATCAGTTTGACCGCAACTTCATTCAGGCTGACTTCCAGATCCATTAACCCGGCGGCCGCTATTGCCTGTGGCATCCCATATACCACGCAGCTGGCTTCGTCCTGCGCCCAGATACGGGCGCCCTGTTGCTTCAGCAAGCGCGCGCCTTCCCGGCCATCAGCCCCCATACCGGTCAGCACTATTGCCAAAACCTTATCGGCATATACTTTTGCGGCCGTGGCGAAGGTAATATCCACACTGGGTTTAAAGGTAATACGCGGCGAGTCATCTTCCTTAATCCGCAACCGTGATTCACGCTCGTTACCTTCAATCAGCATCTGCTTACCACCCGGGGCCAGATAAGCCACTCCGGGGCGCAGTAAATCGTTGTCCTGCGCTTCGCGCACTTCAATCTTGGCCAGAGTATTCAGCCGCTGGGCAAAAGCCCCGGTAAAGGCAGCAGGCATATGCTGGATCAGCACGACAGGTAACGGAAAATCGGCGGGTAAAGCGGTAATAATA
>CAZEGA010000169.1:3841-5224 GCA_964511675.1 uncultured Rheinheimera sp.
GGTAGTAGCCGGGGCCATCCTCTCGTTCAGCTTTGGCCGTTCAAAACTGCTGCGGGTCAGTGCCGGGCGCTCTGTCAGTTTTGGTGCAACAAATTCTGGCCGGGTAAGACTACTGCTGAATGTGGGCCGGCCCAGCTGGCGCTTGCGGGCTACCGCCCTGACCCTGTCACGCAGCAGCTGACCGGCTTCGTCCTTATCGCGGGCAATATCTTCAAATTTCTTCGGCAGAAAATCGACCGCCCCCGCTTCCAGTGCATCCAGCGTGGCTTTGGCACCTTCGTGCGTCAGCGATGAAAACATCAGTATAGGGATACGCTGCTGCTGCATGATTTGCCGCACGGCTGAGATACCATCCAGTACCGGCATCTCAACGTCCATCGTGATCACATCCGGCTTCAATGCCAGTGCTTTCTCAACAGCTTCACGGCCATTAACGGCGGTATCAATTAATTCAATATCGCCGTCTTTGGTCAGGATCTCTGTCAGGCGGCGGCGAAAGAAACTTGAGTCATCAACCACTAACACCTTAATCGCCATATAATTCTCTCTTTAGGCGTTTATTTTGTTGAAGCGATCAAACTTAATTTTTGATTTCTTCGCGTAGTGTTTCAGTAAATTGGGTACATCCAGGATAAGGGCTATACCCCCATCAGAGGTAATCGTTGCCCCGGCCATCCCCGGCGTGCCTTGCAACAAGGCATCCAGCGGTTTAATCACAACCTCTTCCTGGCCAATCAGCGAGTCAACCACAAAACCAACCTGCTGTGTGCCAATCTGGACAATAACCACATGGCCCTGCCCCCGGCGGCGTTGCTTATCAGAGCCTTTAACCAGCCAGTGCTCAAGGAAAAATAGCGGCATCGCTTTCTCGCGTACAATGACCGTCAGCTGGCCATCGACCACATTGGTTTTATCCAGATCCAGGTGGAAAATTTCATTAACCCCGGCCAGCGGCAAAGCAAAGGTCTGCTTGCCCACCACCACCATCAGCGTAGGCAGAATGGCCAGTGTCAGTGGGACCTTTATCTCCAGCAAGGTGCCTTCACCCATTTTCGAGTGAATATGCACAGTACCGTTTAACTGGGTGATCTTGGTTTTTACCACGTCCATGCCGACACCGCGGCCGGAGATGTCAGAAATCTGTTCTTTGGTTGAGAAACCGGGGGCAAAAATCAGGTTAAAGGCTTCGGTATCTGACATCCTGGCGGCAGCATCGGTATCAAGAATACCGCGCTTGATGGCGATGCCTTTGAGTTTCTCCGGGTCCATACCGGCACCATCGTCATGGATGGTGAGTAAAATATGATCACCGGCCTGAGCCGCAGCCAGTTTTACCGTACCAATGCGTTTTTTACCGGCTTTTTGCCGCACTTCCGGCATTTC
>CAZEGA010000169.1:5234-7696 GCA_964511675.1 uncultured Rheinheimera sp.
TTGCGCACTAAGTGCACCAGCGGATCGGCCAGCGCTTCAACCAGGTTTTTATCCAGATCGGTCTCTTCACCTTCCAGCACCAGCTCAATGTCTTTTTGCAATGACCGGGCTAAGTCCCTGACTACCCGCGGGAAACGGCCAAACACCTTTTTAATAGGCTGCATGCGGGTTTTCATCACGGCGCCCTGAATATCCGCCGTCACCACATCCAGATTGGAAATGGCCTTGCTCATTTCTTCGTTTTGCACAGTACCGGACAAACTGACCAGGCGGTTACGTACCAATACCAGCTCACCCACCATATTCATGATCTGGTCAAGACGTTTGGTATCTACCCTGACCGTAGTCTCAGCCTGAGCGGCTTGCTGGGCTGCCGCAGCTTTATCTGCTGGCGGAACTGCAGCGGCTTTCGTTTCCGCCGGCACTACCGGTGCAGCTTTGGCGGCCGGGGCTGGTGCAGGAGCGGCCTTAGCCGCCGATTCAACCACAGCGGGCGCTTTACCCTTACCATGCAGCTGATCCAGCAAGGCTTCAAATTCAGCGTCGTCAATTTCGTCATCCGCTTTGGCGCTGGCAGCTGGCGCAGCCTGGGCAGCGGCAGCCGGGGCTTTATCTGCCGTATCGGGAATAAACGAGCCTTTGCCATGCAGCTGATCTAAAATGGCCTCAAACTCATCATCGGTGATATCGTCACCGCTTCCGCTTGTCACAGCAACCGCTGCCGGCGCAGCACTTGCCGTCGGGCTGCCTTTCTTGCCGTGCAGCTCGTCCATCAGTTGATCAAATTCATCGTCCGTGATTTCATCAATACTGCCACTGCCGGATGAGGCTACCGGCGCAGGCGCAGCAACCGGCGGCGGTGCTACAGGCTCGGTTTTGGCGATAACAGGCGGCGCTGCACCATGATCCGGTTCACTGTAGTGATGCAGCGCATCCAGTAATTCCGGGGCTGCCGGTGTTAATGGTTGATGGTTTTGTACTTCAACAAACATGGCATTGATGCTGTCTAACGCTTGCAGAATGACATCCATCAGCTCAGGGGTAACACGGCGTTTGCCGGTACGCAGAATATCGAACACATTTTCTGCACCGTGACAGGCATCGACCAGTTCAGTCAGCGACAGGAAGCCCGCGCCGCCCTTGACGGTATGGAAGCCACGGAAAATGGCATTGAGCAAATTCGCATCGTCCGGATTATTCTCCAGCTCTACCAGCTGTTCCTGCAGTAACTCAAGAATTTCACCGGCTTCAACCAGGAAGTCCTGCAGTATATCTTCATCCATATCAAAGCTCATGCAACGACACCTCTGTTAAAAACCTAAACTGGACAATAAATCATCAACATCGTCCTGACCGCTAACCACATCATCCCGTTCAGCTGCGTCAATAATAGGGCCTTCAGCTTCATGTGCTTTGGGCCGGCTTTTGGCGGGTTTCGCAGGCTGGGCTTCAACTGGCATAACCATATTTGACTGCCCGAAAGCGGTCAGTAAGCCAATCAGGCTTTCTTCCACTTCCCGCACCAGTTCGATAACACGGCGCAGGATCTGGCCGGTTAAATCCTGGTAATCCTGCGCCATCAGCACATCAGTCAGCAGTGAATTCAGCGTAGCAGTATCACCACTGGCCTGATGTAAAAAGCCCTCAAGCTTATGGCACAGCACTTTAAATTCACCGGACTGCAACTGACGCTGCATCAGTTTCTGCCATTGCGGCTGGATACCGGCCAGTTGTTGCGTCAGTTGATCAGCAATCGGCAGGCAGGACTCAACCGCATCCATGGTGCGGTTAGCCGCTTGTTCCGTCATATCAATAACGTGATTCAGCCGCTTCTTGGCATCAGGAATATCTTCTTCGAGCAGGTTGTTCAGTGAGGGGTCTATCTGGAAATTTTTCAGTGAATCGTGCAGCTGACGGGTTAACTTACCCACCTCTGCAAACAGTTCAGAGGAACCTGGCACAGCAAGTTGCTGTACCAGTTGATTGGCAGCATCATGCTGCCCCATCTCCAGCAACTGCACCAGCTCCCGGGCTTGCTCCAGTGAAATTAACGGCGCCGTAATTGCAGACATGGCAACGCTCCTTTGTCAGTTACGGTTAGCCGATCCGTTCAAATACTTTAGCTAACTTCTCTTGCAGGGTGGCTGCGGTGAAAGGTTTAACAATATAGCCGTTAACCCCGGCTTGAGCGGCCGCAATGATTTGTTCCTTTTTCGCTTCTGCCGTCACCATCAATACCGGAATATGCTTTAACTTAGCCTCCGCCCGAATGGCGCGCAGTCAGTCGATGCCCTGCATACCCGGCATATTCCAGTCGGTTACCACAAAGTCGAAATCACCATTCTGCAGCATAGGCAGCGCTGTACTACCGTCATCCGCTTCAGAGACATTAGTAAAGCCCAGATCACGTAACAGGTTTTTTATTATCCGTCTCATGGTTGAAAAGTCGTCTACCACAAGAA
>CAZEGA010000170.1:0-898 GCA_964511675.1 uncultured Rheinheimera sp.
AGATTGGCTTTATGCTGTTTATTCCATTTCTGATCATCGACCTGGTGGTTGCCAGTGTCTTAATGGCCATGGGGATGATGATGCTATCGCCAATGATTATATCCCTGCCGTTTAAACTGATGATGTTTGTGCTGGTAGACGGCTGGATCTTGGTCATGGGCACACTAGCCACCAGCTACGGAGTCGGCACATGAGCCCGGAGGTCTTTGTTGACGTACTGCGTGATGCGCTGTTTCTGGTGATCCTGCTGGTCAGTGCCATTATTCTGCCGTCGCTGTTTGTCGGCCTGATGGTCGCGGTGTTTCAGGCGGCCACCTCTAGACCCTGAGCTTTTTGCCCCGGCTGATAGTGACGTTACTGGCGCTGATTTTCGGCGGCCACTGGCTTACCCGTGTCATTATGGAATTTACCCACGAGCTGATTTTAAGCATACCCACGGTGGTAGGGTAAGGCCCTATGGAGTTCCCGCTTAATGTGCTGATGCAGACCCTGGCAGACTATTTGCTGCCAATGTGCCGGGTGACGGGCATGTTTCTGATCATGGCCGGCATAGGGGTACGCAATGTGCCGATGCGGATAAAAACCGGTCTGGTGGTGTTTATCAGCCTGATCATTATGCCAACCCTGCCGCCGGTTGCTAATCCGGATCTGATGTCTGGCCAGATGATACTGGAAGTCATGTTGCAGTTAATGATTGGCTTTGCGCTGGGGTTTATTTCGTTAATGTTTATTACCACCTTCGTGCTGGCCGGCCAGTTACTGGCTACCCAGACCGGCCTGGGCTTTGCCTCTATGGTTGACCCTGCCAGCGGCGTGAACGTGCCGGCGATAGGCCAGTTTTATCTTATTCTGGCAACCTTGCTGTTCTGGCTCTTCGACGGCCACCTGATCATGATCC
>CAZEGA010000170.1:908-1201 GCA_964511675.1 uncultured Rheinheimera sp.
CTGGTATTCAGTTTTACCACCTTACCCATCAACGGCCAGTGGTGGGATGTAACCAGCTACTGGACTGTGCTTGAGTTTGGCAGCTGGATGTTTGCCACTGCGCTGGCAATCGCGCTGGCTCCTATTGTCTCAATGCTGATGGTGAACCTGTCATTTGGTATTATGACGCGCGCCGCGCCGCAGCTGAATATTTTCTCTATCGGTTTTCCTATTACCATGCTGGCGGGATTAATCATTCTCTGGTTAACGCTGGATACTTTTTTGTTTCACTACGACAAACAGTGGCAGCATGC
>CAZEGA010000170.1:1211-7685 GCA_964511675.1 uncultured Rheinheimera sp.
AGCTGCCGGCTGATTGGTTGTTAAGCGGAGGGCACTGCAATGGCAGATGAAAGCGCCGAAAAAACGGAACAGCCCACGTCCAAGAAGCTGCAAGACGCAGCAGAGAAAGGCCAGGTCGCCCGTTCAAAAGACTTAGGTACCGCTTTTGTGTTAATTGGCAGTGCCAGCGCCATATTAATTTTTGGCAAAATGCTGGCCATGGCAGTGCTGGATATTGGCCAGCGTATGCTGCAACTGGATCAGAAAGATATTTTTGAAACCAATTCCATGTTTACCGCCTGGGGCGCCGTGGGCGAACACCTGATCCCGCCTATGGCCGGCATTTTTCTGATTATTCTGGTAGCGGCGTTTATTGGTAACACTTTGCTGGGCGGTTTCAACTTCAGCTGGCAGGCGGCGGGGCCTAAACTCAGCAAAATGAATCCGTTAAACGGCTTTAAGCGTATGTTTGGCCTGCAGGCGCTGGTGGAACTGCTGAAAAGTATCCTGAAAGTTGTGGTGGTAATGGGCATTGCCTACCTGCTGCTGAAGCTGTTTTTCTTCGATATTATGGCGCTCTCCTTAATGAGTGAGCCGAACAATATTGAATCGGCGCTGTATTTTCTGGCCTGGCTGTTTCTGGGCCTGTGCGCCAGCGTGTCGGTGATTGCGATGGTGGATGCGCCTTACCAGAAGTGGAACCATATCCGGCAGCTGAAAATGAGCCTGCAGGAAATTAAAGACGAGTATAAAAATGCTGAGGGCGATCCACAGATTAAAGCCCGTATCCGCCGAACCCAGATGCAGATGTCAATGAAACGGATGATGCAGGAAGTCCCCAAAGCCGATGTTATTGTCACTAACCCGACGCACTATGCGGTGGCACTGAAATACGAACAGGGCAAATTCCGCGCCCCGGTGGTGGTAGCCAAAGGCGTAGACGAAATTGCCATGCATATCCGTAAAATTGCCACTGAGCATAAAATACCGGTTATCGAATCGCCGATGCTGGCGCGTTCGGTTTATTACACCACCGAGCTGGATCACCCGATCCCTGAGCAACTGTTTGCCGCCGTGGCACAGGTGCTGGCTTATGTATACCAGTTGAACATGTACAAAAAAGGCAAAGGCAGCCGGCCCAAAGCGCTGGCAAAAGAACTGCCCATCCCAGAGGATTACCGCCACTAACCCTTCAAGGGGTCAGAGCGCTTGAAAATCCTGGAAATGTTTTAGTTTTCAAGTGCTCTGACCCCTTGAAGAGCTGCTTTGACGTTTTGGAACACTTCTTGCTGAACTGCTGCATAGCGCCAAATTACCGTCAGGGTTGTTATGCAGTTAGCCAGTTACTTTACTAAATTTGACCGTTCAGCATTAAACCATATTAAAGGCATGGGTACGCCCATACTTATTCTTGCTGCGCTGGCAATGGTGGTGTTACCGCTGCCGCCATTGCTGCTGGATATTCTGTTTACCTTTAATATCGCCCTGGCTATGGTGGTTTTGCTGGTTACCATTTATACCTTGCGGCCGCTGGATTTCGGCGCGTTTCCCAGTGTGTTACTGGTCGCGACCATTTTGCGGCTGGCACTGAACGTGGCCAGTACCAGGGTGGTGCTGCTGGAAGGGCATAAAGGCCCGGATGCGGCCGGTAAGGTGATAGAAGCCTTTGGCTCGGTGGTCATTGGCGGTAATTATGCCGTCGGTATAGTGGTGTTTGTGATCCTGGTGATCATTAACTTTATTGTTATTACCAAAGGTGCCGGCCGGATTGCCGAAGTATCGGCCCGTTTTACGCTGGATGCGATGCCGGGCAAGCAGATGGCTATTGATGCCGATTTAAACTCTGGTCTGATCACGCAGGAAGAAGCCCGTGTCCGGCGCGAGGAGGTCACCAGCGAAGCAGACTTTTATGGTTCGATGGACGGTGCCAGCAAGTTTGTCAAAGGGGATGCGATTGCCGGTATCATCATTATGGTCGTCGGTATGGTTGGCGGCTTGTTTATCGGCATGATCCAGCACGGTTTAGGCTTTGGCGAAGCGATTGAAATCTATACCTTATTAACTATTGGTGATGGTCTGGTAGCGCAGATCCCGGCACTGTTATTATCCATCGGTACCGCCATTATTGTCACCCGGCAGAACAAATCCGGCGATATGGGGCAGCAGATGGTGCTGCAAATAGGCAATACCCAGGTGCTGACCGTTGCCACCGCTGTGCTGGTTATTATCGGTATAGTGCCCGGTATGCCGCATTTTGCGTTTTTGTCACTGGCGACGCTGCTCGGTGGTGTCAGCTATCTGACGTATAAACGCGGTAAACAGCAGCAGGCCGAGCTGGTCAGCCGCAATAATACTGAGCTGGCACCGGTTGAATCGAATGTCGTAAAAGAAATCGGCTGGGACGATGTACAAGGTGTCGATACTATCGGTCTGGAGGTCGGTTACCGACTGATCCCGCTGGTAGACAAAACCCAGGGCGGTGAACTGTTAAGCCGTATTAAAGGCGTACGCAAGAAATTATCGCAGGAACTGGGTTTTCTTATTCCGGCGGTGCATATCCGTGACAATCTGGACCTGGAACCAAACAGCTACCGTATGACATTAATGGGGGTGACCAGCGGGGAAGGCGAGCTGCGCCACGATAACGAGCTGGCCATTAACCCCGGCCAGGTATTTGGCAGCGTAAAAGGTATTGCCACCAAAGATCCGGCCTTTGGCCTGGATGCGGTGTGGATTAACAAAGATCAGCGCGAACATGCGCAGACCTTAGGCTATACCGTGGTGGATGCCGCAACCGTGGTCGCTACCCATTTAAGCCAGATTTTAACCAACCATGCCGCCAGCCTGCTGGGCCATGAAGAAGTACAGAACCTGCTGGATATGCTGGCGAAACATTCACCTAAACTGGTAGAAGGCCTGGTGCCGGATACGCTGCCCCTGACCACTGTGGTGAAAGTGCTGCAGAACCTGCTTAATGAAGGTGTGCCGATCCGTGATATGCGCACCATAGTGCAAACGCTGGTGGAATATGGTGCCAAGAGCCAGGATGTGGATGTGCTTACTGCTGCCTGCCGTATTGCGCTGCGCCGGCTGATTGTGCAGGAAGTGGGTGGCAGCCGCAAAGAAATTCCGGTCATTACCTTTGCCCCTGAGCTGGAGCAAATGCTGCACCAGTCGATGCAGGCGGCGGGTAATGACGGGGCCGGCATTGAACCGGGTCTGGCCGATCGTATTCAGCAATCGTTGCAACAGGCTCATCAGGAGCAGGAGCTCAGCGGCGACAGCGCCGTCCTGTTAACGTCAGGAATTTTACGCTCAGTTATGGCACGGTTTGTGAAATACACCATACCAGGGCTTAGGGTATTGTCCTATCAGGAGATCCCGGATGATAAACAAATTCGTATTGTCAGCGTAATAGGCCAGGCAAACTAGGAGTTAAGCTATGAAAATCAAACGCTTTGTCGCAAAAGATATGCGGGCTGCGCTGCAGGAAGTCAAAGAGTTTCTCGGGCCTGATGCCATTATTTTGTCGAATAAGAAAGTGGCCGACGGTGTGGAAATTGTCGCGGCTATTGATCAGGAGGCCGCTGCTGCGGCTAAAGCGGCGCCAGCAGCAAAACCGGCGCTGCCGCGTTTTTCTGCCACGGTGGATGACGGCGACAGCGCGGAGGCGCCGGCCGATTCGCTAAAAGCCCTGCTGGCCCGGCAAATGATCAAACAGCAGGTAGCCAATCCGCAAAAGCACGGCACCCCGGTGCGGGGGCGCCAGGCTGAGCCTGAGGTTAAGCCGGTACAGTTTGAGCGTCAAACTTCTGGCGTGGCCTCTGGTGTCAGTGCCGTGCAACTGACCGAATTAACCAAACAGCAGGAGCAGCAGGCAAAATTGTTGCAACAACAAATGGATGCGATGCGCAATGAAATGCTGTCTATGCGCCAGTTATTGCAGCACCAGGTGTCTGGCCTGATGTGGCAGGACCTGGCTCGGCGCGAGCCGGTGCGGGCCCTTATTATTGATAACCTGCGCCAGTTAGGGTTATCTGAGCAAATGGCAGATCAACTGGCGTGTTTTATGCCGGAAGAGTTAAACAGTGCCGATGCCTGGCAGGGCGCACTGGAACTGCTGGCCGGACAACTTAGCACGACTAACGATGATATACTGCGCCGTGGTGGTATTATTGCGCTGGTTGGGCCAACCGGTGTGGGCAAAACGACTACGGTGGCTAAACTTGCCGCTGAATTTGCCCGGCGCCATGGTGCTGATCAGGTGGCGTTGATTACCACTGACAGTTTCCGCATTGGCGCTTTTGAGCAACTGGCCACCTTTGGCCGGATCATTGGCTGCCCGGTGAAACAGGCCAAAGACAGCGACGAGCTGTCGGTGTTGCTGGGACAATTACAGCAACGTAAGCTGATCCTGATTGATACGGCAGGTATGAGCCAGCGCGATGTACGTTTAGCCGAAAAACTTGCCACTCTGGTTCATAATAGTCGTGTCAAAATAAAAAGTTATCTGGTATTGTCTGCGACTGCGCAGGCCAGGGTAATGCAGGAAAGCGTCACCCACTTTAAACGCATCCCGTTGTCTGGCTGTATTTTCACCAAACTTGACGAATGTTTAAGCCTGGGTGAAGTGATTAACGTTGCTGTTCAGAACGCATTGCCGCTCAGTTACTTGACTAATGGCCAGCGGGTGCCGGAAGATATAGCAGTCGCCGATGCGCAAAGTCTGGTGCAACAGGCAGAACAATTACGAATCGCACAAAGTAGTACGGCTCATCAATGGTATCACGACGACATGAGCCGGGCGGACGGAACCTATGCATAGTCATGACTATACTGACGATCAAGCCAATGGCCTGAGAAAAATGAATAAGCAGATGGTAAAAGTAATATCAGTTACCGGTGGTAAGGGCGGCGTGGGTAAAACCAATGTGACGCTGAACTTTGCCATGGCATTGTCACAGCTTGGTAAACGTGTGCTGGTGCTGGATGCTGACCTGGGGCTGGCCAACTGCGATGTGATGCTGGGCCTCAGGGTAGAGAAAAATTTATCCCATGTGTTATCCGGTGAAACTGAACTGGACGACATTATTATTGATGGCCCGCTGGGTATCAAAATTATTCCGGCAACGTCCGGCTCACAAAATATGACTGAGCTGACCCCCGCCGAGCATGCCGGTCTTATCCGGGCATTCAGTGAGCTGAGAACACCAATCGACGTGTTACTGGTCGATACGGCGGCCGGTATTTCCGATATGGTACTGAGCTTTTCACGGGCATCACAGGATGTGCTGGTGGTCGTCTGTGATGAACCTTCCTCTATTACCGATGCTTATGCGCTGATGAAAATCCTCAGCCGCGATCATGGTGTGGAGAAGTTTAAGATTGTCGCCAATATGGTACGCAGTTTAAAGGAAGGCCAGGAGCTGTTCAGTAAACTTACCCGGGTGAC
The DNA here is from genome assembly GCA_964511675.1 of uncultured Rheinheimera sp. GTDB lineage: Bacteria > Pseudomonadota > Gammaproteobacteria > Enterobacterales > Alteromonadaceae > Alishewanella. Next base: position 6,643 of record CAZEGA010000170.1, read on the forward strand.
AGATCGCTTTTTAGATGTCAGCCTCGAGCTGGTGGCGACCATACCTTACGACGAAAATGTGCGTAAAGCCGCGCGCAAGCAAAAAGCCTTTATCGATGCCTTTCCCCGCACTGCTGCCAGCATGGCGATAAAGTCGCTGGCCTTAAAGGCGGTAAAATGGCCGCTGCCTGCTACGGCATCGGGACATCTGGAGTTTTTCCTTGAGCAGCTGGTGCAGCCGCAAACTGACAGGGGTATAGCGTGAGTAGCCGTATTGCAGCTTATGGTGGCGTCGATCATATGCAGCAACTGGTCGAGCGCCATGCGCCTTTAGTAAAACGTATTGCCTACCATTTACTGGCGCGTTTACCGGCCAGCGTACAGGCCGATGATCTGATCCAGTCCGGTATGATAGGGCTGATTGAAGCCGCAAAAAATTTTGATGGTAGCAAAGGTGCCAGCTTTGAAACCTTTGCCGGTATCCGTATTCGTGGTGCTATGCTGGATGAAATGCGCCGTGGCGACTGGACTCCGCGGTCGGTGCACCGCAATGCCCGCCTGATAGCAGAGACGATAGCTGAGCTGGAAGGGATACTGGGCCGCGATGTAAAAGATACAGAAGTTGCTGAAAAACTTGATATCTCTCTGGATGAATACCATCATATGTTAAGTGATATCAGCAGTGGTCGTATTATTGGTATCGAAGATCTTGGTGTATCGCAGGATGTTCTGGTAACGTCAGACGACAGCGAAGCTGATCACTTGTATGAAAGTCAGGCAAATGAGGCGTTTCAACAGGCTCTTGCCAGAACTATCAGTAATTTACCCGAGCGTGAAGCATTAGTGCTTGCGCTGTATTATAATGACGAACTGAATTTGAAAGAGATAGGGGCGGTACTGAATGTCAGCGAGTCCCGTATCAGTCAGATTCATAGTCAGGCCTTGGTCAGATTAAAAGCCAGAATGCAGGATTGGTTGTAACCTATTCTGAGATAAAAAGTTATATCTCGTCGGAGGGGATTTTGGATAAAAACATGAAAATTCTTGTGGTAGACGACTTTTCA
>CAZEGA010000171.1:0-7592 GCA_964511675.1 uncultured Rheinheimera sp.
TTCTGGGGGTTATCCCCTATGGCCGGGCCAGTTCAGCCTATGGCTATTCACAGGCTAAAACGGTGACCTGGGATGAATATGTCAAAGAAGCCGACCAGTTCTGGGCCAGCCGCGATAATTTTGCCGATGCCATGGACTTTATGGGCTGGTATCTGGATAAAACGCACCGGCTGAACGGTGTATCCAAATCGGATGCTTATGCGTTGTACCTGAATTACCATGAAGGCTGGGGCGGTTATAAACGTGGCAGTTATAAAAACAAAGCCTGGCTGACAGATGTGGCCAGGCGGGTAGACAGCCGGGCCAAAACCTACGCGGCGCAGCTCAAAGGCTGCGAGGATGATTTAAAACGCGGCTGGTTAAGGCGCTTATTTTTTGGTTAAGCGCTCACAAAAAACCGGCATTGCCGGTTTTTTCTGGATCAGTCTTTTTTCAGGTGTGGCAGCAGGCGCACCGTTTTAATCATATTGTCCTGCACATCGACCACTTCCATCGGATAACCGGCCAGGCGGATACTCAGCTTGCCTTGCGGGATTTCTTCCAAGTACTCCAGAATTAAACCATTTAAGGTTTTCGGCCCGTCGGTTGGCAGTTCCAGCTGTAGCTCACGGTTTAAATCACGCAGGTTAACACCACCGTCCACCAGGTAGGAACCATCGGGCTGGGCAAGAATATCCTCATTACCGTCTCCGGCAACGTCAGTGGTAAATTCGCCAACCACTTCTTCCAGAATATCGGCCAGCGTCACCAGGCCCTGAATATCACCATACTCGTCTACTACCAGACCAATACGCTCTTTAGTGTGCTGGAATTTAAACAACTGCGTATTCAGTGGTGTGCCTTCCGGAATAAAGTAAATTTCGCTGACGGCACGCATCAGCGAGGCTTTGGTCAGTTGCTCTTTAATCAGCAGCCGCATCAGCTCGCGCGGGTGTACAAAACCAACGGCATCATCAATGTTGTCACGGTACAGCAAAATACGGCTGTACTGCATATTGGCCAGCTGGCGCTCTATGTTTTTCCAGTCGTCGTTAATATCAATACCGACAATTTCATTGCGCGGCACCATAATATCTTCGACGGTGGCGTTTTCCAGATCCAGCACACCCACCAGCATGCTCTGGTGTTGTTCCGGAATAAGGGCACCGGCTTCATGCACTACGGTACGTAGTTCTTCAGCGCTCAGGCTGTTACCCTGGTGTTTTTCGGGGCTGATCCCCATAATGGCCAAAATGCTGTTGGTGATAAGGTTGACTAACCGTACCAGCGGGTAAAATACTTTTAACAGCAGCCTTAAAACAGCTGAACTTGGAAAGGCAATGCGCTCTGGATGCAGTGCAGCAATAGTTTTGGGCGTGACCTCGCCGAAAATAAGCACTATTAAGGTTAATGCAACTGTCGCAAGCACAATACCGGCATCACCATACAAGCGCATACCAATGATAGTGCCGATAGCTGAAGCAGCAATATTAACCAGATTATTGCCAATCAAAATTAAACCAATTAAACGATCCGGTCGTTTCAGCAATTCGCTGACCCGAACGGCACCCTTGTGATTTTCGTTTGCCAGATGTTTTAAACGATAAGGGTTAACAGACATCATGCCTGTTTCCGAAGCCGAGAAATAGGCAGATAAAAATATAAGCACGCCAAGAATAATAAACAGCGTACTCGTCGATATATCGTCCAAGGGTTAAATACCTGTATTGCCAAACACCTGTACTTGATATTACGAAGTGGCAGGTGAGTCAAGAATTAAAGTGTATTCAGCAGCACTTCGCGCACAAAACGGCTGCCAAAATACGCCAGCGTCAACAAAACCGCACCACTGATGGTTAAGATATTGGCTATTCTGCCACGCCAGCCCTGGCGGGCATGGCCCCAGCACAGTAGTGCAAACACAATAAACCCCAGCAGGCTGAACACATTTTTATGCAGGTTTTCTTTCGCCAGCCAGTTGTCCATAAACACAGCGCCAACCAGCAATGCCAGCCCCAGTACCACAGTACCGGCCAGCAACAGGCGAAATTGCAGCACTTCAGCCTGTACCAGCGGCGGCATATGGCGGGTTACGGCATTAAAGTCTTTTTGTTTCAGCTTATGGCTGATGTAGCTGACCTGAAATGAATATAACATCGCCATGATCAGAATAGCGTAGGCAATAAAGGCCAGCAGGATGTGCGCCAGTAAACTGATGTTCTGGTCAAAATGCTGCAATAGGATCGAGTGCGGCAGCACCAGTACCGCCAGTTGCATCAGGGCGGCAAAACCATACACCACCGGCAGCAGCAGTACCGTTGGCGTGCGCAGTGCTGTCAGGGTTACCGCTATGGTAATTAACCAGCAGACCAGTGAGCTGACGTTCAGCAGGCTGAAATTCTGGCCCTGCCCGGTAAACAGCATGGTGGCCAATACCAGGGTGTGCAGCACTATACCGACGATGGCAGCACTGAAAGTGGTTTTAAAATGCGGGCCATGCGGATGGAAAATACGCAGCAGTACCGAACCGGTAGCAACCAGATAAGCAAGTAAAGCAAGTGCGGTTAACACGCCGGTAGACATTGACAGCAATTCCTTTCGTTTCGGTAGCTTGGTATTGTATTGCAACTTTTAGCAGATGCCCAGCGCCAGAGACAACAGTTTCTTAACGGCTGCACCGTACGCCGGGGTTTGGTATAATCGGCCACATTACCACTATTGAGTGAAACTTTATGTTTGAGAATCTTTCTGATCGTTTAAGCCGGAGCCTGAAAAATATTACCGGCCGGGGCCGCTTAACCGAAGACAATATCAAAGACACCCTGCGCGAAGTGCGGATGGCACTGCTCGAAGCCGATGTGGCCCTGCCGGTAGTACGTGATTTTGTCGCCAATGTTAAAGAACGTGCCATGGGGCTGGAAGTCAGCAAAAGCCTGACGCCGGGCCAGGAGTTTCTGAAAATCGTCCGTAAAGCGCTGGAACAGGCGATGGGCGAAGCCAATGAAGAACTGGCATTAAATACCCAGCCGCCGGCCGTAGTGCTGATGGCTGGTTTGCAGGGTGCCGGTAAAACCACGTCTGTCGCCAAACTGGCCAAATTCTTAAAAGAGCGGAAAAAGAAAAAAGTGCTGGTGGTATCGGCCGACGTCTACCGGCCGGCGGCCATTAAACAGCTGGAAACCCTGGCTAAAGATATTGATGTCGAATTTTTCCCCAGTGATATCAGCCAGTCACCGATCGATATTGTCAATGCCGCTATTGCGCATGCCCGCACCCGTATTTTTGATGTGTTATTAGTCGATACCGCCGGCCGGCTGCATGTCGACAGCGACATGATGGACGAAATCAAAGCGCTGCATGCGGCGGTAAAACCGATTGAAACGCTGTTTGTGGTCGATGCCATGACCGGCCAGGATGCGGCCAATACCGCCAAAGCCTTTAATGACGCCTTGCCGCTGACCGGGGTGATCCTGACCAAAGCCGATGGTGATGCCCGGGGTGGTGCGGCGTTATCTATCCGCCATATTACCGGCAAGCCGATTAAATTCATCGGTATGGGCGAGAAAACCGATGCGCTGGAGCCGTTTCACCCGGATCGTATAGCGTCGCGCATTTTAGGCATGGGCGATGTACTGGGCCTGATTGAAGAGCTGGAACAAAAAGTAGATCGTGAAAAAGCCGCCAAGATGGCGCAAAAGGTGATGAAGGGCAAGGGCTTCTCACTGGAAGATTTTCGCGAGCAACTGGTACAGATGCGCAGCATGGGTGGCATGATGTCGATGCTGGATAAACTGCCGGGTATGAAAAACCTGCCAGCGGGCGCGATGAACCAGATGGGTGATAAACAGTTTGGCAAAATGGAAGCCATTATTAACTCGATGACGCCAAAAGAGCGCCAGTTTCCGGATTTACTTAAAGGCTCACGCAAAAAGCGCATTGCCGCCGGCTCCGGTACTCAGGTACAGGATATTAATCAGCTGCTGAAACAGTTTACCCAGATGCAAAAGATGATGAAGCAGATGTCCGGTAAAGGCGGCCTGATGAAAATGATGCGCGGTATGGGCGGCAAACTGCCGCCGGGAATGCTGCCACCGCGTTAAAACCGGTTTGTTCAGTTGCTTACCACCACTTTGCCATACATCAGAAAGGTTTTATGGATAGTGGGTTTATAAATGGCCAAAATTCCCTGGTTAGCAGCAGTGAATTTTTGCCATTTCCCTTCGCCCAGAATTAATTCGTTAAATAAGGCTTCACCCTGAAGGAAATAGATTGGGCTACTGTTATGGTCGGAAGTAAGCAACGTAAAGCGGTCCAGTTTGAAAATCTTTCTTACCCGAATAGCTATGCTCTGCTGAGTCCAGTCATAACCGTTATCGGAGACGAGATAATAACTGTTACTGAGTATATGTGAATAGAAGCAGGCGAGTTTGCCATTTACTTCAGTAAATACAGCCTTACCTAAAAAGTCAGCCTTTTTTCTGGAGAGATACTCAGTATCCAGGGGGTAGTAATGTCCCCAACTTTGATCGGGAATTAAATGGCTGAAGAAAGGTAGTGTGCCTGCTTTCTTTTTCCACTTTGTGTAGCCGTGGCTGTATTGACAGGATGCAAGCAGTATATCCCTGCCTGGCATAACATAAAACTTCTGAACTTCTATTCCTTCATCGAATTCTGGTGAATCTGCCCAGCGTTTCCATTCACCGCTAAGCTTATCGGCGTAATAAAGTACGGATTTTTTATAAACGAAAATGCCTTTCTCTGCGTATTCATGCTCTTTATGTTCGGTACAGTGCCATAGCCAGCGCCCCTTGAAGTACAGGAGATCCCTGATAACAGAGAAAGCATGCTGGTTGCTGAATACAGGATAACTGCTTTTTTTCCATGTCAGTGCATCCTGGGAGTAGATGATGGCTTTGTCATGACGGGGGAAAATAACCCATGTATCGTGAATATAGGCAATATCGCTAATATTACTGATGTCGGCAACGGCATCATCAATAATTTTGTGCCAGCTTTCGCCATCGTTACTGCGAAATAAGTTGTAGTGATTTTCACTCCAGGCACACACCAGCCAGAGACTGCCATCGGTTTTGATATAGTGAATAGTTTTCGGATCGCAAGGGAGATTGGCTACCTGTTGCCATTCGATATTCACACTGCGCTCACTACCGTCGAGTATAAGTCGTATCGTTTCTGTAGCGTGTTTTTCATCAATGAAGTAGTCGAACTGTTTGCTTGCTTTTGAGCAAGCAGTGCAAAAGTCTAAAAGTGTTTTTTGCATCTGGGTTGTACAACTATCCAATTGCTTGTACCAGGCTTTATTACTGGCTGAGGTGTCTAAATGGTAATCGGAAAAGTTGATGTTATCTTCAAATTCAAGCGGTGGAATATTCCGTGCCGAGAACCAGCTGTTGGCTTCAGCAATAAGCTGACGGTAAGAGGAAATAAAATCCCGGCATTTTTTACGATGTTCGTTTAGAGCCGTGGTGCAACGCTTTCTGCCGCGAGCAGCAAAAGCAGAGCGGGCCAAGGTAACTACCAATTTGGAAAAGCCTTCTCCAAGGTCAAGGTCCCATGGGTCTGAGTAGTTATTAGCCTTACTCGATATTTCCCCAAAATCATAGTATAGATCAAATGACCGGTATCTGGCAGCATCAAGTTTGTTTTTAAGCTCAAGGAAACAAAGTCGGTTAAAACGGGTATTGCTCATTAATATACTCCTTGCAACCCGGTATTTGGCCGTATTTCGGGTTGCAGGCATATTATGTCTGGCCAATGCGACAATGTAGGTCGGATAAAAGTGGCCTGATGAAAATGGTATGCGGGTTTGGCAGCAAACTGTTGTTGTGTTAAAGCCGGTTTGGTTTCTGGGCAGCGTTATGTGCTGGTTGGGAGCCGGTAAAACGTATGCAGGTCAGCCAGGTTGTTTCTTATTTCGTCTACCCATTGCTGTGGCGCGTGCAGGCGGATCTGGCTGTTCATGGCATAAATCCACCACAGGGTTTCTTTATCCAGTGATACTTCGGCCAGCCATATTTTATATGTGAAGCAAACTCCGTAGATGCAAAGGCTTCATCTGTTCATCATTTGCCGTATGGCAAAGAAACTTACCCTTCCTCCGCTCCCTGCCCCCGATGCAAACCTCAGGGATGTTTTGGCGTATTGGATTCGCTATAAGCGGGTGGAAAAAGGCTGGTCGCAGGAGCGGCTGGCGCTGGAATGTGATCTCGACCGCACTTATGTGTCGGCGGTTGAGCGTTCGCATTGGAATGTGTCTTTGTCGAATATAGAGCGAATTGCCACAGCGCTTGAGGCTGAACCCTGGACGTTACTGCGCCATCCACTGGCCGGGGCGCTGGGGAGCTAAGCTGCTTTGGGTGGTTTTACGTTCTTAGTGATATTACAAACCAAAATCTTCCTGTAAACGCTCTATCTGGTGCATACGTTTGTGCAGGATAGTCACAATACCAATATCACCATTTGATAACCAACGCCAGTAAACAAAATGCTGCTCATAGCGGAAGAAATAACCCTGAACACCAAATACCGCAGGTACGGGGCGTGACTGTGTTGTCTTTGTTGTTATTTTCTGGAAGGCTTCAAATAAGCCATTGATATAACAATCGGCTTGTTTGTTTCCCCAACGATCGCGTGTATAGCGGTAGATTTCGTCAAGCCGCCAGGATGCCGTTTCCTGAATACGGATTTGGCCCACTTACTGAACCTTATTGCGTGCAATAACCTCAGCAGCTGTCAGAGTATGGTAAGTGGATTCAGGTGCCGAGAACGCATAAGCTAACTCGGTTTTCAGGTGTTCAAAGCGTTCTGCTTCGACACGTTCTTTATCCCGGCGGATTAGATCCCGCATATATTCGCTGATGTTCTCATAACAACCGTCTGCACCTACACTTTCATGTACAAAATCACGCAGTGCGCCACTAAGGCGAACGGTCATGGTAGTCGTGTCAGCCATAGCATTACCTTTTTATGCTGTATTGAATGTATTCAGTTTAACCAATAAACAATACAGGCAACAAGTTTTGTGGCCAAATGACTTCGGGAGTACTAGCGCAGGCCGCGAAATACCTTGCAATTACGCTGTAAATCAGTAAAATGCTGCAGCCCTTCGGTCTGACTGGGGGCTTTGTTATTTTTGATAAAACCTGAACGATAAAATAGAGGGCCTTATGGTAACTATTCGTTTGCAACGTGGTGGCGCTAAAAAGCGTCCATTTTACCAAGTTGTGGTAGCGGACAGCCGTTTTGCTCGTGATGGCCGTTTTATTGAGCGCGTGGGTTTCTTTAACCCAATCGCCGGCGGTACTGAAGAGAAACTGCGTCTGGACCTGGATCGCGTTGACCACTGGGTAGCACAAGGTGCTGCACTGAGTGACCGCGTTGCAACGCTGGTAAAAAACGCTAAGAAAGCTGCTGCTTAATTAGCAAAAGGTCGTGTGGAGTAGTCAGCTTGAGTGAGAAAGATTTAGTCGTTCTTGGCAAATTTGGTGCAGTGTACGGCATCAATGGCTGGCTGAAAGTTAACGCTTACACCGACTTCCCGGAAGGGATTTTTGATTACACACCCTGGCAGGTAAAATTTCAGGGTAACTGGC
>CAZEGA010000172.1:0-1180 GCA_964511675.1 uncultured Rheinheimera sp.
TGGACCCAAACCAAGTGCGCTACCAAGCTGCGCCAATCACCGACTTTGCTGCACTGCTGCAACGGGGCGGAATATTACAGCTGAGCGGCTATAGCGTCAAACGTTTTTTTGTCTGAATCAACTGATTGCCTATTATTTGAACCCCTTGCCGCACGGGCAATGCAGGATGGCGTTAAACGACAGCCTGTGCGAAAATATGCCGCAGTTCACAGATGGCAGAGATGTAAGCAAATGACAGCACAAATTATTGATGGCAAAGCCGTTGCCCAGGCAACAAAAGACAAAGTTGCCGCTCAGGTAAGGGCCAGGGTTGCAGCAGGTAAAAGGGCGCCGGGTTTAGCCGTTGTGCTGGTCGGCATGAACCCGGCATCTCAGGTATATGTTGGCAGCAAACGTAAAGCCTGCGAAGAAGTGGGCTTTCACTCTGTGTCTTATGATTTACCGTCAGACACCAGCGAACAACAGCTACTGGAACTGATAGATACCCTGAATAATGACAACAGCGTCGATGGCATACTGGTGCAATTACCCCTGCCCGCCGGGCTGGATGCTTCTGCCATTTTAGAGCGTATTCACCCGCATAAAGATGTTGATGGTTTTCATCCATACAATATCGGCCGTTTAGCCCAGCGTATGCCCGCCCTGCGGCCCTGCACCCCGAAAGGTATTATGACACTGCTGCAAAGCACCGGTGTTAACGTCAAAGGTATGGATGCGGTAGTGGTAGGCGCCTCTAACATCGTTGGTCGCCCTATGGCGCTGGAATTATTACTGGCCGGTTGCACCACTACGATATGCCATAAATTTACCAGAAACCTGGAAGCCCAGGTCCGCCGTGCCGATTTACTGGTAGTGGCCGTGGGCCGGCCGGAATTTATTCCGGGTGACTGGGTAAAACCCGGCGCCCTGGTAATAGATGTCGGTATTAACCGGCTGGACAGCGGCAAACTGGTTGGTGACGTCGAATACGGCGTGGCAGTGAAGCAGGCGCGTTATATTACGCCGGTACCAGGCGGCGTAGGCCCGATGACAGTAGCCAGCCTGATTGAAAATACGCTGGAAGCCTGCGAGCTGTATCACGATAGCAAGTAAAACATTCAAGGGGTCAGAACATTCAAGGGGTCAGAGCACTTGAAACTTGATAGCACGTTCAAGTGCTCTGACCCCTTGAAAAACTTAG
>CAZEGA010000172.1:1205-6200 GCA_964511675.1 uncultured Rheinheimera sp.
CGTTTTTATCTTCGACGATAATACCTTTCGCGGTTAACGCATCCCGGGCGGCATCGGCTGCGGCCCAGTCTTTATTGGCGCGGGCAGTATTGCGGGCTGCGATGAGCGCCTCAATCTCTGCTACATCATCATCTGAAGCACCGCTTTGTAAGAACTGTTCGGCATCGCCCTGCAGCATACCCAAGACACCGGCTAACAGTTTTAACAGGCCTGCCAGCTCTGCCGCTTTGGCCGGTTCGGTTTCTTTAAAACGGTTGACTTCGCGCGCCAGTTCAAACAGCACCGGTAACGCTTCCGGGGTGTTGAAATCGTCATCCATCGCCGCTTTAAAGCGGACGATATACGGGCTTTGCATATCCACGTCGGTTGCCGGAGTAACATTACGCAGTGCCGTGTATAAACGGCCTAAAGCAGCATGTGCCTGTTCCAGGTTTTCTGCCGAGTAGTTCAGCTGGCTGCGGTAATGGCTGGACAACAGGAAATAGCGCACCGCTTCAGCGCTGTACTGCGCCAGTACGTCTTTTACCGTAAAGAAATTGCCTAAAGATTTAGACATTTTTTCTTTATCTACCTGCACCATACCGGTGTGAACCCAGGTATTAACGTATTTTTGGCCCAAATGCTTGGCACTCATCGCCGAGCACTCAATATGCCAGCCCGGCCGGCCATTGCCCCACGGCGATTGCCAGCATGGCTCACCCGGCTTGGCACTTTTCCACAACACAAAATCCAGCGGATCATCTTTGTTGTCGGCCACTTCCACCCGGGCGCCGGATTGCAGCATCGCTAAATTCTGCTGGCTCAGCTCACCATAGGCGTCATACTTGCTGACATCAAACAATACATCGCCATCAGCTGCAACATAGGCATAGCCTTTATCCAGCAATTGCTGAATAAGCTGAATAATTTCCGCCATATGGGTCGTTACCCGCGGTTCGATATCCGCCGGCATCAGCCCCAGCGCCTTAAAATCGGCGTGCATGGCGGCGGTAAAACGCGCCGTTAACGCATCGCAGCTTTCGTTGTTCTCGGCGGCGCGCCTGATAATTTTGTCGTCTACGTCGGTAATATTACGCACATAGGTTACGTCATAACCTAAAAAACGCAGATAGCGGTTTATCACATCAAAGGCAACATAGGTACGCGCATGGCCGACATGACAGTAATCATAAATGGTAATACCGCAGACATAGAGCCCTGCTTTGCCGGGTGCTATTGGCGTGAATAGTTCTTTTTTTCTGCTTAAGGTATTAAAGATCTGTAACATGTCGTCCTCGAAATGCTTTGGTAAGTCCTGCTGTAACACAAGCGTGCTAGTGTATCACCAGCGCTTTAACGCGGCTATCCTTGCTTTATGATTTGGCCCGGCTGCGCTATACCCAAACACCTCAAGATGCAGGATTCAGCGGGAGATAAAAGCACTTTAGGCAAGGCAGCGGGTGGAGAGTTTGGTGATTCCAAACCGACATCAGCTAACGCGGCATAAAGTGCTTTTAGCCCCGCCCACAGGGAGCCGCCGGGTGCTTCCACTGCGGCGTTACCCTGGCTAGCAAGGTGGCCGACATTGCGTCGCCAGTGCGCCTTGCATTGAAAGCACCCAGCGACTCTGAAACTCGCATCTTGAGGTTGTTTGGGTATAGAATAGCGCCACTTTAACAGAGGACACCTTAATTATGATTAGCTTACACACCAACTATGGCGTTATTAAATTAAACCTGTTTGCCGACAAAGCCCCTGCTACGGTGGAGAACTTTATCAGTTATGTTAAAGACGGTTTTTATGACAACACCATTTTTCACCGTGTAATTAACGGCTTTATGATCCAGGGCGGCGGCTTTACCGCAGATATGCAGCAAAAAGACACCAAAGACCAGATTAAAAACGAAGCCAATAACAAGCTGCCAAATAAAAAAGGCACTATTGCCATGGCACGTACCAATGACCCGCATTCTGCCACCTGCCAGTTTTTTATTAACGTAGCCGACAACGACTTTTTAAATTTCAGCTCTGAAACCGGTTCAGGCTGGGGCTACTGCGTATTTGGTGAAGTGGTTGAAGGCATGGACGTGATTGATGAGATTAAAAAAGTCGCCACCGGCCGCCATGGTATGCACGCTGATGTACCGGTAAAACCTGTTCTGCTCGAAAAAGCCGAACTGCACGCTTAACCCTGCCTTACTGATGTCTGAAGCACATACGCTGTTTATCGCCGATCTGCATTTATCTGCCGATCGGCCGGATATCACTGCCGCCTTTTTACGTTTTTTGCGCGAACAGGCCATTTACGCCGATGCGCTGTATATTCTGGGCGATTTATTTGAAGTCTGGATTGGTGATGACAACCCCGAGCCTTTACTGCCTGAGGTTGCCACCGCCCTGCAGGCGGTCAGCCATAACGGCGTAGCACTGTACTTTATACATGGTAACCGCGATTTTTTCCTGCGTGCGGCCTATGCCCGCCGCTGTGGTATGCAGCTGTTGCCGCAGCAGCAGGTGATTGATTTATATGGTACGCCCACGCTGATTATGCACGGCGACAGCCTGTGTACACTGGATCTTGCCTACCAGAAGTTCCGCAAATGGTGGAGCCAGCCCTGGTGGCAATGGTTAATACTGCATATGCCGCTATGCTACCGCCAGCGCCTGGCACGCAAAGCCAGAGCCAGAAGTGCTGAACATAAGCAACAGTATATGACGCAGGCCCGGCCGCACATTATGGATGTGACACCGGATGAAGTACCCAAGGCTATGCAGCAGGCCGGTGTGCTGAAACTGATCCATGGCCATACCCACAGGCCGGCAGTGCATCAGCTGGATGTTAACGGTAAGCCCGGCGAGCGTTATGTGCTGGGCGACTGGTACAGCCAAAGCAGTTATCTAAAAGTGTCTGCGACAGAGTGGCAATTATATTTTAATGCGCTGGTGGATTAAAACAGCCAGACGCAGGCAACATTAACATTCCTGCAATTATTTGAATAACCACATCAAATCTCCGCTATGCTTAGCGCTATAGCAGCGTTTTGTGAATGGTTTTGCCGGATGAAAAACTCATTTAAATATTTTGCCGACAAGTTAGCCGAGTTTGCCGACGCCAGCCGCGACGGCTATGCCATTTTCTCGGCTGAAGACACTCTGCTCTGTGCCAACACCGCTTTTATGGCCGTGTTTTTCCGGCCGGAAGCCGAGCTGATAGGCCAGACGTTTGCCGAGCTGATGCGCACGGCCTTTCATACGCAAAAAGGCCCGCGTATTGATGCGGATAATATTGATACCTGGCTCAGCCGGGTACAGCAGTTGCGCCGCTCCCGCGATTTCCGTTTATTTGAGGTCGATTTGGTCGATGGCCGCTGGTTTTTATTCTCGGAACAACTGCTGCCAGGCGGAGAAATACTGCTGCAAACCAAAGATATCACCAAGCAGAAAATTGTGGAGCAGCATCTGAATGAACATGCCCGCCGCTTAACCGATTTGGCCCTGACCGACGAACTGACGCAAATTGCCAACCGCCGCAGTTTTGTTGCCTCTGTACAAGCGGAAATTACCCGCTGCAGCCGCCAGCAATGCGCTATGGCATTCGTCCTGCTGGATATAGATCATTTTAAAAACGTCAACGACAGCTACGGCCATCAGGCCGGTGACGAAGTGCTGCGCCAGGTGGCCAGGTTAGTCAAAAATACCTTGCGCGAATACGACACCTTCGGCCGCATTGGTGGTGAAGAATTTGGTATTTTCCTCGCCCAAACCGACAGAAACACCGCCGTAGAGGTAGCGGAGCGTTTGCGCCAGCAGATCGCAGATGAAAAGCTGCGCGTTGAAGGCCGGGAGTTGCACATTACGCTGTCAGCCGGTATCGCGCTGGCAAGAGGCAAAACCAGTTTTGAACAACTCTACGCTGATGCCGACGCTGCGCTGTATCAGGCCAAACACAGCGGCCGTAATAAAGTGGTGGTAGCGGAATATTGCGTTATTCTGTAACGCACTCAGGCCGGTACGCCGCTATGGAATTTAAAATCAACATCCGGCGCTAACATCAGTTCGGCCTCAACAGCACCGAAAAAACGGATGCGCTCACTGATATCACTGCCGGCAATCTCAGTGGCCAGACTGAGATAATCCTGATAATGCCGCGCTTCAGAGCGCAGCAATGAAATATAAAAATCCGCAATCCGCCCGGGTAAGTGTGGTGCTAATACGGCAAAACGCTCGCAGGAGCGGGCTTCGATATAGGCGCCGCAGATCAGCTTATCGACCATAGCCTGTGGTTCGTAGGTGCGCACATGGCGCAGCAGCCCTTTGGCGTAACGGCTGGAGCTGATTTTTTCATAGACAATGCCATTTTCAGCCATCACCTCCAGTACCTGATAAAAGTGGTGCAGCTCTTCTTTAATCAGCAGTACCATTTTATTAATCAAATCCTGTGCGTATTGCGAACTGGCTTTTGGCAGCATCGACTTTTTCAGGCTTAACCCGGCAAGTGCCCGCCAGTCACCCTGTTGGCGGTAAGTAAAATCTTCATAGGGTTTTAGCCATTGCAGCAAGGCTTCGCCACTTTGCTCGTCTGCAGCATAACGGCGGATCAGATACATAGCCGATTGCGCCGCTTTTAATTCACAAATCAGGTGGTCCTGCAGCAGCAGCGGCAAATTCTCCGGCTGAGCAGCTACACGCAGCCATGCTGCAGGGGTGTCGCAGTGCAGAAACTGTTTAACCGGATCTAATAACTGGGTAATTTCGCTGCTTAGCATGCTGGTATTCCGCCGCCCAAAGTTGGCGCGCATTATAACGAACCGGCCAGATGACACCAAGCTTTACCACAGTACAGTTCTGGGTGTTCAAATTTCGTGCAGCAAGCTTGACGAAGCGCATTATATTGGTCATAACTGATGTAACGGCTAATGCATTAGCCCGGTTGTTCAGACGTAGTGACAAGGATAATAATTATGATATTGAATCACTTATGGGGACTGTATGCTCATCCGAAAGAAGAATGGCATA
>CAZEGA010000172.1:6210-7584 GCA_964511675.1 uncultured Rheinheimera sp.
GCAAGACACGAGAGCTTTCGTTACAGTTTAATTCATATACTGCTGGTGGCACTGATACCGTCGGTGTGCGCTTATTACTCTGCCGTTTACCTTGGCTGGAGCATAGGTGCCGGTGACCGCATTGTGTTAACACCGGACAGTGCACTGATGCTATCCGTAGCCATGTACTTTGCGCTGATCGCCGGCGTATTCGCCCTGGCGCTGCTGGCACACTGGATGGCGCATACCTTTGGTGCCGAACCTACTTACACCCAGACCCTGGAACTGGCGGCCTATACGTCAACCCCGTTGTTTATGGTCGGCTTTGCCGGTTTATACCCTGAGTTGTGGGTCGTGATGACAGTAGGTCTGGCGGGTCTGGCCTATTCGGTCTACCTGCTGTATGTCGGCGTACCTATACTGATGCACATCCCGGAAGAGCGTGGCTTTATCTATGCCAGTTCTGTCGTTACCTGCGGCCTTATTTTGCTGGTATGTGTACTGACCGCAACGGCCATCCTGTGGAGCTCCGGTTTTGGCCCCACTTTTACGCACTAAGCGTTAAAGCGAGTATTACTCACTTAAGCGGGAACAGGCTTGCCCTAAGCCAACCGTTGCAGACATGGATGTCTGAATCGAGCCCCCGGGGATTGGGTTCACAGCGGGTTGGCGTGGGCAAGCCTGTTCGTGAGTCTTACTAACTGAGTGGTATTAAACAAAGGCTCCCTTTTTACTGCGCGCTTCCCCGGTCAGCCCTCGTTATAGGTTTCCAGGTTTGTCGCCATGGCAGTCAGTGCTTTGGCCTTACTGTCATCATTACGCATCCGGTCCAGCCGGTTCAGATAATCCTGATCGATATCGTTGGTAACATAGTTGCCATCAAATACCGAGGTTTCAAAGCGCTTAATTTGTGGGTTCTCAGAGCGCACCGCTTCGATCAGATCCGGCAATGACTGGAAGATCAGGCCATCGGCACCGATAATATTACAAATACTCTCCACATCATGGCCATGGGCAATTAATTCGTTCGCCGACGGCATATCAATGCCATACACATTAGGAAAACGGATTTCCGGTGCGGCTGACGCAAAATACACTTTCTTCGCCCCGGCTTCGCGTGCCATATCAATGATCTGCTGTGATGTGGTACCACGTACTATAGAGTCATCTACCAGCAGCACGTTTTTGCCTTTAAACTCCTGTTTGATGGCATTGAGCTTACGCTTGACCGATTTTTTCCGCGCTTCCTGGCCCGGCATAATAAAAGTACGGCCGATATAACGGTTTTTCACATAGCCCTGACGGTACGGCAGCCCCAGTACGGTAGCAATTTGCAGGGCGGCGCCGTTACTTGTTTCAGGAATAGGGATCACCACATCAATATCCAGGTGCGCC
>CAZEGA010000173.1:0-4047 GCA_964511675.1 uncultured Rheinheimera sp.
CATAGCGACATGGTAGTTACGGGTAAATACCGAAATGCTGCGTTGCTTACCCAGCTTGGCCAGGGCTTCATCTACCCAGCCCAGCTTTTGCACATCTTTCGGGTCCATGCCGACACCGACACCAAAGCCGGTTTTACTGACCCAGATATGTTGGGCTTTTAAATAGCTGTCCAGATTGAAATGTTCAATAACCGGGTTTTGTGCATTGATCAGGCAGGAGAAACTGTCGCGCCATACGGTTTTCTGGTGGAACGATTGCGGCAGCTGATCAAAACGGTTAATGGCCATATCCACCTTGCCATTTTCCACATCATGAAAGGTGACATCAGAGGGGGTCATAATATCCAGGCTGGTATGAGGCGCCTGGACCCGCATTTTCTTCAGTAAGGCCGGGATCAGGGTCGATGCCGCATAATCACTGGCCATAATACGGAACACGCGCTGGCTGTGCAGCGGTTCAAAGTCTTTATTCGGTTGCAGCGTTTCTTCCAGGGTCAGCAAGACACCGCGCACCACAGGTGCCAGTTCGCGCGCGCGCTCTGTCGGCACCATGCCATCCGAGGTACGCACCAGGATCGGGTCATTCAGTAAGTCGCGCAGCCGTTTTAAGCCATTGCTCATGGCGGGCTGGGTAATATTAAGCCGGTTAGCGGCACGGGTAACATTCTTCTCGCGCAGTAATACATCCAGGTACACCAGCAGGTTTAAATCCATCTTTTGAATATTCATAGCTTAAATAATCTTATTTCCCGGCATAAGTAAGCTGAATCATAGCATTGGTTGATGACGCAACGTCAAGCCAACTTTAGTATTAATGCCATGAATGTTGAGCATCATAAAAATCATCTTTATGAATTATTGTAATGAAACCTATAGTGTAAGCCAACAGGTCAGTAAACGTACTGCCAACAGTCAGCGCCCGCTATCAGGGGCATTACAAGAATGAGGATCATGCCATGTCAGCTTACCAAGATGCGATTCACCAGCTAGCTCAGTTACGTGAGCAGAACGGCAGCGCCTGGAATGCGATTAACCCTGAATCTGCCGCGCGGATGAAACTGCAAAACCGCTTTAACACCGGGCTGGATATTGCCAAGTATACGGCGAAAATAATGCGCGCCGATATGGCGGCTTATGATGCCGACAGCAGCCAGTACACCCAGTCGCTGGGCTGCTGGCATGGCTTTGTCGGCCAGCAAAAGCTGATCGCCATCAAGAAACATTTCGGCACCAGCAAAAGGAAATACCTGTATTTGTCCGGCTGGATGATAGCCGCGCTGCGTTCTGAGTTCGGCCCGCTGCCGGATCAGTCGATGCACGAGAAAACGGCCGTGCCTGCGCTGATTGCAGAATTATACACCTTTTTAAAACAGGCCGATGCGCGTGAGCTGGGCGGTTTATTCCGCCAGCTGGACAATGCTGAAAATGCCGCTGCAAAAGCGGCGGTCCAGGCAAAAATTGATAATTTTGAAAGCCATGTCGTGCCGATCATCGCTGATATTGATGCCGGTTTTGGTAACGAAGAAGCGACCTATCTGCTGGCGAAAAAAATGATTGAAGCCGGAGCCTGCGCCATCCAGATTGAAAACCAGGTCTCAGACGAGAAGCAGTGCGGGCACCAGGATGGCAAAGTTACCGTGCCGCACGCCGATTTTCTGGCAAAAATTAATGCCGTGCGTTACGCCTTCCTGGAGTTGGGGGTGGATGACGGTATTATTGTTGCCCGTACCGACTCCTTAGGGGCCGGCTTAACCAAACAGATCGCGGTTACGAATGAGCCTGGTGACCTGGGTGATAAATACAACAGCTTTCTTGATGGTGATTACATCCAGTCGGCCGACGATATCGCCAATGGCGATGTTGTGGTAAAAGCCAACGGCAGGCTGTTAAAGCCAAAACGCCTGGCCAGTGGTTTATTCCAGTTTAAGCCGGGCAGCGGTGTTGACCGTGTGGTGCTGGATTGTATTACCGCCTTGCAAAACGGTGCCGATTTGCTGTGGATTGAAACCGAAAAGCCACATATCGGCCAGATTAAAGAGATGGTGGATCGCATTCGTCAGGCAGTACCGGGTGCCAAGCTGGTATACAACAACAGCCCGAGTTTTAACTGGACGCTGAATTTCCGCCAGCAGGTGTTTGATGCCTGGCAAGCGGCCGGCAAGGATGTCACGGCTTATGCACGCGGCCAGCTGATGAGTGCCGAATACGACAGCACTGATCTGGCGCTGGAAGCGGATAACCGTATCCGTACCTTCCAGGCTGATGCGGCGCGTGACGCCGGTATTTTCCATCATCTGATCACGTTGCCGACCTACCATACGGCAGCGTTATCCACCGACAATCTGGCGAAAGAGTACTTTGGCGCGGCCGGTATGCTGGGGTATGTGGAGGGCGTGCAGCGCCAGGAAATCCGCCAGGGTATCGCCTGCGTTAAGCACCAGCATATGTCAGGCTCTGATATTGGTGATGATCATAAAGAATATTTCTCCGGCGCAGCAGCATTAAAAGCCGGTGGTGCGCATAACACCATGAACCAGTTCTAGGTTTACACTACGTGGTCAGGTAACTGACAGTTCGGGCAGCTTTCGCTGCCCTTTTTTGCAGTCTAATAACGTTGTTTAACGTAGCTGACTATATCCTGATATTTTTCCTGTATCAGCCGGACATATTCGTTAATTACAGACCAGTCGCTTTCCTCGGCGGCTTTTTCCAGTTTTACGGCCTGCTCTGCCAGGTTTAATGCGCCAACACTTTTGGCCACAGATTTAAACTGATGTGCTATGGCGCGTACCGCACTGCGCTCCTGTGCCTGCAGGTGGCTGTGTA
The DNA here is from genome assembly GCA_964511675.1 of uncultured Rheinheimera sp. Taxonomy (GTDB): domain Bacteria; phylum Pseudomonadota; class Gammaproteobacteria; order Enterobacterales; family Alteromonadaceae; genus Alishewanella. Next base: position 2,827 of record CAZEGA010000173.1, read on the forward strand.
AGGTTTGCAGCAAATCTGCCGCGTGTTTGACAAAGTAATTCAGGTGTTCTTCATGTTTTGCCGGATCATTACCGAGGAAATTGGCAATAGTGGTAAAACAGATAGGCGAGCTGTGCTGCGCATTATCGGTGTTTGCCAGCGCCAGCTTTTTATTTACCGCCGCCAGCGGCAGCCAGCGTGACAGCATGCTTTCCAGTACGGCTAACTCAATGGGTTTGGTAATGTAGCCGTCCATACCTATGCTGAGGCATTTTTGCTCTTCACCTTTAAGCGCATTGGCTGTCACCGCCACAATACGGGTAAAGCCAATACCTTCAGCGCTATGCAGGCTTTCTTTACGGACAGCGGTGGCCAGATCATAACCGCTCATATTCGGCATATGTAAGTCGGTCAGGATCAGCGGATACTGGAAGCGCCGCCATTTTTCCAGTGCGATAGCGCCATCATCAGCCACTTCTACGGCATAACCCAATGCATTGAGCTGATCGACAATCACCCGCTGGTTCATCAGGTTGTCTTCAGCCAGCAGTACCAGGCGGCCGTCTTTGCGCGCCTGCTGAATAGAGGGGGCTGCGGCAACCGGCGTGTTCTCGTCGGCATAGACCGGTTTGGCCTTACGTTTGGCAGCAATTAATACCGCGTCATACAGGTGGCTGCGGCAAATAGGCGAGCTGTGCAGATAGTACAGCCGGTCACTGCTTTGCTCGGATAGCTCTACCTGGTTGGTAATAACGACAAACTGTACCTGACTCATGGCCGGCTGTTGCATCAGCTGGGCGATTTCCTGCGCTGAAATTTGCTCGTAAGTGGCATCCAGCACCCACACTGCCGCTTGTTTCGGCGGTAATGGCTGCATGGCCAGGGCTCTTTTTTGCAAGGCCTCAATGCTGTTATCTATTTCAACATCGGCGCCGGCGTAGCTGAGATAAGCCTGCAGGTGCGTCTGATTATGGGCATCTGTGGTATACAGGCAGATATGGATATCGCGCAGCAGTTCTTTATCCAGATAATGAATTTCATCAGAACGGCGCATGGGAATGCGTACGCTGAATTCTGTGCCTTTGTCTACCTGGCTGCTGACGTTAATGTCACCGTACATCAGGGTGGTTAAACGCTGACAAATAGATAACCCCAGGCCGGTACCGCCAAATTTCCGCGTAATAGAGCCTTCGGCCTGGTTAAACGGCTGAAACACATAGCTTATCTGCCGTTGCGTCATGC
>CAZEGA010000173.1:4057-7556 GCA_964511675.1 uncultured Rheinheimera sp.
TCGGTGATACTGAACTGGATTTGGCTGAAATCCATGTTTTCTTCGAGCTGCTCGGCTTTGATCAGGACCAGACCGGTTTTTTCCGGCGTGGTCTGGGTGAATTTAATGGCATTACCGGCCAGGTTATACAGAATTTGCCGCAACCGCACCGGGTCGCCGACCAGGCCATCGGGAATGCGGGGGTCGATAAACAGTTTCAGGTCAATCTGGCGCTGATAGGCAACCGAGACCAGAATACGGCCCACGGCTTCGATAATATCGACTAAAGATAACGGAATGGTCTCAAGCTCCAGTTTGCCAGCCTCTATTTTGGAGAAATCCAGAATATCATCCAGAATGCGCAGCAAGGAGAAGGAAGACTCGCGTATGGTATCTGTCATGCGGAACTGCGAGGTTGACAGCTGGGTTTTACGTAGCAGATCTATAGTGCCGATAATCCCATTCATCGGCGTGCGGATCTCATGGCTCATGGTCGCCAGAAAGGTGGATTTTGCCTCATTGGCTTTTTCTGCGGTCAGTTTGGCGGTTTCCAGCGCGTCTGTGCGCTCTTTAATCCGGGTGTCGACTTCCTGTTTCAGGGTCCTGATATTCTGTTCAGATACCGCCAGGGCTTCCTGCGACTGCTCTATTTTGCGAAACAGCTGGTTTATATAGCTGCCCAGCACACCATAGCTGTCTGTGTTATGGCTCTCCAGACTGGTGCTGAACTGTTGCTTGCCCAGCGCCAGGTTGGTGCCTTCCAGCAGTGGTTTGAGCCGTCGGCTGAAAAAGCCGGATATGGCACTGGCAAAAAAGCCGCTTAACAGCAGGCCCAGCAGTACACTGACGCCAAACACGGCGCCATAGGGCCATAAGGCTTTAATTTCCAGCTGTTGCACATAGATCAGTAAGGCCTGGCGCTCACCCGGCAAAGTAATCAGCTGGTGCACCACTAGCAATTCGTTATCTATTCTGGCCTGTTCCTGCCACACCGGTTGAGGTACGAAACCCTGCACGTTTTGCGTGTTGGCAACCAGTTCCGCCTCTTGCCGCCCGGCGTGGCGGTACAGGTAAATTGCGCGTAAGGCATCACCATCGCGGGCCTGGGCCAGCATTTGCTCAACAGCGGCGAAATCATTTTGCTGAATTAAGGGTTGTACAACCCGGCTCAGCTGTTTGCTGTCTGCCTTCAGCCGATCTAATTTTTTATCAGCAAAGGCCGGGTCGGGCTGGTTCAGCAATACAAACAGTGCTGCCTGCACCACTAAGGTAAGGACCGACAGTAATGCCAGACGCTTAAAAATCGGTTTACTAAAGGAGGTATTTTCCATTCGTGTTCCAATACTTCACTGCAAGCGGGGCAGTTTAATTATCATTCGGGCTATTCTAACAAGTTTTTGCTGTTTAAGCAGTTTGCTTCTTATCGTGCTGTATTACCGTGTTAATCCTGCGGTTAAGCTGTTACTTTCGCCAGTTTGCTCAGTTAATAAGCTAACACGCCGCAGGCACCAAAATATCTGTTGACTTAAGATCACAAAATCCGTTTAATACGACCCGCGTTGCCCAGATAGCTCAGTCGGTAGAGCAGCGGATTGAAAATCCGCGTGTCGGTGGTTCGATTCCGCCTCTGGGCACCATATTAAGAAAGGCCTGTCATCCGACAGGCCTTTTGCTTTTGTACCCCCGGCAAAATCCGATCTGTTGAAATAGGCAAAGCGTTGCTTCTTTGTTAAGCTCGGCTGCGTTATAACAACAAGACACAGGGAGTCCCCGTAGATGAAACATGTATTAAGTGTACTGGCAGTATCTTTGCTTGCTGCCTGTGGTGGCGAGCCAAGCAGCAATGCCGTAAATGAAGCTGGTAAGGTGACAATGACAGAAACGGTAAAACAGCAGCTGGTTTACCCACAAACTGCTAAAGGCGATGTGGTTGATACCTACTTCGGTACCCAGGTGGCAGACCCTTACCGTTGGCTGGAAGATGATCGCAGCAGTGATACCGAGGCCTGGGTAAAGGCACAAAATGTGGCGACGTTTGATTATCTGGCGCAAATTCCATACCGTGCCGCTATCCGCGACAAGCTGCAGCAGTCATGGAACTTCGAGCGTATTGGTGCGCCGTTTAAAGAGGGCAAGTACCGCTATTACTACCGCAACGACGGCCTGCAAAACCAGTTTGTGCTGTACCGGCTGCAGGCCGATGGCAGTGCTGAAGTGTTTTTAGATCCTAATACCTTCAGCCCGGATGGCACCACCTCGATGGCGGATATCCGTTTTTCCCGCGATGGCAGCCTGGCGGCTTACGCTATTTCGGAAGGCGGCAGTGACTGGCGCAAAATTATCGTCATAGATGTTGAAACCAAACAGCAGATAGGCGATAGCCTGATCGATGTCAAGTTTAGCGGTATCAGCTGGGTCGGTAATGAGGGTTTCTTCTATTCCAGTTACGACAAACCGGATGGCAGTGAACTGTCGGCCATGACTGACCAGCACAAGCTGTATTACCACAAGCTGGGTACGCCACAGCAGGAAGACAAGGTGATTTTTGGCGCGGCAGAGAGCGAAAAACACCGCTATGTTGGCGCTACGGTGACAGAAGATGATCGCTACCTGCTGGTGTCGGCGGCGGTATCAACTTCAGGTAACAAGCTGTTTGTCAAAGATTTAACCAAAGCTGACAGCGCTTTTATCACTGTGGTGGCAGATACTGATGCCGATGTCGACCTGCTGGATTCAGTGGGGGATAAGCTGCTGTTTATTACCAACCGTGATGCGCCTAACCGTAAAGTGGTTATGGCAGATGCCGCCAAACCGCAACCGGAACACTGGCAAACGCTGATCGCCGAAACGGGCAATGTACTGCGTGCCTCTACCGGTGCTGGCTATGTGTTTGCTAACTACATAGTTGATGCCGTAGCCCAGGTACAACAGTTTGACTATGACGGTAAGCTGGTGCGCGAGATCGCCCTGCCAGGTGTTGGCAGTGCCGGCGGCTTCAGCGGTAAAAAAGATGATGCCGAGCTGTACTACAGCTTTGCCAATTACACCACACCAAGCAGTATCTATAAATTTGTCCCGGCGTCAGGTGATTCCGCGTTATTTAACCAGCCAAAAACGCAATTTGATCCGGCGGCTTATACTTCTGAACAGGTATTTTATACCTCGAAAGACAGTACCCGGGTACCGATGATTATCAGCTATCGCAAAGATGTAAAACGCGATGGCAGCAACCCGGCTATTTTGTATGGTTATGGCGGGTTTAACATCAGCCTGACACCGTCATTCAGTGTCGCCAATGCCGTCTGGATGGATATGGGCGGTGTTTATGCCGTGGCGAATATCCGTGGCGGCGGTGAATATGGCAAGGTCTGGCATGAAGCCGGTACCCAGCTGCGCAAGCAAAATGTGTTTGATGACTTTATTGCTGCAGCAGAATACCTGCAACAAGAAGGCTATACCTCAAAAGACAAGCTGGCGATACGCGGCGGCTCAAATGGTGGCCTGCTGGTTGGTGCGGTTA
>CAZEGA010000174.1:0-4621 GCA_964511675.1 uncultured Rheinheimera sp.
CGATACCCACGGTTTTAACGAAGCCCTGCGCTCGGCCCTGCGGGAAGACCCGGATGTCATACTGGTGGGGGAGCTGCGTGATCTGGAAACCATCCGGCTGGCAATGACGGCGGCCGAAACCGGCCACCTGGTGTTTGGTACACTGCACACCACCTCGGCACCGAAAACCATTGACCGTATTATCGACGTATTCCCGGGCGAAGAAAAAGACATGGTGCGCTCGATGTTGTCTGAATCGCTGCGGGCTGTTATTTCCCAAACCCTGTTGAAGAAAATTGGCGGCGGCCGTATTGCGGCCCATGAAATTATGGTGGGCTTACCGGCCATTCGTAACCTGATCCGTGAAGATAAAATTGCCCAGATGTACTCCGTTATCCAGACCGGTGCTGCGCATGGTATGCAAACTATGGATCAGTGCCTGGTCAACCTGGTAAACCGTGGCCGGGTAACACAACAGGACGCAGCAGCCAAAGCGCAGGATAAAAACACCTTTGGCGCTATGGGCAGGATGTAACCGCTATGCAACTGGATGATTTTCTGGAAAAAATGGTAAACCTGCGGGCATCGGATATGTTCGTTACCGCCGGTATGCCGGTGGCGGCAAAAATTAACGGTGAAATGACACCGATAGATGAAACACCGCTGACCGATGCCACCTCGCTCAAGCTGGTGCTGTCTGCCATGAATGACAAACAGCAGCAGGAATTTATGACCAGCAAAGAATGTAACTTTGCGATTGCCAATGATGTTGGCCGTTTCCGGGTATCGGCCTTCTGGCAGCGTGACTGTGCGGGTATGGTGGTGCGCCGTATTGTTACTAAAATTCCCAATGTGGACGATCTGGGCCTGCCGCCGATCATGAAAGAAGTGATCATGTCCAAGCGTGGCCTGGTGCTGTTTGTCGGTGGTACCGGCACCGGTAAATCGACGTCACTGGCTGCGTTGCTTGGCTATCGCAATAAAAATGCCAAAGGCCATATTCTGACCATTGAAGATCCTATCGAATTTGTGCATGAGCATCATAAAAGCCTGATCACGCAGCGTGAAGTGGGTATTGATACCGAATCATTTGAAGCGGCGCTGAAAAGCTCATTGCGCCAGGCACCGGACGTTATTTTGATCGGTGAGATCCGCAGCCAGGATACGATGGAATATGCGTTATCCTTTGCCGAAACCGGCCACCTGTGTATTGCCACATTGCACGCCAATAATGCCAACCAGGCGATTGACCGCATTATGCACCTGGTACCAAAAGAAATGCACCAGAAGCTGCTGTTTGACTTATCGTTAAACCTGCGTGGCATAGTGGCGCAGCAACTGGTACCAACGGCTGACGGCCAGGGCCGGGTAGCGGCAATAGAAGTGTTGCTGAACTCGCCGTTGGTAGCCGATTTAATTGCCCGTGGCGAAATGGGTGAAATTAAAGCGGTAATGACCAAATCGCGCGAGCTGGGTATGCAAACCTTCGATCAGGCACTGTATGATTTATATCAGTCTGGCCGTATCAGTTACGCCGATGCCTTGCACCACGCCGATTCGCCAAACGATCTGCGCCTGATGATTAAACTGCGCAGCGGTGATACCAAAGGTGCCGGTTTCCTGTCTGGTGTTACTGTTGAAGGCCTGGATAAAACAGACGAATAACCCCCGGAGATGGCTATGGGCATTGCGCAGATCATGACGCATCGTAACAAACTGGTGACAACGGCAGCCGATGCCAGCCTGGCCTCGTTACGTGATGTTTTTGCCAAAGCCTGCTTTCAGCATGTGCCTGTGGTAGATAACAGCAACCGTATTGTCGGGATAGTGTCGGTAAAAGATTACTTTCGTGAGCTGAGCCCGGTGATGGATTCGGCCACTGATCCGGCTATCGGGCTGTTTATCCGCAGCCGCAAAGTGCACCAGGTGATGGTAAGCCCGGTGATCAGCATCACAGAGAGCAGCAGTGTCAAACAGGCCGCGGCTCTGCTGTTGCAGCACAATATCAGCTGCCTGCCGGTGACAGACGAGCATAAGCATTTGCTGGGCCTGGTGTCCTGGAAAGATATACTGCGGGCCGCACTGCACAAACCGGCAACGGTTTAACCGGGTTAGCTTTCCTGTTGGTAACGCCGGTGCAAAATGGCGACCCGCTCGACATAAGCCTGGGTTTCTGCAAAGGGGGGAATACCGTTATAACGTTTAACATTACTGGCCCCGGCGTTGTAAGCGGCCAGTGCCAGCGTCAGCTCGCCATTGTGTTGTTTTAACAGCTGCGCCAGATAACGGCTGCCGGCAATAATATTCTGCTCCGGGTGGCTTGAGTCCTGTACACCCAGATACGCAGCAGTTTGCGGCATCAGTTGCATCAGGCCAACCGCCCCTTTCCTTGATACCACCTGTGGCCGGAATGACGATTCGGCATGAATAACCGCCCGGATCAGGGCCGGGTCCAGCTGGTGTTCATCTGCTGCCCTGGTAATGATCCTGTTATAGGGCTTGGTGTACAGCGGTACGGTATGCCAGTTTACTTTGGATACCGGATCGCAGGCAAAGCAGTCAAAGCGCATCACCTGGTAGGGCCGGTTTAACGGCTGACGATCTGAAAACAGCGGCGTACCGTCCTGTTTTACCGATTTATACACCGCAATTTGCGGCGCCGGGCGGCTGCTGGTTTGCGCCGGGGCGGTGTGTAATGACTGGCCCGGTGTCAGTTTCAGCTGCTTTTTGCCTGTGCTGGCCTCCTCCTGCTCCGGTACTGCGGCACCACAGGCAAAACTGACACAGGCAATAGCAACCACAAGGCTAGGTAACACTTTTCAGATCCATTGTATAAAAGCGGATCGAAAGTAAAGCACTTAGCGGGGGAAATCTCAAGCACTCAGCCGGATTTATCACGGTGCAGCTGGCGGTTGACCCATAACAGTACCGCGCTGACGATAACCACTACCACCGGTAAGCTGACACTCTGCCATTGCTCGGTATTCAGCTGTGGCAGCCAGTAGCCCAGCGCTTTAATGGCTTTGTCGCTCAGCTGTACCGCGTAATAACTGATGGCCACCAGCGATAAGCCTTCTACCATCTGCTGCATATTCAGCTGCAGTTTCGCTCTTTTATCCATTGATGCCAGCAACTGCTGGTTCTGCTGCTCCAGCTTTAAGTTAATGCGGGTGCGCAGCAGTTCGGTAGAGCGGCCGAGGCGGCCGGATAAGGCATTTTGCCGGTACACCACAGATTCGCTGGTGCGAAACGCCGGTGTTAAGCGCCGTTCGGTAAAGTCCTGCAGCGACAGCAGGCCTTCAATCGGTGTTTCGCTCAGGCTTCTGATCCTGTCCAGTGTCAGCTGATAATAGGCTGCGGTGGCCTGCAGCCGTGAGCTGGTGTCAGCAATCAGATGCTCGGTCTGTGCCGCCATAGTGGTAATTTCGTTCAGTAAGTGCTCGTCATCACTCTGGCGCAGTTCTATACGCTGGGTAATATCGGATAATTGCTGCTCCAGCACGGCAAGTTTACTCAGCGCCTGGCGCGATTGCGGCCAGCCCAGCAGCGATAATTTGCGGTAGTTGCCCAGATCAAACAATTGCTGCACCAGGCGGCCCAGTGCGGCCGGGCTTAAGCCCTGATCCAGCAACAACATACGGCCGGCCCCTTCGGCATGTTTCTGGAAGTCGGTCCAGATCCGGGCTTTTTGCCCGGCCAGCAGGCTGCTGATGCAGTTATCCGGGTTAAACAGTTTGTCGATACCGGCATGGCTTTGCAGTTGGGCGGGGGTAATCACGCTGAGCTGGACGACGCGGAAGATCTGGCCCGGAATATCCTCCAGCCAGTTTTTCGCCGGCAGAAAATCCAGCGGATCATCAAACAGCTGTTTTTCACTGCCACTCTGGATAAAGACATAACTGGAAAACTCGCCATGCTTTTCAAAGCGCAGGCTGCCGCCAAACAGCGGCAGGTTAATGTCATGATCGGTTTCGCCAAAATGGCTGCCCTGCTGGCTGGCCAGTTGCTGCATAAAGCCCAGTTCGCTGCTGCGTGAGGCCGGGGACACCGTCAGCATAAACTGGCACAGGCGGCACGGCGCTGTCAGCGCCGGAAAGGTGCGTTGTTGCAGTTCTTTATCCAGAATATCGCGCAGTGGATGGCTGCGGTGCTGTAATGCGGTCATCATAATGCTCCTGAGCTGAAAGCGAAAAGCGGAAACTGAGCACAAATACCGTTAAGTTGGATTAAGCAGCTGGCGTGCCAGCACGACGCTGTGTAGCCGCTATGGGTTAATCTGCAGCTAAATAATTGCTATAAAATGATATTTTTTTGACGTCTTGATGTACCGCCCAGGGCGCAGTGGCTACTGTGGCCGGAGTTTGCCCTGAAATAACGCACAGACGACGCAATACAGTGCGCGTGCAGTTACTTTTTGTCCGGGTGACAGGCTACAATCAGCCTGTAGCGTGTTCTTCCTTTCGGATCATTCTGTTTATGCCAGTGATGTTAAATCGCAGTCTTATTGTGGCTGTTGTCAGCGTATTGCTGGCAATGGTGACTATTCAGTCCGGTGCCTCTATCGCGAAGCAGCTGTTTCCGCTGATTGGCCCTGAGGGCACTACCGCATTGCGGCTGGGGTTTTCGGCACTGGTATTGTGGC
>CAZEGA010000174.1:4631-7525 GCA_964511675.1 uncultured Rheinheimera sp.
AGTTTTCGACGAAATACTGGAGGACGAAAAAGCCGGGCGAGGCGTCGAACTCGATACCGAGCTTTCCGCGACCGACTGGCAGGCCATTATTATTTACGGTATTTGCCTGGGCGGGATGAATATCCTGTTTTATCTGGCGATTGCCCGTATTCCGCTGGGCATAGGTGTGGCGCTGGAGTTTACCGGGCCTTTAGCCGTGGCGCTGTGTTCGTCCCGGCGTAAGCGGGATTTAATCTGGGTGGCGTTTGCGCTGGCCGGCATTTTATTACTGTTACCGGATATGCGCGGTGTGAATGCGCTGGACCCGGTCGGCGTAATACTGGCACTGGCTGCCGGTGCCTGCTGGGCCGGTTATATTTTATTTGGTAAAAGAACCAACTCTCAGGCGTCCGGCGGTATTACTGTGGCGCTGGGTATGACAGTGGCGGCGGCTTTTCTGGTACCCGCAGGGGCTGTCAGCCAGGGTATGGCACTGCTGAGCTGGGACGTGCTGCCGCTGGGGCTGCTGGTGGGGATCTTATCCAGTGCGTTGCCGTATTCATTAGAGATGGTGGCACTGAGAAACATGACATCGCAGAATTTCAGTGTGTTTATGAGTGTAGAACCGGCAATAGCGGCACTGGCGGGGTTTCTTATTCTGGCTGAGCAACTTACGCTGTGGCAGTGGCTGGCGATTGGTCTGGTGATCATTGCCTCGCTTGGCAGCTCGTTAACACCGGCAACAAAACCAGCCGCAGAAACTTGATCCAGCGCTAAGTAACGGGCTACTTTTTCCGTTATAACTGACAACCTGTGCTGATACGGAGACTGTTATGACCATGACAACTGTGGCTGAGCTGATGACGGCTGATCCTTTATGCGTGACAAGGGATGCCAGCTTAAAAGATGCGCATGATTTAATGCGCAGCAAAAATGTGCGCCATATTCCGGTGATAGATGAGCATGGCGCCCTGGTGGGTATGCTGACGCAGAAAATTATGATCGCCAAAGTGATGAGCTTAATGGCGCAATACGGCGCCACAGCGCTGGAGCGTAAAGAAAAGCAGCAACTGGTGGCAGATTTGATGGCAACTGATTTTGCTGCAGTAACTCCGCAACAATCGCTGGCGGATGTGGTGAAATTCTTTATTGACCACCGGCATGGCTGCCTGCCGGTGGTGGACGAAAACAATAAGCTGAAGGGCATACTTACGTCTTCAGATTTTGTCCGGTTAGCGGCTGAATTATTAGCAAAGTAATAAAAAGGCCAGCGTTATTGCTGGCCCATTTGGTAATGCTCACGCCAAAACTAGTTAACACCCATCTCTTTTAACAGGTTATCGGCGCCGTCCAGCTGCATTTGCCACAGCATAAAACGATGGTCTACCTGAATAGAACGGGTGTTACTGGGGTTAAAATCCCAGTCGGAGATAATCGAATCCAGCGTGCCGTCAAAGGCTAAACCGACCAGCTCGGCTTTGCTGTTCAGTACGGCAGAGCCTGAGTTACCACCGGTAATATCCAGCGTGGCCAGGAAGTTTACCGGCACCGAATTTAAGCTGTCTACTTTATACGGGCCATAGTTTTTCGCTTTAATCGCATCTAACTGTGCCTGTGGTGCATTAAATTCGCCCTCGCCGGTGGCTTTGGCAGTAATGCCGCGCAACGTGGTAAACGGCGCCCAGGCATTACCGTCTTCATTGCCGTGGGCGCGGCCTGTAACATTACCGTAGGTTACGCGCAGCGTGCTGTTGGCATCCGGGTATACGGCCTGGCCTTTAGACTGCATAAAGGCTATTTTGGCGCGCATATAGCTGGCATAAGCCTGCTGTATTTTGCCGGCCAGCTCTTCGTCTGCGGCTTCGCGTTGCATATTCCAGCTGTGCAGTGCCACTGCTGCTTTAACAACGCTGTCGCTGCTTTGGCCAAACTGCTCCGGTGTCATGTCCAGCAGGGCGGTGCGGTTGGCCAGTTCGGTTAAACCGGTGTTGGCATACCAGTTATCCAGCAGGGCTTTGAGCTGGGCTTCGCTCATATTGTCTGTAATGCCCATCACTTTATCAAAGCCGGCATTGCGCTGCTTTTTCGGCTGGGCGGCATAACGGCCCAGGTTATACAGATCCAGTGCTTTTTCCACGCTGAGCGCAAAGTTACGCTCCATACCGGCCACAAAGGCTTTGTAACGTGGTAAGTCACGGCTCTGGAAACCGGCCTTACGCTCTGCATCCGGCTTGGTGCCCTCCTGCGCCAGGCGGTATAACGCGCCGGCTGTGGTCAGCAACCTTGGGGTAGCGTTATTCAGCAGATAATCGCTGCGGTCCTGCTGCTGGCGCTGTTGCAGCAGTTTTTCAATGTTTTTCAGATCGTCAGCATAGGCTTTTTTATTGTCGCGGCTGCTGTTTACCCACTGGCTTAACGCCGTATGTTCGGCGGTTTTACGCGCCAGGAAATCACTATTGGCAAAACTGTCCAGCATACCCTGGCGGTTTTTCATATAGTTGTTCAAACCGGCAACGCGGCTGGCGTATTTCAGCTCGGCATCTTTGTCGCTGGCGGTTTCGCGGGCAATAATATCCAGCGTGTTTTTAAACTGCTGTACAGTATTCGGGTAAGCCCATTCAAAGGTTTCACTGACTTCTGACGGCAACCGGTGGCGGTTGGTGCGGCCCGGGTAACCCATGGCCATGACAAAATCGCCCTCTTTGACACCGTCTTTGGCCAGTGTTAAGTGAAAATCCGGGGTATAGGGGACGTTATCGACGCTGTAGTCGGCCGATTTACCTTGCGGGCTGACATAGGCGCGGTAGAAACTGTAATCGCCGGTATGGCGCGGCCACATCCAGTTGTCGGTATCGCCGCCGAATTTACCCACGCCTTCCGCCGGGGCATGTACTAAGCGTACATCTTTAATTTCC
>CAZEGA010000175.1:0-7521 GCA_964511675.1 uncultured Rheinheimera sp.
TTAAGAAAACGCAATAACTTAACGATGGAAGACTTATCTACCCGTTGTATCCGGGTTAACCCGGAATACGCGCCGTCGGTGTCTTACCTGTCGATGATAGAACGCGGTAAACGCACACCCGGCGTTGAAATGCTGGAGGTGATAGCCGAGGTGTTCCAGAAAGATATTGACTGGTTTTTAGACGGTGAAGATGCCGGGCAGGATTTAACGCCGCAAAAGGGCAGCCGGGGCGGTATCAGTGGTATGGCGCTGGAGCCGGGGTTTTTATTCTCCAACGATATTCTGCAAATTGCCATTCCCGAAATGCTGTCGCAAACCGGTACCAGCGGCAAACAGTTTGCCCAGTTGTTGATCCGCGCACATCAGGAGCACCACCAGAACCATTTTCCTGAGCTGGAACGTGCCGCGGAAGACGTCGGGCAAAAACGCATGCCACTGGGAGTGGACGACTTACTGGCTATTACCAGGCAACTGGGGCTGCAGCTACGCTGGTATAACGAAGCACCAAAAGAGCTGCTGGACGAGCTGGGTGTATTGTCGAAGAATGTGTCGACCTCGTTTTTTACCCCGCCCAATACACTGCATGTCAACAGCCTGCTTAAAAGCTTTCCTACCCGGTTAAAGTACGAGCTGGCGGTGCATATCGGCCATGCCGTGCTGCACAATAAAGACGGCGTAAAAAGCAGTATGACAGTCGGCGGGGCTTATGACGATGAGCTGTCGCAGTCTACCGCCGTGCAGCCACAGGACATTTTGCATGCCTGGCGTGATTTTGAGTCGAGTTTTTTTGCCGGAGCGCTATTGTGCCCCAAGCTGCCGTTTCGCCAGTTGCTGGACCGCCACGGCTATGAAATCAGCAGCCACCAGCAGGCCGGGGTGTCTGCGTCTGTTGCCATGCGCCGCATGACGGCCGTATCGCCCTATACCCACTGGCATTATTTTGATGCCTATACGCCGGGTAAGCTGAAAGCGGTATACCGCGGCAATGGTATACCGCTGCCCTGGGGCAATATGCGCAAGGTGGAAGATCCCTGTCAGCACTGGGCGGTGTTTCGTATGTTTGATGTCGACGGCGTAGCCAGCTCGGCGCAGTTATCCTTACTGGATGTAAATGGTGTGCCGCGTATTTACTGCTGTGAATCGACCAAGGTGCAGGATCTGGCCGGTAATGCCCATGTGCTGTGCGCCGGTATAGATTTAAACCCGGCGCTGCTGGCGCAGGGGGAGGACGCCGACAGCATGGCACAGGAATTAAAGCAATTGTGTGTCAGCAGTGCCGGTGGCGCTAAAGTGCCGAAAACCATTCAGACTGCGCTGACCAGTGTGGCACATATCCTGAATATCAACTGGGTGGCGCGCAGCTTACAAAAACCGGCCCAGCTGATTTGCGCCCGTGGTAACAGCTGCCCGCGCAGCCCCGGGTGTTACCGCTGATTGTCGCCCAGCAGTTGCAGTTTGTCGTCCAGCAGGCTGGTCAGCAGCGTTTTGCCGCCGCTATCAACCCGGAACCGGCCATAACGGGCGTTCTCGTAAACTGCTGCTGTACCTTCGGCAAAAAAGAAACCATTTGGCCCCAGGGTATAGCCAAAACGCCGTGGCCGGATTAACACCGCCAGCAGATCCGGCCCACCGGGTAACTGGTTACTGACACTGTGCAATCCGGCAACGCCCTGTGCATCCAGTTGCAGCCAGGCATAGCGGTAATGGCCTGCATCATCCGGCAACTGGCGGTCCAGCGCAAAGGCTAACGCCATATAGTCGCCCTGCATCATAGAGCGCGGGTCAACCGGTGCCAGTTCCAGTAACACGGTGCGCCCCTGCTGCAGGGTTTGCTCAAACTGCCAGACAGTCCAGGCGGCCACACTGAGGATAAAGCCGACAGCCAGTGCGGTAAGACCACGTTGTAAGGTGCTGTTCATACTTGCCTCCGCTGGTAACGCTGGATCAGCAGCCAGCCGCAAAACAATAACACGGCCGCCAGTGCCAGCAGGCCGGCTTTATGCAGCAGGCTAAGCTGCAGGCTGTAATAAAACTGGCTTAAGGCAGCAATTTGTGCCAGCACGGTCAGCATAAACCAGCGCACAGCACTGGCATAAAAACACGCCAGCATCAGCGCGGTGGCAACCAGCAGGGCCGGGGCATTAAACAGTAACAGGCACAACAGTAAGGTAAACACCGCAATGGCCAGCCGGCTCGGCACTGTAGCCTGGCGGCTAAGCCAGATGACGTAGCCAGCCAGCAAGGCAGCGTTCAATCCGCTACTGAGCTGCCGGGCTAGCGGATAATCCCCTTTGAGCCAGTAGCTGTAATCCGGATTGCTGATACATTGGCTGACAAATGCCAGTGCCAGGGCGCCCAGCGTGCACAGCTCCAGCAGGCTGCGTAGTTTCAGCGCATAGCGCCGGCTGCTCCAGCGTGGCCGGTTGCTCCACAGTACCAGGCTGGCGGCCAGCAGTAAGGCCCCCATTACGGCCAGCACCGTGACCTGTTGCATAAAAGACAGTACACACAGCAGGGCAAAACCCAGGCTGATACGCTGGTGCAGGCTGTTAAGCGGGGTAAACAACAGCAGGCTGCTGATAATAATGCAGCTGTAGCGGGCGGCATCTTCAGCCGGGCGGAATAGCTCGGCCGCAACATATACCAGCAGACCCTGTGCCGCCAGCGCCACGGCAACCGACATATAGCGCAGAAACTCTGCCGGCCGGGCTGCCAGATACACGGCTGCCAGCAGCATTAATACCGCCAGCACTACCCGTATGGTGTTGGCTTCGCTTAAGGCAAATAACGGCCCCAGCACGGAAGAAATAATCAGCAGCGCCGCAATCCAGGCGGCAAAGCCTTGCATCAGTTGCAGCCACCAGGGGCTGTGCTGTGCCCGTAATGCCTGCGCCTGGGTATTGTCAATAATGCCGCTGCTGGCCAGCTGCTCAGCCAGTTGGTCCGGGGTATTCATACTGCCCCCTGTTGCTGTAACTGGCGGCGCAGCCAGCTGGCTGCGGCGGCACTGCTGCCAATAACAAACAGCGCCAGCAGGTTAAAGCTCAGCAGGTCATCGGTATCTTGCAGCAGCCGGGCCAGGGCACTGGTGGCTACGGCTATACTGCTGAACAACCACAGCGCCAGTACCAGCAGATCGGGGCGGCGCAGTTTAAACCAGGCAACAGCAGGCAGGGCCAGCAGCACAAACAGCAGTAAATTGCTTTGGTAGCGTGTCTCCCATAGGCCGCTGACCGCCCCCAGCATAGCCGGCAGTATGCAGGCCAGCATGGCCAGCCAGTGCAGCTGGCGGTTGTTTGCTACGCCAAGACGCGGCAATACCAGGTAGCTGAACAGCCACAGCAGGGCATTGGCCAGCGTCAGCAGCAGTAAGGTGTTTAGCCTGTCGGGCTGCCAGTAAGAACCGTGCAGCTCGGTATAACGCAGCAGGGCCAGTTCAATAACCGCAAACCACAACAGGTAACATAAGCGACTTCTGGCCAGCAGCGCCAACGGTGTAATAAGCGCTGCCCAGCCGGCAAACAACTGCCAGATATCGGCACCGGTCTGGTAGGTCTGGCCGATCAGGGCCAGCAAAGCACCGCTTAGCAGGGCGCACGCCAGTAACGCGGCCGTTTGCGGCGGGCTTTGTGGCTGCAGCAGCGTAGCCAGTACGCCGCTTAGCAAGACGAAAGCGCCCGCCAGAGCCAGTTTGCTCAAGTAATGCATTAACGGCCAGTTATGGGCAAAAAAGAAAATCACTGCGCAGGCGGCCAGAATAACGGCACCGCTTAGCAGTATGCGCTGCGCCAGTGCCAGCCAGTCGGCAATGGCCGGGTGTAAGGCGATCTGTTGTTGTGCCTGCTGCAACTGGGCGGCGGTTAACTGTGTTTGCTCGGCCCAGTTCAGTAACTGGTCGGCCTGACGAAGCTTATCCATAGTGCTGCCTGTTTGTCTGAATACTTACAGCATCATAGCGTTTTTATAACTTGTTACAACTTCGTATCTGCAGCTGTTTGGCATCATGGCGGCAACGGAGTAGTATTAACCGGCTTAACGATATGTAACCCAACCAGGATAACAACAATGAAAAAACTCACTTTAGCCGCCGCTTCAGTTGCGCTGGCACTTGGCCTTGCGGCGTGTAATAAACCGGATACCACTCAAACTCAGTCTGCGGCAATAGTTGAAGTCAAAGCGCCTCTGGTATCGGGCGTTGATACCCGCTATTTTGACCCGGCAGTAGCCTTCTCGGCAGACTTCTTCCAGGCGGTCAACGGTAAATGGCTGGCCGAGACGGAAATTCCGGCCGATAAAGCGTCTTACGGCTCGTTCCATATCCTGGCCGACAATTCACAGCAGGCAGTGAAAGCCATCATAGATGAAGTTTCAGCCCGCACCGATCTGACGCCCGGCTCAGATGAACAGAAACTGGGCAGCTTTTATAACAGTTTTATGGATGAAGCCAGCATTGAAAAGCTGGGCTTAAGCCCGCTGCAGCCACAACTGGATGCTATTAACGCCCTGAGCGATAAAACACAGTTAGCCGCGTTATTTGCCCGCCTGCAGCGTGATGGTGTGACGATCCCGTTTGGCTGGTTTGTGAATAACGATGCGAAAAACTCTACCGAGTATGCCGTGTATCTGGGCCAGGGCGGTTTGGGCCTGCCAGACCGGGATTACTATTTTAAAGACGATGAAGCCTCGTTAAACATTATTACCCAGTACCAGGCGTACTTAACCGATATGTTTAGCCTGGCCGGTTTCGCCGATGCGGCAGCGGCCGCACAGCGGGTTTATGCGCTGGAAAAAGCACTGGCAGAACATCACTGGACCCGGCTGGAAAGCCGCAATGCCGATAAAACCTATAACAAAATGTCGGCTGCTGAGCTGAACGCCAGCCTGGGCAGCTTTGATTGGGCGGCCTTTGCCAGTGGCGCCAGGTTAGCTGCTGTTAACGACATTATTGTGCGCCAGCCCAGCTATTTTGCGGGCTTTGCCAAAGTGCTGGACAACACAGATCTGCAAAGCTGGCAGGATTACCTGAGCATGAAAACCATCCACGGTTATGCCGACAAGCTGAGCAGCCCGTTTGCCGACCGCCGCTTTGCGTTTTACGGTACAACATTAAGTGGTATCCAGGAGCAACAGCCACGCTGGAAACGGGCGGTAGACGCCGCTGATCAGGTGCTGGGTGAGCTGACCGGCAAGCTGTACGTTGAGCGCCACTTTAAACCTGAAGCCAAGCAGCGGATGGAACAGTTAGTGGCTAACCTGATCAAGGCCTACGAAATCTCGATTAAAGAGCTGGAGTGGATGACCGAAGAGACTAAAGTGGCGGCACTGGATAAACTGAGCAAGTTTACGCCGAAAATTGGCTACCCGGATAAATGGAAAGACTACTCGGCACTGCAGATTGACGCCGGTGATTTAGTTGGCAACGTGATGCGGGCCAGTCAATGGGGTTATGACCAGATGGTCGCCAAGTTAGGTAAGCCTATCGACAAGGGCGAGTGGTTTATGACGCCGCAAACCGTAAATGCCTACTACAACCCGGTAAACAACGAAATCGTGTTTCCGGCCGCCATTCTGCAGCCGCCGTTCTTCAATATGGCTGCTGACGATGCGGTGAACTACGGCGGGATCGGTGGCGTGATCGGCCATGAAATTGGCCACGGTTTTGATGATCAGGGGGCCAAATACGATGGCAATGGCAATTTGCGTAACTGGTGGACCGAGCAGGACAAAGGCCAGTTCCAGGCCCGTGGTGCCAAATTAATTGGCCAGTACAACAAGTTTGAGCCGCTGCCGGGGGTTAACGTCAACGGTGCTGTGGCACTGGGCGAAAACATTGGTGATTTAGGCGGTATGACAGTGGCGTTAAAAGCCTATCAGCTGTCGCTGGACGGTCAGGACGCGCCGGTACTGGATGGCTTTAGCGGCGAACAACGCTTTTTTATCAGCTGGGCGCAGGTATGGCGTACCAAGTTCCGCGAAGAAGCCCTGCGCCGCCAGTTAAGCACAGGCCCGCATTCACCGGCGCACTACCGTGTTATTGGTGTGCTGCCGAATATTCCGCAGTTTTATACCGCCTTTGATATTAAAGAAGGCGATGCCATGTACTTACCGCCAGAGCAGCGCGTTAAGATCTGGTAATTTAGCCGTCGTCTTTCAAAATGCACGGGCGTTAGCTGCGCCCGTTCGCCCAATCACTTAGTACACTAAGCTCATGGGGATGGATGGCCTTGCCGCCTACGTGCATGCTGAAATCCATCGGGTAATAAAAATCTGCTACACTGCACAGGCTGATCACGTAAGTGATTGGCCTTTTTTATATGTACTGTGATTCGGTAACTCAGGTTAGGGCTGCCGGTTGCAATTCCCGCTCCGGCTCGCCACAGCAACTCGCCCTACTGCCTGCGGCAGGGCTCAGACACTCTGTGGCGACCGAAACAGGATTTCGGCCGTTTTTTAAAGGCAGTTAGTCAAATAAGTGCTGCGCATGAAAACGCAAATGCTGCTCAATAAAACTGGCGATAAAATAGTAACTGTGATCATACCCCTGCTGCATACGGATCTCGGCGTTGGCACCGTTTTGCTCTGCCGCTGCCATTAAGCTTGCAGTACGCAACTGCTCAGGATAAAAGCTGTCATCAGTGCCCTGGTCCACCAGTATTGGCAACGGGTTTTGTGCTTTTTCCAGCAGTATTGAGGCATCATATTGCTGCCACTGGCGTTGATCATCGCCTAAATAACCGCTAAAGGCTTTAATACCCCAGGGGCAATTGACCGGG
Source organism: uncultured Rheinheimera sp. (assembly GCA_964511675.1). Taxonomy (GTDB): domain Bacteria; phylum Pseudomonadota; class Gammaproteobacteria; order Enterobacterales; family Alteromonadaceae; genus Alishewanella. The sequence continues at coordinate 6,774 of CAZEGA010000175.1, forward strand.
TTACAAATGGGCGAGAATGCCGAAATACTGCGATAACGCTCGCGGTTGCGCAAACCAATCACCAAAGCACCATGGCCGCCCATGGAGTGCCCGCTGATCGCGCGCTGCTCGTTTAGCGGCAGTTCGGCTTCCAGCAGTTGTGGCAGTTCACTGACGATATAGTCATACATGCGGTAATGCTTAGCGAACGGTTCCCGTGTTGCATTAACATAAAAGCCGGCACCCAAGCCAAAGTCGTAGGCACCGTTTGCGTCATCCGGCACACCGTCACCGCGCGGGCTGGTATCGGGAATTATCAGTGCTATACCCAGCTCTGCCGCAACGTATTGCGGCAGGGCTTTGCTGGAGAAATTTTCATCGCTGCAGGTTAAGCCGGACAGCCAGTACAATGCCGGTACTTTGCCCGTTTGCGCCTGTGGCGGTAAAAATACCGAAAATTGCATTTCGCAGTTTAATACACCTGACTGGTGCTTAAAGCGGATTTGTTTGCCAGCAAAGCAAAGCTGCTCACTGACTTTGGTTAATGCGGAAGTTGTCATAATCTGTCCATAGTTGTTCAGTCAGGACAGATTACAACACCCGCCCTGGCTCGCCACAGCAACTCGCTCACGCTTGCGCGTTCACTCAGACACTCTGTGGCGACCAGAACGGGGTTCTAATCCGTCCCTCAATCGCAGTGTTCTATCTTAAAAATGAATCACAGTCCGGATCGACTTACCTTCATGCATCAAGTCAAAGGCTTTATTAA
>CAZEGA010000176.1:0-369 GCA_964511675.1 uncultured Rheinheimera sp.
CGTTAATATTGATTACAACAACCTGGTCATTCTGTCTGAACTTAACCGGCTGGATCTGGATGGCGGCAAGTTTGACACCTATATGGTATCGCTGGGTTACCGTTTTAACAGTATTACACCTTATATATCGTATGCCGATTTTGACAGTGACGGTGAGGTGCATAACACCAGCAGTATTGGCTTGCGCTACGATTTCCACAGTTCGGCGGCGTTTAAACTGCAATACGATGATGTCAAAGACAAAGGCTATGACGGCCTGATGGTGGCCGGAGACAGCAAATCCATTACGTTTGGCGTTGATCTGGTGTTTTAAGGAGGCAGCATGAAAACGATATTACTTATTGGCGGTTTATTACTACCTGTAGCAGT
>CAZEGA010000176.1:379-7519 GCA_964511675.1 uncultured Rheinheimera sp.
AATCATTAAAGCGTGTACTCCAGCAACGGCAAAACCTGTAGCAGTAAATGCGGCGATTGTCGTAGTGGTGCACCCGTCTAACCAGACCACTCTGACGCAGGATGATTTGGTCCGCATGTACACCGGTAAACTGAGCGCATTTTCTGATGGCTCATCGGCCGTGCCGGTTAACCTGGCAGATTCTGTGCCACTACGGGCAGATTTTGACCAGAAAGCCCTGGGCCGTTCGTCAAGCCAGGTGAAAGCGTATTGGTCTAAGCTGGTGTTTACCGGTAAGGGCACACCGCCAAAAGAAGTGGCATCTGACAGCGAAGTGCTGACACTGGTGGCGAATAATCCGAACCTGATTGGCTATGTCAGTGCTGATGTCGTGTCAGACAAGGTTAAAGTGTTACTTACCCTGGACTGATAAAAAACAGGCCGGCATTGCCCAATGCTGATCACTGAAGCCTGTTCGTGCAGGAACGTTAACTGACCAGCATCAGCGGTTGCAGCTTTGCGCCCTGGCATCTCACCACCAGCACTTTTATACTGCCCCGCCGTTTATACTGTAACAGCGCCGTTCAGGCGCTATCAGTACCTCTGATCATAAATTTCAGTTTCATCAACGCGGTTGCCTTATGCTGATGGCTGTTAACCCAAGGAGACAAAACATGAAACCTATGACGGTATTGCTGGCTGCTGCGCTGTTTAGCGTAAATAGCATGGCGCAGGATCTTAGCGGACACTGGCGCGGTGTACTGCAGTTCGCGCCTGAATTCAGTATAGTGCTGGGGCTGAAATTTACGCCTGACGCTGATGGATACCAGCTGGAGCTCAGCAGCCCGAATCAGGGCAGCGGGGGGCAGGCGCCGACAACCTTCAGTATTGACGGTAACAACCTGAGCTTTACTGATGACAAACTCAAAGCAAAATTCAGCGGCGCTTTTAACGGCGAAACGCTCAGTGGCACTTTCACTCAGGGCCGCGATGTAGCGATAACCCTGCAACGCCTGCCACAAGACGCGCTGGCGCGCTTGCAGCATGAACAACGATGGTTTGGCGATTTACCGATCAGTAAAACGGCCAGTCTGCCGCTGGTACTAAATGTGGCTGTAGTGGCAGATGGCTACCATGTCACACTGGACAGCCCTAAACAGCAAAGTTTTGGCATTCCGGTAAACCAGTTCAGCCAGACCGGTAATACCCTGAGTTTCAGCTCGGCACTGATTAACGCCAGCTATCAGGCAAGCTGGCAGCAGGATGAATGGCAGGGCACCTTTGTACAGGGCATGGCAATACCGCTTAATTTAAAAAAAAAGCCCTGACTGAAACCGTAACACCGGCACTTGATAAGCTACCGGCCTGGCTGAACGCAGAGTTCGGCCAGCATGCCGTGGCAATTGCGCTGGTGCATGACCAGCAAGTGGAATATCACCTGCATGGCCTGGCCGATGTGGCAACAGAAAGCCGCCTGACAAAAGACACCTTGTTTGAAATTGGCTCCATTAGCAAACCGCTTACCGCACTGGCGGCGTTAGGCCAGGTACAGGCCGGGCGCTGGCAGTTAATGCAAAGTGTCAGCCAGCAGTTTAATTTGCCACAACTGGCCGAACATCGTTATACGCTGGCGGCATTACTGACACACCGCAGCGGCTTACCGCGTTTACCGGCTAATATGCCGCTGCACGATTTAACCAACCCCTATGCCGGTTATGCTGAGCCGCAATTACTGGAGGCGTTAGCCAGTACCCGGTTTGACCCGCAGGTATTTAGCTATTCCAATTACGGCTATGGCCTGGTGGGCTACTTGCTGTCGCAAACGCTGCAACAATCTTACGCCGATATTATGCAACAGGCGGTATTTCTGCCGCTGGGCATGTCGGCGGCCAGAATCCAGCAGCCCGGTGTCAGCTTCGCCCGGCTGGCCAGCGGCTACGCCATTACCGGTGACAACATGGCAAACTGGCAGTTCGACAGCCTGGCCGGCGCCGGCGCCGTTATTGCAACAGTTGAAGATATGGCCATAATGCTGCGTACCGTTTTTGCCCAGGCTGAACACAATGAACTGCTCAGGCAGTGGCTGACTGTGTTGACAGAGCAGGAGGGCACAGTAATGACGCCAGGCTGGATGCAACAACAGAATGTGTTATGGCATGCCGGTCAGACCGGGGGGTTTGCCAGTCTGGTGGCGTTTGACCCGCAGCAGAAAATGGGTATTGTTATCCTGACCAATGTGGCAATACCGGTAACATCACAAGGCTTTTTGTTGCTGCAACAATGGATAGCGCAACACAGCACAAAGGACACAGACAAAAAATGAAATACACTTATGCGGTGCTGCAATGGGGCGGATGGCTGCTGTTATACAGCCTGATGACACTTGCCGTGCTGAACCGGCCGATATTTGTTGCAACCGAGCTGCTGTACGGTGCCGTTTTGGTAAGCGCTACCGGCCTGGGATCGCATCTGCTGCGTGGGTTTTACCGTAAACATAGCGCACAGGCCGCGCTGGCCATGCAGGTTGCCGTGCTGGCCGGCGGCAGTGTGTTTTTTGCCGCTGTTGCTACGGCATTACTGGTAATCACGTTTTTTGTACTGTCCGTCAGCGGCTATACTTTTCCGGTCCCGGCTGAGCAGCGCTGGTTTGTGATCAGGACAGTGTTTGCCGGTAATTTTATTAATATGCTGATGGCGTTATGCTTTTGGTCGGCGGTGTATTTTGCTGTTACCAAGGTACGCCAGTTGCGCCAGACCACAGCGCTGCTACATGCTACGCAGCTTGATGCGCTGATCAACCAGTTAAACCCGCACTTTCTGTTTAATGCCATCAATAATATCCGCGCCCTGATCCTGGAAGATCCGGATCGTGCCAGAGCAATGCTGGCTGCGCTGTCTGATATGCTGCGTTACAATCTGAACCGGCAGGATGGCGTTAAAGTCACCTTGCAGCAGGAGCTGGATATAGTACGCAGCTATATCAGCCTGTGTTCAATTCAGTTTGAACAACGCCTGCAATACCGTGAAACAACAGATGCCGGTTGTGGCTTGATGCTGGTCCCCAAGCTGTTACTGCAGCTTTGTGTTGAAAATGCCATTAAGCATGGTATCAGCCGGTTACCGGCCGGCGGTGAAGTGCAGATCACGGCTATGGCCTCAGGGGCCGATATAGTGCTGCAGGTTATTAATCATGGTGTTTTGCAGCGGCAGGATGAAAAGCACGGCGGAGTAGGGCTGAAGAATATCCGCCAGCGCCTGCAATTGTTATACGACGGCAAAGCCGGTTTGCAACTGTATCAGCAGGACGACAAAGTCATTACTGAGATCAGGTTGCCAGCGGAGAACTGATATGAAAGTAGTAGTCATAGATGACAGCCGGCTGGCCAGGCTGGAACTGATTAACCAGCTGCGCCAGTGCCAGGAGATTGATATCGCCGGTGAGGCTGCTAATGTGCAGCAGGCACTGCAGCTGGTCCGCGATAAGCAGCCGGACTTGCTGTTGCTGGATATTGATATGCCAGGGGGCGATGGCTTCAGCCTGCTGGAGCAGCTGGATACTTTACCACGCCTGCCGCATGTTATTTTTGTTACTGCCTTTGATCAGTACGCGCTGAAATCGTTTGCTTACCATGCCAAAGACTACCTGCTTAAACCGGTAACCCTGCCCCGCTTGCAGGCCGCGCTGGCTAAAGTGCCGCCGCCTGCCGGCTGCAGCAGTATGACATTACAAAGCCAGGTGTTTTTAAAAGACGGTGAACGCTGCTATTTTGTCACCCTGGCAGATATTTATGCTTTTGAAGCGCAGGGCAACTACACCAGGGTGTATTTTTCTGCCGGCAAGCCATTAATTTACAAGAACCTGGCGGCATTGGAACACAGGCTGCCGCCACAGGTGTTTTTTCGCGCCAACCGCAGCTGGATCATCAATACGCAATATATCACGGCTATTGAGCCGGCGGTTAGCGGCGGCTTTGACATAAGGTTAAAGCAGGAGCTGGCAGTAGAAATATCCCGCCGCCAGGCAACCGCGTTCAGGCAGGGCTGGGCGCTGTAGCGGGGGGCTGCAGGGTAATTGTTACGTTTGCAACCATTACCCAGGTATTGGCTTGCCTTAGCCTGCAGCCGGCATAGTTACGGAAATTGTTGTTTCTGGTGTAATACCCGCATTACGCGAATATCCGCCCCATCTATCCAGTCGGAAACGATCAGGGATACTTCAGGGATAATCAGCAATCTGCCGCTTATGCCGCTACGTTGTACCCCCATTAGTGGTTGCTGCAGCAGATCCTCTACTTTTGCTACGATGATATCATCGGTTTTATCCGCAACAGTGGGGTTAAAATGGTACAAAAACGCATAAATTTTTTCCCGATCGTTCAGGGCTTCGGCTTCCCAGTAAATCATTTACCGGCCCGGCTGCGGATGTTAGCTTTGCGCTCAGCCATGCTGCTTTTAGCCTGTTCGTGTGTTATAAATTCGGCTGTACCCGCATCCAGCCTGGCAAATGCCTGATTTACCTGCGCACTGAGCCAGGCATCATGCAACATGGTTTTACGCTGGGCGTCAGCCAGTTGCTCGGTAAGTTCGCGACAGGCATCACTAAGCGTACGGCCCTGGCTTTCTGCCATCAGTTGTGCCAGCCGTTTTGTTTCGTCGTCAACGCGAAATTGAATTCTGCTATCCATCACCGGCTCCGGATTTTTTGTGTGCACAAATGTTAGTACCAAATTGACTGCAGCGCAAGAGATTGACTAGCGGGGCCGATAGGGCAGGTATAACGATGCTGCCTGCCATGCTGGCTGTATTGCAGTGCTTAAATTAGAGTATTGCCGGAACGGGTAATTTAAAGGGCAAAAAAGATGACAACAACACAATATGCCGGACTACTTAATCTGTTAAAAGCCCGGTTTGATAACAACATGCAGCGGCATCAGCGGCTGGACTGGGCTAAGGTACAGGCCAGGCTGGAAACAGATGCGAAAAAACTGTGGTCACTTAGTGAAATGGAAAACAGCGGCGGTGAACCCGATGTGGTCGGCTATGACGACAGCAGCGGCGAATACCTGTTTGTTGACTGCGCCGCAGAAAGCCCGAAAGGCCGGCGCAGCCTGTGTTACGACCGTCAGGCGCAGGAGTCGAGAAAAGAGCACAAACCTGAGCATAATGCTGTTGATATGGCCGCAGCCATGGGCATAGCACTGTTAACCGAGCAGCAATACCGTGATTTGCAGCAACTTGGCGAGTTCGACCTGAAAACGTCGAGCTGGGTAGCAACGCCAGACACTATAAGAAAATCAGGCGGCGCCCTGTTTTGTGACCGGCGCTACAATACGGTATTTGTCTACCATAACGGCGCGCAATCTTACTATGGCGCCAGAGCCTTTCGCGGGGTGTTAAGGGTGTAGTGCCGGGTTCATATAGCGTATCAGTGGCCAGTCGCACTGGGTCACTTTAGTAAACCATGTCCGCTCAAATACCCTGCGGGATGCCGCTTCAGGCCGTTTGACGTCAACTTCCAGCCGGGGGGCCAGGTAGCGGTGCAGCAGAATTCTGACTTTGTTATCCTCCATCTGCTCAAAGCTGTCGAGCAGTTGCTGCCGCATCCGGGCGGTGATGGCCTTGCCCTGCATCTGCCCAAACCGGGTTTCCAGCCAGAACAGTAACGCTTGCTTGGCTTCATTCGGAAAGCTGGCGGTCAGGTTGGTAGTCGGGCTGTACAGGCGCTGGAAATTGTCCAATTCTTCCTGCAGCAGGAAACTAAATAACAGGTTAATACCTGCCGATATTTGCCCGGAACGCTGGCTGATAGACTGATAATAAGCCAGTGCGGCGCGAAAATACTGCTCTGCCTCTTGCAGCTTACCTTCATCCAGTGCCAGCAGCCCGAGGTTGTTCTCGACCATTGCCAGCACATTGGTCTGGCCCGACTGCTTTGCCAGTAACCGGGCTCTGTCAAACAAGGTATGTGCTGTTGCATGTTCGTCCAGTTCCATGGCAAGCAGAGCCATGCTATTGGTCAGCGTCAGCCGCTGCCGGTCAGTGGTGGCATACCTGTACGAGCAGGCAAAACTCAGCTGGGCATCATGCAAATAATTATTCCGCCTTAGCCAGATGCCAAGCGCACTGGTGATGGGGGTGAGCTGCTGCTGAAAATAAGCATGCTGATGATGCTCGAAAATGCTATCCAGTGCCTGTATCAGCCGGTCCATCTGGTTGGTTGGTACAGCGGCTCTCAGCAGCAGAATATTGCGGCGGATAGATACATCAACCGGCAGTTTGTCCGGCTCGCCCATCTTGTCTAACAGGGCCAGTGTATGGGCCGGGTTAACGGTCAGGTAAGCTTCGGCTTCGTCTAATGTTGCGGCAAAACTGTCGGCATAGGCCAATGGGCATAGTGCTGATGTCAGTACACACACTAGCAAATAAAACCTTACCACAGCTTAATCCGGTTTTGTCGGCCCAGAGCTTCACTATAGATGGTCAGCCGCTATTTTTCAAAACCGGCAGCAGGCTGCTGGCTTGTTTTTATGCAGCAGGTGCTTGCCGGTATAGCTTTATTGTGCCAATTTAAATTGGCAGCGGTATAACCGTGGCGGCTATTGTTGATTTTTTTGAAAATACTGATTTTACCGACTGAATAAGGACATGCTGTGCCGCAGTTTCATTTTATTTCCGGTTTGCCGCGTTCGGGGTCTACCCTGCTGGCTGGCATTTTAAGGCAAAACCCGGCGTTTTATGCTGCTATCTCCAGCCCTGTGGCCGGTTTATTAAACGGTGCTTTGGAGCAAATGGGGGCCAACAGCGAATCCTGGAGTTTGTTTGACGAAGCAAAACGCAAACATATCTGCAAAGCCATAGTCAACGCCAATTACACCGATACGCCACAGCCGGTTATTTTTGATACCAACCGCCACTGGACGGCCCGTCTGCATCAACTGGTGGAGCTGTTTGACGATTTTAAAATGATTTGCTGTGTACGCAACCCGGCCTGGGTGATGGACAGCTTTGAAGTGATTTACCGCAAAAACCCCTTCGACTACAGCCGTATGTTTAACCCGGCGTCACGCCAGACCGTCTACAGCCGCTGCGAAGCGCTGATTAACTCCGGCGGTGTGGTCGGCAGTGCCTGGACGGCTTTAAAAGAAGCTTATTACGGCGAGT
>CAZEGA010000177.1:0-7517 GCA_964511675.1 uncultured Rheinheimera sp.
AGCATCCGACTCATAATCGGCAGGTCCCTGGTTCAAGTCCAGGTGGGGCCACCATCTAACTCAATAAAATCTTTATAACACAAAGGTTTTATTAAAAACTACAATTCCTGTCATGCCTTTTATCATGCCTTACCAGGCTAACCTAACCTGATTTCAACGATCAAGACCTGACCCTAGACGCTCCAGTATCAGTACATCGCTTGTAACGCCAAGCGCTGACACTCGTGATTTCATTAGTCTTGCAATCAAACTACTTGATAAGATCTGGCGTGACGGTTATCGCTACGCAAAAGCAGGTGTGATGCTGTCAGATTTTTATGATGAAGGTGTATACCAAGGTAGCCTGTTTGAACCTGAACCGCCCAGCTATCAAAGCAAAGCATTGATGACAGTCATCGATAAACTTAACAACAGTGGTAAAGGCAAGGTCTGGTTTGCTAGTCAGGGTAATAAGCAAAACTGGTCGATGAAGCGCGGCATGTTGTCACCGCAATACACGACTAGTTGGGTCGATTTACCTAAGGCTAAATAGGTGCTTTGAGCGAAAAGCAGAAATTCGAAAACTCTCAATACTATAATTTTTATGACCGCTTTATGCTTAAAGCGGTCTTTGTAGCGATACGCGGGTTAACAAGTAGCTTAGTACTCCTATGAAATCGTTTACAACGTAGCGGCTGACATTGTGATTTAAACAGCAGTTACATCTGCAGAGGTAACTGCTGTCACGGCCCCCATATTTACCACCTACCCAATTTTATAGTTTTAACTATTGCAAACTAACTTGAAAAGTACTGCAGCCGCTATCAGTAATATCCCCAGAGAACGTTTTGCCATCTTTAGATACTGTTCCATCCATGCCAACCATACCAAAACCACTGGCTCGTTTTACCCAGTTGTCAGTCGAAAATTGTATTTTTCACGACCTCCTCTTTTTTTGAATTTTATTAACACTCATACCAAACGCCGCTACGCAACCCAAATCACTGTCCGGCGCGCACCAAACGGACACTATTGATGTTGTTCTTGAATTTGCTGACGTTATAGACAAGGCCGTCATCGAAAACAACGCCCCAGGCGTCAGTGGAAAAATCGGCATGGGACGACCAGAACCAACCCCTTGGCGTTTCGGGAAAAACCTCGGGGATAATCGTCGGCTTTTGATAGCTTCCCTGGCATCTCCCTCCTGATTCTTCCTTCTGGCGACTCTCTCTTTGACCACTGCTGCAATACACTAGGCTGCTTAACTCCTCACGCGTTGGTATGCGCCAGTCGCTTTTGCCCGCGTAACTGAGTGAACGAGCATTTTGCATGGCCTGATTCCAGTTCATTTTGGCTGCGCTTCCCTCACAGGTCGAACCATTCCAGCGCTGACCTAGGCTGCAGCGCATCCACTGCAAGCCACTGCGAATATCGGTAACCGTACCATCGCCGTTATCACGGAAACCAGCTTGCTTCCAAAACTTGGACATTACCTCTGAACTGCGATGCCCGGTCGGATATTGCTGAAGATAGTTGCGTGCACCTTCTACCGAATTACTTTGTGCAAAGTAAGCCGGCTCTAGGCTTTCAGCAACTTCGGCGCGACGACTTCCATGTGGCAATTGATCCAAGTAGGCATGCTTACCTGCAATATTGGTGGCTGCGTTAAAGTACATTTGCTCCAGTTTTTCTGTTACCTCAGTCCGACGTTTTCCTTTAGGCAGGCTGCTAAGATAGACTTTTGCACTGGTAATATCTTTTACACCATCAAAATAAATTTGTTCTATCCTATCTGCGGCTACTTTTGAATACTTACCTTTAGGGTATTTCTTAAGATACGCATTTAACGTCAAAATATTCTTAGCCTGTTTGTAAGTTTCCTCTTCGTCACGCTCGGCAATGCGTTGCTTAAATGCTTCTAGCTGCGCCGGAGTTATATTAGCTTTGACAGCAGTAGCTTTATTCGGATTAGCATTGGTAGCAGCTATTACGCGAAAACTAAGCGATTCTTTATTTACGCCTTTACCACGCAATGCCAGGCGACTGCGTTTATTGTTTTCAACCTTAACCCGCCCGTTAGGGCCAAAGTTAGTCTGGTATTCTATATTTAAATCGTAAGGGGTTTTATTGGCAATATAAACCAACACTTCCGAATCAAAATCGCGATCATAACGAGCCTCTGGCTCCAGCGTAATTTCAAGCTGTTTTAAAGCTGTTTCGGTATAACGCTGTTTTAAAATATCAGCCCATTTAGCAGCTCGGGGATCTGCAAGATACTGCTCTATCTGGCTTAGCGGTTCAGGTTTTGAGGAAATGATATTTGGTAGTTCAGAAGCCGATTTCCAAAAGCCTTTTATAGTTTGCAGTACACCTTTCTCTTCTACTTTGGTTTCAGCTGTGCTAGCTGTATCTTCATCCGCTTCTAAAATCTGCTGTAGTTCTTCTATCCAGCTATCTGATACCGGAGTAATGCCTGAAATAGTGATCTTAAAATCGGCCGGTTGTTTCTCACCAACAACTAATTGATCGCGAACATTCTCACCTTTTTTCAACAGGTAACTGCTTTGCTGTTCCAGTTTTGTCTGTTTTACATTTGTGGTGTGGTGCTCATCACTCCACACGCCAGCTACTTGCCTGTTTAGCTCTGTCATGGTTACCGTACCAGACAAGGTTAAATCGACAATGTAATTATTGTTTGATTCATTAAACAATTGATACACGGCTGTAAAGCCGTAGCGGTCCTGGCTGTAACCACCTGTGGTGTAATCGTTGTAGGTAGTTTCGGTTATCGCCCTGCCATTGATATAACGAGTATTTGTAGAGGATGAACTGTGGTTAAGAACCGGGACATAACGCTCACCAATTTTACCTTCGCGAAAAGTAAAGCGGGTATCCAGCCCAGATTCCGCAGCAGATTTTGCTTTAAACGCAGGTAAAGCAACAAGGTCTTTAAACTCTTCATTGAATAAAAGCAATGCTGACACATTATCTTGTTGCAACAGCTTGCTGTACGCCAGTGCAGCAGCGTCAACCAGATGATCACTCGCAGGGTTCTGCCGAATGTACTCTTGCAATTTTTGAGCATCAGCACTAGCTTTTAGCTCTTCCCAGTTATCGGCATACACTGCACTGCTGGCAATGGTTGCAATAAATAATAACGACGTTATTGAGCGTTTTAGCTGTACAGCCGATTTAATTTGCCTTCTCATACTTACACCCTTGTTTGAAAAACCTGCCAGCAATAACCAGCCAACAATACAAAACCCACACCTTGCGTTAGTAAAAGGCAATACTCAGCATTGCGTAACGAATATGCCGATGCACCGAAGACTGTCGCAAGACTTAAACCAATCAATAATCCCAGTCCTAGCCAATAACTGCTTAATAACAAAACAAAAAATACTGCTACGCATATAACCAGATAGGCTGATTTAGCCCCAATAAGGCCTGCAAGCGTTACTACGCCGACACGACGGTCGGCACTGACATCCTTAATATCTTTAAAATGTGAGGCAATAAAAAAGAACAGCAACAGGCTGTACAACAGTGGTAAATCCATTTTTTGAAAAGCGAGGTTTGCTTCTACTACAACATAACCGGCCACCACTACGCTGCCAGCAATAAGCATAAGCACGGCATGCGCTAAGCCCAAAAAGCGTTTTAGCCTAAAAGGTGGCGCCGAATAGAGGTAACTAAAAGCTGCAAGCGCAATGGCTACAAAAAAGAAATGCTCATTTACCAACACTGCTAATGCTAAACCCATTAGCAGCGCAATAACGGCGAGTTGTGCCATAACCGGCGCCGTTATTGCGCCAGTCACCAGTGGGCGTTGAGGGTTTGAGATGCTGTCTCCGGCTATATCTGCAAGGTCGTTAATCGCAGTTGAAAAAACAAACAACATACTAATACTTAAACTGGCCGCCAGCATACGGAGCAAATCATACACGTTAAGTAACTCAGCGCCTGCTAAGGCCTGGATAGCAGATAACGCTATGGCAAACGCCATTAAGCCCAAATAAATACTTAACCGCTCCAATCGTAATAGTTGCCAGCAACAGTAGCGCCATTGCGGTTTTAAATTAAACAGCGCTAATGCAGCAAGTAGCATAGCCAACGGCAAATACATCAGCGCGTACAAATGCGTGCCGCTGCGCACCGGCAGCATGGCTGCAGCAACCAGATCAGAAAAAGCCACGCCCATCAGTTGGCTGTATATCGCAGGTAAGTAACCAAACAAAAAGATAATTTGATAAACGCCAAGCACTGCCAATAGCAGCCGCCAAAACGATCGCTGCATGATCAGGCCATAGCCGGCAACAAACAGTAGCACCAGAGCAACTTCAATCCGGACACCGGGGCTAATTTGAGCTATTGATTCGCCGGGGTTAAACAAGCTAAACCAGGTATGCCAAAAACTGTCGAAGGTGTGGCTGTAACTAATAGTTACTCCGCTTGGAAAAACATAATCTATCAATGGCACAATACAAATAACCGGAAAAACTAGCAAAGTCGCCCGGCTAACAAAACTAAAATCAATTTTTAGGCTAATGCTTAACCACAACGCAATTGCCACAAATAGCGTCAACCAAGAAAAAATAACGTGCAGGTAATCGACCAGCGAAGGATAAAATTCCGGAAAATAGCTGATAGCGGCTGAGGGCTCTAACAATAGCTCCAGCCAAGTGCGCACCACTATAATCGCCAGTAAGGCTGCAAAAAAACTGCCGGGTGCTAATGACTGTTGGTGTATATTGGCTACTACACCTTTAAATATCGCCACAAGCGCATTGCTCACCCTACCAATCATTTGCTTTATTATCCTTTTATTACAAAGATTTATATGACGCCATATGCATAAAATTGAACACTTAAGGCGAAAAGTAAGTTATAACTTTTCTCCACAATCAGCAAGCTACGTATTTCTACTTTTTTTTCGCAAAAGCGCTGAGAAAATATTTCCTCACCAGAACCTAACCGCATAAACTTGTTGACCTGCCGCAGAAAAAACATAAATTAAGGCCAGGTTAACTTAATGGATTCATTGCATGCCTGCTATAACAAGTGCCTCTTGTACTTCTGAAAATGCTGCCAATTTGTTTAACTCGCCAGACATTTACTTTTTGGTAAAGCAACTGGCGCAAAGCCACAAGGCGGTAGTGTGTGATGCCGAGCTCGACTGGCACAGCACCACCGCCCTGGTGCATGAGGTGTATTTAAAACTGCAGCAAAATAGGGTGGCTTTGATCACAGACGATGAGCGGTCGCTTCTAAGGCAGCTAAGTCAGGTATGCCGCTGTGTAATAGTGGACTTAGTGCGCAAACAACAAGCAGAGAAACGCCAGCAGCAAGATGATGTCGAGCCCGCTGCGCTGCTTGATATGAAACTACTGCAATTAGACAAAGTGCTTACCGAGTTAGAGCAAAGCTACCCGGAGCAAACCCAGGCGGCTTTACTGTATTATTTTGGCAAGCTTAACCGCGACGATATCGCCAAAGTACAGCAGATCTCTCCGCGTACAGTGGATAACTATTTAAGCTTTATTCGCACTGCGGTAAAAGCCGAGCTGTTAAGCGCTTAATACGACAATAATAAAAAGAAGTCTGCTATGAATTTATTTCAACTTTATTTAGATGCGGCCGCCCTTCCAAGTGCTGATGCTCAGCAGCGTTTTATTGATACTCTGGCAGAAAAATCCGCCCAGTTGGCCGAAAAGTTAAAAGCCTTATTGGCTGACACTAACCACACCCTGCATTTAGCCGACGATATTCGCCATGCCGCCAGCCGTTTACAACAACTGGATATCAGTGGCGAGCTAACCGGCAAACAACTGGGCTACTGGCAGCTCGATAGCATTATTGCCCATGGCGGCATGAGTACCGTGTATTTGGCCAGCAGGCAAGACGGTCAGTTTGAACAACAGGTGGCTATTAAAGTATTAAACCCGTTAATTTACCCCGTTACCCCCAACAGCAAAGCCTTTGCTGAAGCTAACGTAGCTGCCAAACTTAACCACCCCGGCATTACCAAAGTATTTGATGCGGGTATTACTGAATACCAGGGCCAGCAAGCGCACTACATCGTTATGGAATACATCGAAGGCCAGCCGCTGAATCGTTGGCTTGAGAGTACCAAGCCGTCCGTAAAAACATTGGTGAGACTCTTTATTGAATTGTGCGATGCCCTGCATTACGCCCATACCTACCAGATTATTCATGCCGACCTAAAGCCAGAGAATATTCTGGTGGATGAACACGGTAAGCCAAAACTAATTGATTTTGGCATTGCCCGGCTACAACAGCAAAGCGAACAAGCGCCTGCCTTTGTGCAGCATTACGTTAAGGCCTTATCGCGCCAGTACGCCAGCCCAGAGCAATTAAGCGGCGAGCCACTGACGACACTGTCGGATGTGTATAGTGTTGGCAAAGTATTGCAGGATGCTTTAGCACTGAAAGCTTATCAAAATAAGCTACAAGCGCTTGAGCTAAAGATGATTATTCACAAAGCTCTGGCTACCTTTTCAGCAAGTCGCTACCTATCAATGCGAGACTTACAAGCAGACTTATTAGCAATAACAGAAAACAAACCCATTTCCTTAGCGTTAAACACCAGATTTTATAAAGTTAAAAAATTTATCAGCCGCCAGCCTGCTATTAGCGCTCTGATAGTGATTGCCGTTTTTTCAGTTTGCGCAGGCATTACTGGGACAACCATAGGCATGATTGAAGCGACCACACAGCGCGATCTTGCTGAGCAGTCAAAGAGAATGGCAGAAAAAAAAGCGCAAGAGCTTGAAAAAGTTGTGAAATTCCAATCTTCTCAACTCAAATCTATTAATCCAAAAGAAATGGGCCAATATTTATCGCAATTGACTACGCAGGCTGTAGAGAAAGTAAACACAGTAAGTAACCAAGTAAACGAGCTGGCATTGTTACAGCAAATCAATTTTACGGACATAGGTCTTGAGTTAATTAAAAACACTATTTTTGATAAGTCAATTAGCGCCATTAACGAACAATTTGCCACTGATCCAGATACACAGGCATCTTTACTACACTCTACTGCTGTCACCCTAAATGAACTAAGTTTGCATGAAGCAGCCAATACAACCTTCAAAAAAGTAATAGACATTCAATCCACGGCATTGGGTGAAAATCATCGTAAAACATTAAATAGCCAAGCTTACCTTGCAGAGGTGTTTTACGGACAAAGAAAAAATCAAGAAGCAAAAGCGCTGATTGAACAAACACTGTTAAAGCAGCGTGCAAGTTTAGCCGAAGACGACACCAATATTTTGCAGTCTTTAAATATTTATGGCTTGATCTTAACTTCTCTTGGTGAATTAAAAGACGCTGAGAAAGTGCTTGAAGAAGGCTTACATTACAGTGAGAAAACCAACTCTCCCTTTAAACTTAACTTTTACAATAACCTAGCCGCACTTTACTACCAAACCGGCGATACAGAAAAAGCACTGGTTTATCTGGGTCTAGTACCTTTTCAATTTAATTCTGATCGATTGAGTTACCAGTCAGTGGGTAGC
>CAZEGA010000178.1:0-7498 GCA_964511675.1 uncultured Rheinheimera sp.
ATCGATCCGGCGTAATAACCATTTGATTTTCGCCAGGTTACTGCTGTTCATACTGAAGCTGTTGTATCCCATCGCCGCCAGCAGCAGGACACCTTTGGGCTCGGCGGCCAGTTCACCGCAAATGCTGATGGGAAACTGCAGCGCCTGCGCCTGCTGGGCAAGCTGGTGTAGCGCCCTGAGTACAGCCGGATGCATGGAGTCGTACAAACTGGCAACCCGCGGGTTATTCCGATCCACCGCCAGCAGGTACTGGGTCAGGTCATTAGTACCGACCGAGCAAAAATCCACTTTGCGTGCCAGCTCCGGTAGCTGGTACATAATGGACGGTACTTCAATCATCACCCCGATACGGGGCTTGGGCATATCTACGGCCAGCTCGTCGCTGACTTCAAAACATGCCTGCTTGATTAAGCGCACAGATTCATCTACTTCCGCCAGATCAGAAATCATCGGCAACAGGATATGCAGGTTATCCAGCGCCAGGTTGGCTTTGAGCATGGCACGGATTTGCACCAGAAAAATCTCCGGGTGATCCAGTGTCAGACGAATGCCACGCCAGCCCAGAAACGGATTTTCTTCAACAATACTGAAATAAGGCAGGGCTTTATCGCCGCCGACATCCAGGGTGCGCATAATCACCGGCTTACCGGGATACGTTTCCAACACCTTGCGGTACAGCTCAATCTGCTCCTGCTCTGTCGGGAAGCGGCTGCGCATAATAAACGGAAACTCAGTACGGTACAGACCAACGCCATCGGTATACTGCGAGGCGGTGGTCTCAAACTCAATAGCCAGGCCGGAGTTAACCATCAGGCTGAAGGCTTTGCCACAGGCGGATTGGGATGGTAAGGCAATTTCCTGCTGGTATCTGGCACTGAGTACCGCATCTTCTTTTATAAGCTGCTGATATTCATTACAAATAGCTTCTGCAGGTGACAGCAATATATGGCCGTGGTAACCATCGACAATCAGGCGCTGCCCCTGCCAGTGTAATAAAGGCAGCTCACTGACCCCCATTACCGCAGGAATCCCCAGGGCCCGCGCCATAATAGCGGCATGCGAGTTCACCGAGCCTTTAAGCGAGACAATAGCCACCAGTTGCTCGCGTGGCACTTCGGCCAGCATAGTGGCGGTCACATTATCTGCTACCAGTACCACTTTTTCCGGCAGCTTTATTTTGCGCTGTTCTGTATCCAGCAGGTTATTCAGCACCCGCTGCCCCAGATCGCGGATATCAGTGCCGCGCTCACGCAGGTAAGCGTCGTCCATATCATCGAACTGGCGGGCAAATTTTTCTACTACCCGCTTCAGCGCACTTTTCGCACACCAGCCTTCGGCGATCTGCTGTTCTATTTCATTGCCCAGGCTGGCAGCATCCAGTAACTGGTGATACACATCAAATATCGCCAGCGCATCAGCAGGCAAATGCCCGCTCATCCTTTCCGCCAGACGGTTAAACTCGGCTTTGGTAATTTTTACCGCGCGGTAAAAGTGCGCCAGCTCCCGTTCCGGCTCGTCAGATCTTTTCAGCGATATTGCATTAAAATCATTTGCCGGCTCAAGGATATAAGCTTCACCAATGGCAATACCCGGCGCCCCCGGCAAACCTTTTAGCTGGCCGCTTTGTGTCTGGTGTTTACTGTCTGCATTGGCCGCCTGGCGCATTTCTGCATTGGCCAGCACAGATGCCAACTGCGCCGCCAGCGTAACCAGAAAGGATTCTTCATCTTCGTTAAAGATCCGCTCCGCCGCCTGCTGAATCGTCAGCACCCCCAGTACTTTACGGTGATGGATAATGGGGCAACCGAGAAAAGCAGAAAAACGGTCCTCACTGACCTCGGGTGTAACTTTAAAGCGGGGATGTAAATGGGCTTTGGCCAGGTTAATCGGCTCTTCACGCTGCCCAACCCAGCCTATCAGGCCTTCAGAGAAACCAATAACGATTTTACCAGCAGCATCAGGATTCAGGCCATCAGTGGCCATCAGCATAAAATGCTGCTGTTCATAGTCGGCCAGATATACCGAGCAGCACTCAGTCTCCAGTGCCAGCTTCACGCTGCTCACTAAGCCAGCCAGAGCGTTCTGCAACACTGGTTCCTGCGCTACATCCTGAACTATGCGCCTTAACTGGCCTAACATAAGAGCCCCATTTCCAGTTTAATGAATGGACTGAACGGCTAACCTAATTCTTCTTTTTACTATCGCGGCGAATAAACGGCAAAGCAACCGGGGCAAATTCTTTCATGACTTTACGGTAAACTTCGCGTTTAAACGCAACTACCTGCCGCACCGGATACCAGTAGCTAACCCAGCGCCAGCTATCAAACTCCGGATGAGTAGTCTTTAACAAGTTTACATCTTCATCAGCACAGGTCAGTCGCAACAAAAACCATTTCTGTTTCTGGCCAATACACACCGGGTTACTATCCTTACGAATCAGTCGTTTTGGTAACTTATACCTTAACCAGTGCTTGGTTGTGGCAACAATTTCCACATCTTTTGCTGTCAGGCCAACTTCTTCGTGTAACTCACGGTACATGGCCTGCTCTGGTGTTTCACCATCGTCAATGCCACCCTGTGGGTATTGCCAGGAATGCTGACCATACCGTTTTGCCCAAAACACCTGTCCCTGGTGGTTACAAATTACTATGCCGACGTTGGCGCGAAACCCTTCGGCATCGATCACACAAACCTCTGGCGGATCTTAAAATACTATGCACAGGATTCTTTCACAAAGTCGGCAGTTCGGCAAACGGAATTTGCACAACAACTTTTACAACGTTATCCACAGCAAGGTATAAACTCAGCCAGGTTGCGTGCACTTTTTCACAGACTCTGTGCATAAAATAGTGCATAACCATAATAAAGCCATTGTATAACCTTGGCAGCCCGGTTAACCCCCGGAAAAAAACACCAGACAATATAATATTAATCATGCACTTAATAAAAAATATCGCAGCAACTGCTGCCAATTTGACTGTGCACAAGTTAGTTTGCTGCGTTTTTAAGCAGCAGGTTATGCTAAAAAATGCTAGCGTATTCAAACCTGTATTCATTGATACCTGTATGGCTAACGCACCGCAATCAACAGACGAGTTATTACAGCGCTGTCAGGCACTGGCCGGGCTGACACTGGGGCAGATTGCTGCAGCCGAAGGTATAACTGTACCTGCCAACCTGCAACGTGACAAAGGCTGGGTTGGACAGTTGCTGGAGCATGTACTGGGTGCCACTGCGGGCTCTAAAGCAGAGCCTGATTTTCCCCAGCTGGGAATTGAACTGAAAACACTGCCGGTGGACCAGGCTGGCAAACCACTGGAAAGCACCTATGTCTGTGTGGCACCACTGACCGGTGTAGCCGGCCTGCAGTGGCAGCACTCCTGGGTGTGCCAGAAGCTACAACGGGTATTGTGGGTGCCGGTACTGGCAGAACGACATATTCCGCTACCAATGCGCATGGTCGGCTCAGCATTTTTATGGCAACCCAGTGCGGCGCAGCAACAGTTATTGCAACAGGACTGGGAAGAACTGATGGAACAAATAACGCTGGGCGGTGTGGCAAACATTCGCGGTGCTCAGGGTAAAGTGTTGCAACTGCGGCCTAAGGCCGCTAACAGCAAAGCGCTGACTGATGCAATAGGTGCCCAGGGTGAACCCATTCTCACCCTGCCGCGGGGGTTTTACCTGAAAGCCACTTTCACTGCAGCTATCCTCAAACAACAGTTTGGTACAGATTAGAGCGTGTTGATCTTTGTGTGAAAAGTAAACTAGTTACTGTATTTTTCTATCAGCCGGCTGTAGGTCCCATTAGCACGAAGCTGCTCCAAGCCGAGATTAAATTGCTGCACCTGCTGTTCACTGACCGATACCCTGGAAAACATGACAAAGACATCGGCATTACCCAGGCTTATGGCATGGGGCTGAATATATTTATCCAGCCCTTTGCGGCGTAAAATAGAGGCACCAACAAAGTGGTCTTCCAGCAAACCGTCTATTTCGTCATCCAGTAGCCTTGCCATATTCAGCTCGCTGATAATGGCACCAACCAGTTTGTCGCGCAGGGTTTCATCAGCATAAATGGCTGCCACATCATCACCATAGTAATACTCGTTGACGACCCCCACCTTGTGGCCGGCGTTAATAAATGCCTTCAGATCCGTGTAGGGTAAGTGCTGTTGTTCAATACGGACGTACAACTGAAAGCGCTCCTGACGGTATGGCTCAGAAAAATAGGCGAAACTCTCACGTTCTGCTGTTTTGGAAGCGCCCAGCACAAAATCGACTTCCCCCTCTTTCAGCTGTGCCAGTAATTCCAGCCAGCTGCCCTGCACCACATTGAGCTGACAGCCCATAGTGTCAGCCACAGCCTGCACCAGCTCAACATCCAGCCCGGTGGGCCGGTTTCCTACAGTGATATACTGATACGGCTCCCAGGCGTCCATTCCCATTGTCATAGTGCAGGCAGGTTCAGCAGCCACCGGCTCAGCGGCCTGTTCAGTATGTTGTATAGCGGGTTTACAGCCAAAAATCGCAACACATATAACAACGACCAACAGCATGTAAGGTTTCATATTACACCTCAAGGCGTTATTTGTTTGCTTCAAGCTTAGTGTATAACTTTGCACTTTGCCGCTTTCGCAAAGCTAATTAGCTGAAAAAATGGCATTATCCTGTAGCGTTGTCTTGCTGCCCGGCCTCTGCAGCAGAGGTATGCCGGACTGGTGCACCAAACAAAACCTGCGCTAACTGACGAGCTGACGACAGTTGCCGGCACTCGTGCCACATACGCCGCCATTCATAAAATGTGATGCTCAACGGGTTATCGGAGTTAAAATCGTCGGTAATACCATAGCGGCAGGGTTCATCATCATGTTCCTGCACAAAAGTACCAAACAGCCGGTCCCAGATAATCAGTACGCCGCCGAAATTCTTATCAATATATACCGGGTTACAGGCATGATGCACCCTGTGGTGCGATGGCGTGTTAAACAGCCATTCCAGTACACCGAGTTTTTTAACCGCCTGGGTATGGACAAAAAACTGAAATGCCAGATTAAGCGCCACCACAGCAAACACCACGGAGGGAGCAAACCCCAACAGGATCATCGGCGTCCAGAACAGCCACATGCCGGAAAGCGGATAAGTCAGGCTCTGGCGCAATGCCGTACTGAAGTTCATCAGCCGTGAGCTGTGATGCGCCACATGCGAGGCCCATAGCCAACGGATATGATGCGAAGCCCGGTGAAACCAGTAATAGAGAAAATCCTGCAGCAAAAACGCCAGTGCAACGCTGCCTGCCCCCAGTTCAATCTCAAATAGCCTGAACTGATGCAACCAGAGGAAAAACGGCATTAACAGCAACAGTGCCAGCATATCGCTGCCCTGGTGTAACAACGCTAAAACCGCATTGGTCAGTGTATCCTGCCAGCGGTAACGGCCAGTATCCGTTGTAACCGAACGCCACCACTCCCAGGCAATAAAACCGATAAACAGCGGGCTTAACGCCAGTAAAATCAGTTCTACCGGGATCATGAATAGTGATCAGTAACGAGTAAGAAACTCTGCACGGGTACGGCCATCATCTTTAAAGATCCCGCCCAGTGCCGTAGTCTGGGTTTTGGAATTGACATCCATCACCCCGCGCGATTTGACGCAGTAATGCACAGCTTCCATAGTCACCGCCACATTCTGGGTTTGCAGCAGGGTTTGCAGCGCCACCAGAATTTGCTGGGTCAGCCGCTCCTGCACCTGTGGCCGCTGCGCGAAGAAACGCACTATACGGTTAATTTTGGATAAACCAATAATACGTTTTTCCGGAATGTAAGCCACGGTCGCGCTGCCATCAATAGTAACAAAATGATGCTCACAGGTACTGGTAAAGCTGATGTCTTTTACTTTCACCATCTCTTTTACCTGCATTTTGTTATCAATAAGCGCAATTTTAGGGAAGTTGGCGTAATTCAGGCCACCGAAAATCTCATCCACATACATTTTGGCAATACGATGCGGTGTTTCGCTTAAACTGTCGTCGCTAAGATCAAGCCCAAGCGTACTGACAACCTCAGTCATCAGGGCGCTGATCTTGTCGTACTTCTGATCACGCGACAAACCATTGTCCAGCATAGGCGTTTCCAGCCCTTGCGCTTCCAGCGCACTGCGTACCAATATTGCTTCTTCTGCTAACATAACTCTATCCAGACCGGCCAAGGGCACTTTAATAAGTACCACCAATGCCGTTAGTTTACGGGGAAAGTCATTTTTTTGCCATTTATATGCCAGGCAGCCGCACAGTGTCAGGCACCGACGGCGTTAACACAGGCAGTGTTACTGTACCAGAGACAGGGCTTCGAGCAGTTCGCGCGGTTCAACCTCAGGGCCGTTCAGGCTCTCGTCCCAGTTGGTCCCAATTAACACACCGTCGTCATACATTTCTTTGAGCCAGCCTTCACAAAATACGTCCAGCGGGATCGCTTCCGGCTTGTAATCGGACCATTCATCAGAACAATGCGCCTGCGCCTGTTGTTCATCTGACCAGAAAGGCATTACATCGGTATCTTCAAACTCTACCGACTCTACCACCAGCAGATCCTCACCATCGGCCAGTACATATACCACACCCAGGGTTTTGGCCTGCTCAACAAAGCGCTGAAAATTCGGGTCTAATGCAAATTCGCTCATGTTTTATCCGTCCGGCTGACAATTCAGCCGCTATTAGACCAGAAAGCCGCCAGCAAAAGCGAGTTTTATCTTGCTGCCAGCGTACTGCCTTTCCCCGCAGGGCGAAAATAACGTACAATTTGCCACACAGTTTCAGCTGACGAGACCAAACAACATCATGGCGCAATATATTTATTCAATGTACCGCGTGTCTAAGGTGGTTCCACCTAAGCGCACTATTTTAAAAGATATTTCACTGTCGTTTTTCCCCGGCGCCAAAATTGGCGTACTGGGTTTAAACGGTGCCGGTAAATCGACCCTGCTGCGGATTATGGCCGGTGTCGATACCGAGTTTGAAGGCGAAGCGCGGCCACTGGCTGGCACCAAAATCGGCTACCTGCCGCAGGAACCCCAGCTGGATGCCAGCAAAACGGTACGCGAAATTGTCGAAGAGGCCGTCAGCGATGTCAAAAACGCCCTGACCCGCCTGGACGAAGTTTACGCCGCCTATGCCGACGAAAATGCTGACTTTGATGCCTTGGCCCGTGAGCAGGGCGAGCTTGAGGCATTAATTCAGGCCAAAGAAGGCCATAACCTCGACAACACGCTGGAGCGGGCAGCTGATGCCCTGCGCCTGCCACCGTGGGATGCGAAAATTGAACATTTATCCGGCGGTGAACGCCGCCGGGTGGCGATTTGCCGCTTATTGCTCGAGCGGCCGGACATGCTGCTGCTGGACGAACCGACCAACCACCTGGACGCCGAATCAGTCGCCTGGCTGGAGCGCTTCCTGCACGATTACCCGGGCACCGTCGTGAGTAATCGCCACGACGGTGCCCGG
>CAZEGA010000179.1:0-4463 GCA_964511675.1 uncultured Rheinheimera sp.
CGCTGGAGCGGCGGCTGGGGCAGATCCCCGGTTTAAAACAAATGTCGTCTGCCAGCTCTGCCGGTGCCTCGGTTATTACCCTGCAGTTTGCCCTGGTGGTAGACATGGGCGTGGCCGAGCAGGAAGTACAGGCCGCGATTAATACCGCCTCCTCGCTACTGCCGTCTGATTTACCCACGCCACCGGTGTACCGCAAAGTGAATCCGGCCGATGCACCTATACTGACCCTGGCCATTACCTCGGACACCCTGCCATTACCACGGGTATATGATCTGGTCGATACCCGTATGGCACAAAAGCTGGCGCAGTTGCCCGGTGTCGGCATGGTCAGCCTGGCCGGCGGCCAGCGCCCGGCCATCCGGGTGAAAGCCAATCCGGCCGTTCTGGCCAACATGAACCTGAGCCTGGAAAACCTGCGTTCGGCCATTGCCGCGGCCAATACCAATCAGCCCAAGGGCAGTTTTGACGGCCCGTTTCGCTCCACCATACTGGATGCCAATGATCAGATCCGGGATATTGCCGAATACCAGCAGCTGATTGTCGCCTGGCGTGACAACGCCCCGGTACGGCTGCGTGATGTGGCCACGGTGGAACAGGGTGCCGAGGACCGTTTCCTGGCCGCCTGGGCCGACCGGCAACCTGCGGTGTTACTGAATATTCAGCGCCAGCCCGGCGCTAACGTTATCGAAGTGGCCGACAGGGTACAGGCGCTGTTACCACAGCTGACCGCCACTATGCCCGCCGCCGTGAATGTCAGCGTACTGACCGACCGTACCCACAGCATCCGCGCCTCGGTGCGTGATGTACAAAAAGAGCTGGTGTTTGCCATTTGCCTGGTCATTCTGGTGACTTTCGTGTTCTTACGCACAGTACCGGCCACTATTATTCCCAGCCTGGCGGTGCCGCTGTCGCTGGTAGGCACCTTTGCCGTCATGCTGTTGCTGGATTTTTCGGTGAATAACCTGACCTTGATGGCACTGACGATCGCCACCGGCTTTGTGGTGGATGATGCCATCGTTATGCTGGAAAATATTGCCCGTCACCGCGAGCAGGGCGCATCACCGCTGGAAGCAGCATTAAAAGGTGCCAAAGAAATCGGCTTTACGCTGATTTCACTGACATTCTCGCTGATTGCGGTCCTGATCCCGCTGTTGTTTATGGCCGATGTGGTGGGCCGGTTATTCTACGAATTTGCCGTCACGCTGGCGGTGGCTATTCTGATTTCGCTGGTTGTTTCGCTGACGCTGACCCCTATGCTGTGCGCCCATCTGCTTACCACGCTGCCGGCGCATGAGCAGCAAAACAGCCTGATGCAACGGGTGGTTAACCGCTATGGCACGGCGCTGCAGTGGGTATTACGCCACCAGACGCTGGCCATGGCCACTATGCTGGCCACGGTAGCCCTGACTGCAGGCCTGTACCTGGCTGTGCCAAAAGGCTTTTTTCCGGTGCAGGACAGTGGTGTGGTGCAGGTAATCACCGAAGCACCGCAGGATATTTCCTTTGCGGCCATGGCGCAGCGCCAGCAACAGCTGGCGGCAAACCTGCTGCAACACCCGGCAGTGGCAAGCCTGTCGTCTTTTATCGGCGTAGACGGTAATAACAGCAGCATTAACAGCGGCCGTATTCTGCTTAACCTGCAACCGCATGCTGCACGTTCGCTGTCGGCAACCGAGGTGATCCGCGAGCTGGAACAGCAGGCGCAGGCAGTACCGGGCATTAAAGGCTGGTTCCAGAGCGTGCAGGAACTGAGTATTGAAGACAGGGTCAGCCGCACCCAGTACCAACTCAGTTTAAGTACGCCGGAACACCAGGTGCTGAGCCAGTGGCTGCCCGAGCTGGTGGATGCACTGCAGCAGCGGCCGGAGCTGGCAGAAGTGGCGCATGATCTGCAATATCAGGGGCTGCAGGCCTATATTGATATCGACCGCAATGCCGCCGCCCGGCTGGGGCTGAGTGTGGCGCAGATCAGCTCTGTGCTGCAAAGTGCCTACAGCCAGCGCCAGGTATCGACATTATTTACCCAGGCAAACCAGTACCGTGTAGTGCTGGAGGCTGATCCGGCACAGGTGCAGGGGCTGGACGCACTGGACAAACTGTACCTGACCAGCAGTAGTGGTGCCACCGTACCGCTGGCGGCGGTCGCCACAGTAACACAACGCCCGGCACGCCTGCTGATCAACCAGCAGGGCCAGTTCCCGGCCGTCACCTTGTCATTTAACCTGGCGCAGGGCTACTCGCTGGGGCAGGCCGTGGCCGCCATTGAGCAGGTGCAGCAACAGCTGCAACTGCCAGCAGAAGTGGAATTAACCTTCCAGGGCGCGGCAGAGGCCTTTCGCGCCTCGCTGGGCAACACTTTGTGGCTGGTGCTGGCCGCCATTATTACCATGTATATCGTGCTGGGCATTCTGTACGAAAGCCTGATCCACCCGGTGACGATTCTCTCTACCCTGCCGTCGGCAACCGTAGGGGCCCTGCTGGCGCTGTTGCTTACCGGCCAGCCGTTGGATCTGATCGCCGTTATCGGTATTGTGCTGCTGATTGGCCTGGTGAAGAAAAACGGCATTATGATGGTCGATTTTGCGCTGGACGCGCAGCGTAATCAGGGGATGACACCGGCTGCGGCCATTTATCAGGCGGCGCTGATGCGGTTTCGGCCAATACTGATGACCACCCTGGCCGCGCTGTTCGGTGCTGTTCCGTTGATGCTGGCCAGTGGCTCAGGCGCAGAGTTACGCCAGCCGCTGGGCCTGGTGATGGTGGGCGGTTTACTGGTCAGCCAGGTACTGACCTTATTTACCACGCCGGTGGTGTACCTGTGGTTTGACCGTCTGGTACGCCGGCGTAAACCTGCAGCAGAGGCGGCCGCAGTATGAACCTGGCACAGCCTTTTATTCAACGGCCGGTGGCCAGTGGTTTAATTGCCACGGCAATTATGCTGCTGGGCCTGCTCAGCTGGCGCTTGTTACCGGTATCGCCACTGCCGGCGATAGATTTTCCGATGATAGTGGTTACCGCCAGCCTGCCGGGCGCCAGCCCGGAAAGCATGGCGGCAACAGTGGCCACCCCGCTGGAGCGGGCGCTGGGCAGCATTTCCGGTATCCGCCGTATCAGCTCGTCCAGCAACCAGGGATCTACCCAGGTGCGGCTGGAGTTTGAACTGGACCGCAATGTTGACGATGCGGCGCGTGAAGTACAGGCGGCTATTAACGCCGCGCGCGGCCAGTTACCCTCAGGCATGCCGGGTAACCCGGTGTACCGCAAATTTAACCCGTCGCAGGCACCGGTGATGGCGCTGGCGCTCAGCTCCGGGCATCTTGCCGGCAGTGTGCTGTACGACAATGCCTCTACCGTGCTGGCACAAAAACTGTCGCGCATTGCCGGTGTGGGCGAGGTAGAAGTATCAGGCTCTTCCCTGCCTGCCGTGCGGGTGCAGCTTAACCCCGGTATGCTGGCCCACTATGGTGTGGCCCTGGATGAAGTGCGCTCTGCCATCAGTACGGTAAATGCATCAGTACCGCTGGGCGTGCTGGAAAGCGGCAGCTACCGCTGGCAGCTGGCCACCAGCGAAACCCTGCGCCAGGCGGCGGATTACCAGGATCTGATCATTAAATACAACGCTGGCGCCGCCATTCGCCTGTCTGATGTGGCCCTGGTGACCGACTCCACCGAAAACCGCTACAGCGCCGGCTTTCATAACGACAAAGAGGCCGTGATCCTGCTGGTAAGCCGCCGCACCGGGGCCAATATTGTCGAAACCATAGATGCCATTTACCAGCAACTGCCGTTGCTGCAGGCCCTGACGCCGGCCGGGGCGGATCTGGCCGTGGTGATGGACCGCAGCCCGGTGATCCGCGCCACGCTGGCGGAAGCCCAGATCAGCCTGCTGGTGGCGGTGTTGCTGGTGGTACTGGTGGTGTGGGCCTTTCTGGGTAACCTGCGCAGTGCCCTGATCCCCAGCGCCACTATACCGATAGCGCTGATCGGCGCTTTTACCGTAATGTACCTGTGTGGTTTTTCGCTGAATAACTTATCGGTAATGGCACTGATTGTGGCAACCGGCCTGGTGGTGGACGATGCCATAGTGGTGGTGGAAAATATCCGCCGCCATCTGGAGCGCGGTTTAACACCGTTGCAGGCCGCAAGGCAGGGCGTGGCAGAGGTAGGCTTTACCCTGCTGGCGATGAACCTGGCGCTGATTGTTATTTTTCTGTCTATTTTGTTTATGGGTGGCCTGGTGGAGCGGTTGTTCCGTGAGTTCTCGATTACGCTGGTGGCTGCCATGGTGATTTCACTGCTGATTTCGCTGACACTCACCCCCAGCATGTCGGCACTGCTGCTAAAAGCAACACCGGCCGCTATGCAGCACCAGGGGCTGTTCTGGCGCTTGCAGCAGGGGTACCGGCGCAGTATTGATGCCGGGCTTAACCATTACCGCTGGTTACTGCTGCTGATGGTGCTGC
>CAZEGA010000179.1:4473-7447 GCA_964511675.1 uncultured Rheinheimera sp.
ACAGCAAGGTACCGGCTGGTTTGCTACCCGAGCAGGATACCGGCCAGCTGAATGGCTTTGTCCGCGGTGATGACGGTGCATCGTTTCAGATGATGCAGCCCAAAATTGAAGCGTTCCGCCAGTATGTATTGCAGGACCCGGCGGTGGCTGATGTCACCGGTTCTGCCGGTGGCAGTGGCGGTGTCAGTAATTCCTGGATGCGGGTACGGTTAAAACCGCTGGCCGAGCGCAAAGTGTCGGCCCGTGCTGTGGTAGACCGGCTGCGTAATAACGCACCCAAAGTGCCGGGCGGCATACTGTTTATGAATGTGGATCAGGATATCCGGCTGTCTTCGCCTTTCAGCCGCAGCGACTATGAAGTACAGCTGCTGTCGGATGATTTGTCGCTGCTGCGCCAGTGGGGCAAAAAAGTCGGCGAAAAGCTGCAGGAACTGCCGCAACTGGTGGATGTAAATACCCCCGGCGGTGAGGATGCACAGCAAATTGAACTGCATATTGACCGCGAGGCGGCCCAGCGGCTGGGCGTGGACATGCGCACCGTGGCCTCACTGCTGAATAATGCCTTTTCCCAGCGCCAGGTGGCCACCTTGTATGATCAGCAAAACCAGTACCGTATTGTGATGGAGCTGATGCCGGGCTATACCGCCCAGCCTGAGGTGCTGCAGCAGCTGCAGATCATTACCGCCGACGGCCGCCAGGTGCCGCTGTCTGTTATTGCCAGTTATCAGTACGGCCTGGTAAATGACCGGGTACAGCACGACGGCCAGTTTGCCTCGGTTAACATTGGCTATGGCCTGGCAGAAGGTACCACTATGGAGCAGGCCTCTGCCGCGATTGATCAGGCGCTGGCCGAACTGATGGTACCGGGAGCTATTCATGCGCTGAGCGGTAAAAACCAGCGTAATGCCATGTTCAGCTCTGACGACCAGACCTGGCTGATTATCGGCGTTATCGTTGCGGTATACCTGCTGCTGGGCGTGCTGTACGAAAGCCTGCTGCAGCCGCTGACCATACTGTCTACCCTGCCCTGTGCCGGGCTGGGGGCTTTGCTGGCGCTGTACCTGACCAACGGAGATTTTAACCTTATCGCGTTGCTGGGGCTGTTTTTGCTGCTCGGCATAGTAATGAAAAACGCCATTCTGCTGGTCGATTTTGCCCTGGCGGCAGAGCGTGAGCAGGGATTGGCACCGCAGCAGGCAGTGGCCCTGGCGGCACAGCAACGGTTACGGCCAATACTGATGACCAATTTTGCCGCCGTGCTGGGGGCAGTACCGCTGTTGCTTGGTGTAGGCGAAGGCTCGGAGCTGCGCCAGCCACTGGGTATTACCATAGTTGGCGGTTTATTGGTCAGCCAGCTGTTAACACTGTATACCACGCCGGCGGTATACTTGCTGATCAGCAAGTTAAAGCGCCGTGTTCAGGCAAAGCCAGCGGTGGTATCTTAACCGCTGGTTTTTAAAGGCATCATCCCAGCTTCATCAGCTGGCTGCGCAGCGTAATAAGTTGGTCGCGCAGGCTCAGCATGTCATTCAGGCCAATACCACAGTTTTGCGCTACGGTTTCGTTGACTTGCAGCGCTTTGGCTTTCAGCGCGCGGCCATGTTCGGTTAAACGGATTTCCAGGGTGCGCTCACTGCTGGGGCTGCGTGCCCGCAGCAGCAATCCCATTTCCTGCATCCGTTTTAATACCGGTGTCAGCGCACCAGACTCGGTAAACAGCTGTTCGGCAATATCTTTCAGCGCCAGCCCGTCCTGCTGCCACAGGATCAGCATAATCAGGTACTGCGGGTAGGTCAGCTCCAGCTTATCCAGTAACGGCTTGTAGGATTTGGTCATCGCCAGAGAGGCCGAATACAGCGCAAAACACAGCTGCTGGTCCAGCTTCAGGCGATTTTCCGGTGTGACACAAGCTGCATCTGGTGATACTGGCATAACATTCTCTCTGTGCTGGTATGGGGGGATCATGCCATTATAACGACCCGCCGTCACTACCAGTCAAAGCATTATTGCGATAAGTATTTGCCGGAAAAAAGACCCGGCTTACACCAGGGTCAGCCGTACATGCAGCGAATTACGGGTGGCATTAGAGTAAGGGCATACCTGATGCGCCTGCGCTACCAGTTGCTCTGCCACAGCAGCGGCAACACCGGGCAGGCTGATAAACAGCTCAACATCCAGGCCAAAACCACCTTCAATCTGGCCGATACCCACTTCAGCCCGGATACTGGCATCAGCAGGAACGGCAACTTTGCTTTGTGCAGCGACAAATTTAACTGCGCTCAGGAAACAGGCTGAATAGCCAGCGGCAAACAGTTGTTCCGGGTTAGTGGCGCTACCACCGGCACCGCCCAGCTCAGGTGGTGTGCTTAGTTTTACATCCAGGTTGTTGTCGCTGGATACTGCACGGCCATCACGGCCTGCCGTGCTGGTAACTGTGGCTTTGTATAATACTTTCATGTGGTATCTCCATTGTTATCCGATAACTATTATCGCAATAACTATTTAGGTTAAAATAATCCCAGACCTGGGTTTACCACCTCAGCAAGGGGCTGTAGTCAGGTGGCTTGAGATAAATGTTATTGCAATAACTATTGTTGCGCAAGCATATTTCGGCGGTTTTCTTATAATACGAATTATGGCTTTGATTTTAAACGTATTAAAGTTTTTGTTGGTGCTATTCAGCTGGCGCCCAGGCGTATTCTCCCGGCGGGAATACATATTTCGCAATCCCTCCCATCGCAATAAGGTGGAAGAAAAAGCATAAAACACACCACTCACCCGATACAAAGTGGCAGGCGGTACTGGTGCTTGGACCAGTTTGCAGCTGCAACCCTTTTGCCATGGCACACCTGCAACGGCTCCAGCGCCGCCTGCCGTTGTCTAAACGATTAGCGTTGTGATTAGTATAACGGTGTGTTTAGTGGTGATGTACTAAAACAACAAGGGCGTAATTCAAAAGATTACGCCCTTGTTG
>CAZEGA010000180.1:0-5960 GCA_964511675.1 uncultured Rheinheimera sp.
CAGGATCAAATGCACTAAGTAACTTCTGTTCAATAGCAGTATGAATCAACATAGCCCTAATCCTTTTTTATCCCTGTTACCTAACTCTAGTTGTCGCGGACAAAGTTGCCAGCCGGTTTGGCTGTCAAGAAAAATAACCTGAACTAACAGGCTGGCAGCCTTACAAAAAATAAATTTGTCTAACCCCCGGGCTTAATATAACGAAATGTCAGGTTAAGCCGGGGCGACACTACAGTGCTTTGTTTTGGCAGACGATGTAACCAGCAGTGCTGACAACGGCCGGCCATTAACAACAAACTGCCTGGCGTTAAATCCACTGCCAGTTGCCAGTTGTGCTGCCGGTGTTTCAGATCAAACCGGCGCGTGGCGCCCAGGCTCAGCGACGCAATAACCGGATCATCGCCTAATTCTCTCTCGTTGTCAGCATGCCAGCCCATATGTTGCTGACCATCGGCATATAAATTAAGCAACACGCAGTTAAACGGCTGCTGCAAAAACGCGCTGACCTGCTGCGCCAGCGCCTGCACTGCCGGATGCCAGGACACAGGGGTAAAAGTGGTCCCTGAATAACGGTAGCTGCAGTGGGGCTCCCCCATCCATACCTGCGTGCGCGGAATATCCACCTGCTTGCCAAACAGCATAATACTGTCCCGGCGCCAGGCTAGCTCGTGCTGTAATTGCAGCAGCAGTGTATCCGCGCTGTGCCGCGCCAGCCAGTCCGGCCACAGGGTTAAACTGGCATCAGGCAGGCTGAAATGCTGCTGCGGGTATTGCTGGTTGTCGCTGTGCGGTTGCCGTGTCAAAATGCTCACCTTACTTCATCACTCGTGTCACTATGAATACCACTTTTAATTATGCTCAGGGCAGCCTGCAGTTACAGCGCTGGCCGTTAAAGCAACCCAATACCAGTTTACAGGCCTGGGATGCTGCCGACGAGTTGTTGATCCAACATACGTTTGAAGCTGCGGCCCGGTTTGAGCTTCAGCATCAGCGCGCTGCACGCTTGTTGCTGATCAATGACAGCTTTGGCGCGCTGTCCTGCGCGCTGGCTGGCTTTGAGCAGGTACAAATCAATGACTCATTGCTGTCAGAACAAGGTACCCGGCATAACCGCAGCCAGAATAATCTGGGGCTTAGCGGCCTGCAGCAGCAATCCAGCCTGGATGCTTACCCACAAACGCCAGGGCAGAAACCGGACATAGTACTGCTGAAACTGCCGAATAATCATAGCTATCTGCAGTATATCCTGCAGCAGCTGGCCAACAGCGTCAGCACTGACACCCTGGTCCTGGCCAGTGCCAAAGCAAAAGATATCAGCCGCAATGTACTGGCAATGTTTACCAGCACACTGGGGCCGGCTGCTGCGTCGCTGACGGTAAAAAAGTGCCGTCTGATCCAGTGCCCGGTTAACCCGCCAACGCCTGATGCGGAACAAACAGCGTTCCCGCTGTGCTGGCCGCTGGAAAACAGCCCTTTTACGCTGGTAAACCATGCCAATGTTTTTTCCCGTGAAAAGCTGGATCAGGGCGCGCGCTTCTTTTTACAGCACCTGCCTGCACTCAGTGACGGCCAGACAGTGATCGATCTGGGTTGCGGCAATGGCGTACTGGGTTTACCCCTGCTTAGCCAGGGCAAAGCCATTAATATGCTGTTTTGTGACGAGTCGTATATGGCAGCAGACTCCGCCCGGCAGACCATCAGCCTGAACCTGCCGGAGCTGTTGCCACAATGCCGTTTTATAGTGGACGATTGCTTAAGCCAGCAGGCCGATCGCAGTGCGGACATTATTTTATGTAACCCGCCGTTTCATCAGCAACAGGCTGTTACCAGCCATATTGCCAGCCAGATGTTCACCGATGCCAAACGGGTGCTGAAACAGGGCGGTCGCCTGCGCATCGTTGCCAACCGGCACCTGGGTTATGCTGAGGTGTTAAAACGTTTGTTCGGCAATTGCCACCAGTTGGCGGCCGATCCCAAGTTTGTTATTTTAGAGGTTATCAAAAGGAGTTAACCATGCGCTATCTTGTTCTTTTGGCTCTGCTGCTGGCCGGTTGTGCCAGCCAGACGCCGGGCTTTATTTTGTCGCCACAGATTTTCTGGCCACAGTCCAATCAGCTACAACACAGCCGGTTTGCTTTCAGTGTGGCCGATGTACGTGGCCAGAACTACACCCTGCGCCTGCAACAGGGTGGCAAAATACAGCATATCAGCACCGCCAACGATGTCAGGGCCCAGTTAGAGCATACACTGTCGCAGGCGCTGACTGAGCAGGGTGCCACGTTAACAACAGCCAGTAGCAGCAGTATGACAGTCCGGATTAGCCAGTTGCAGGCCATAGTTGATCAACGCACCCTGGAGCACTCTGTCACCAATCAGGTAGCACTGACGGTGTTTATTCAGCATGCCGGGGGCACATTCAGCAAAACCTACTCCGGTAACAGCAGTTTTACCGCACCGTTTAAAATGGACATTGCCGCAGTAGAGCGCGAGCTGCGCGTACTCACCGAGCAGGTGCTGGTGCAACTGCTACAAGATACCAGCTGGCAACAGCCGTTAAGGGGGTAATATGCGCCTGTTTGTTTGTATCAGCGTTTTACTGTTCAGTCTGGGCGCTGCGGCCGGCCAGTTTGTTCAGCCGAATAACCTTTACCCCAAAGTACGGCTGGTGACATCGCAGGGTGATATCGAAGTCGAGCTGGATCGCAGCAAAGCGCCACTGACTGTTAATAACTTTCTGAGCTACGTTAAAAAGAAGCTGTACGATAATACAGTGTTCCACCGGCTTGAGCCCGAGTTTGTGTTGCAGGGCGGCGGCTATGATATTAACTACAAACCTGTTGAAGAGCTGAAAACCATTTTTAACGAATCCGGCAACGGGCTGAAAAACCAGGCCGGGACCATTGCGATGGCGCGGCTGGCAGCTCCGCACAGCGCCAGCAGCCAGTTTTATTTCAACCTGAATGACAATAACCACCTGGACCCGGGCAGAAACTGGGGTTATGCCGTATTTGGTTATATCACTGCCGGCCAGGATGTTATTGAAAAAATCCGCGCGGTTCAGACAGATACCTCTGCTGAATTAGGCTGGCCCAATGTACCGACAGAAAAGGTGGTGTTAAAAACAGTAATAGTGCTGCCAGAGCCCTGAAACCGTCTATACTTGGCTTAATATTTCTTACCCACAGGTGTGGTTAAGCCTATTATGTCAGACAGCTTTATAGAGCAAAAATCGCAGCAGCTGATATTTTATATCTCACGCTATTTTCGTGGCCGCCTGCCACATAGCGAGCTGCATTTGTTTGTCTGGGACACCCTGGAAGAATGGGCCCAGCTGAATGCCGAGCTGCAACTGCCCTATAGCCACCGCGAGCGGGTATTCTGGCACCTGATCCACCAGCTGGAATACTGGCCGGACAGCGCATTACGGGAGAACAAAAAGCTGCGGCGTAATATTCAGGACTGTATTTGCTACCTGAAAGGCCGCGGCGTTGCCCCCGTTGATTGTGTCGGTGTACGGCCATAATTTATGCCCCACGCCACGATTTACTTGACCGCAAGCCTGAGCCCGGTAAGCTAAAGCAAATTTAGTTGTCGGATGTTGCTGTTGTTATCTTCCTGGCTTAATGCCTTACAGGTGTATTATCACCGCCGTGTGCTGGTTATTTTCCTGCTGGGTTTTTCCGGCGGCCTGCCGTTAATGCTGGTGTTTGTCAGCTTGTCATTCTGGCTGCGTGAAGCCGGGGTATCCCGGGCCGATATTGGTTATTTCAGCTGGGTAATGACGGCCTACAGTATTAAATTTCTCTGGTCACCGCTGGCCGACCAGCTGAAACTGCCGGGCTTACACCGCTGGCTGGGGCGGCGGCGCAGCTGGCTGTTATTATCACAGCTGCTGATTGTCGCGACCATCTGCGGTATTGCCAGTGCCGATCCGCAACAGAATCTGGCCATGATGGCTGCCTTTGCCGTTATGCTGGCGTTTGCCTCGGCCACCCAGGATCTCAGCCTGGACGCCTACCGGATCGAAAGTGCGCCAGAGCAATTACAGGCCGTGCTGGCAGCTGCCTACCTGACCGGTTACCGGCTGGCAATGATCCTGGCTTCTGCCGGCACCTTATGGCTGGCGGCGCTGTTTTCCGACGGCGATGCCTATCAGTTAGCCGGCTGGCAACAGGCCTATCTGCTGATGGCGTTGTGTATGTTACCCGGCATCCTGACCACGCTGCTCAGCAAAGAACCGGTAACCGCCATCACCCCCTACCAGCCCCGCTCCGGCACGCTACTACAGCGTTTTGGCCACTGGCTGCAGCATGCCGTTGTTTCGCCTTTTATTGATTTTTTCCGCCGTTATAAATGGCAGGCACTGGCAATACTGGCCTTGATCAGCTGCTACCGGCTGTCTGATGTGGTTATGGGGGTAATGGCCAATGCGTTTTATGTTGATATGGGCTTTAGCAAAGAAGAAGTTGCGGCGGTATCCAAAGTCTATGGTGTGATTATGACCCTGGTTGGTGCAGCACTGGGCGGCATTCTGCTGAACCGTTTTGGCACCCTGAAAATCCTGTTTGCCGGCGCCCTGCTCAGTGCAGCCACTAATCTGCTGTTTTGCCTGCTCAGCATGATTGGCCATGATGTATTCTGGCTGACAGTCGTTATTTCAGCCGATAACCTCAGCGCCGGTATTGCGACCAGCGCTTTTATTGCTTATCTGTCGTCGCTGGTTAATCTGGCATTTACTGCCACCCAGTATGCGATATTCAGCTCGTTAATGTTGCTGCTGCCAAAATTCCTTGGAGGCTTTTCCGGCAGCTGGGTTGACCATATAGGTTACAGCCAGTTCTTTATTGTTACCGCCCTGCTTGGCCTGCCGGCCCTGTTGCTGATCCTGTGGCTGACGCTGACACAAAATCCGCCACCGCCCAATACTGAGCATTTAAGCAGAAACCTTAACTGACTGGCATTACACCACCGCCGGTAAAACAAAACGCCGCATAATTGCGGCGTTTTGTTAAAACCTGGACTGGCTCAGCCATTAAGTACCTGTTTCAACCCTTCCGTGGGGTCTACTTCTAACGCCTGGCAATAGCGGACATACTCAATCACATCCAGCCGGCGCTCCTGGTTCTCCACTTTACCGATAAAGGAATGCGGCGTCCCTAAAATTTCTGACAAGCTGCGCATAGTATGGCCTTTTTCCTGACGCTGACGCTTCAGCCAGACACACAGACGCTTGTTTTCTTCAGAAATAACACTTTTTGTACCTTTCATACTTTTTCTTCTCCCAGCGTGTTACGCTTTTATTATGTAAAATACTTCCTGCAAAATAAAATCAAAACCTTATTGCCAGCGCAATAAGCAATAAAAACCGGTTAATTAAACCACAGGTTGCGACGAGCGTACAGCTACAAGCGTTAAAAACTGTGAACTTGCTTTACACTCAGACTGAGCAGGATAAATTGTCCAGCGCTTATAACCGCCGGCGGGAGAGAATAAAATGGTAAAACTGCTATATCTGCTGCCCGTACTGATGTGCGTGCTCTGGTGCTGGTATCTGCAACAACGCGGCCTGAGCATCAGGCAAGGCCTGAAAGGTTTCAGCTACATTATTGGCTTTAACCTGGCTATTGCACTCAGCCTCTGGTTACTTATGCTGCTGACACAACGCTAAAAAAAGGCCGGTAGCAGCAAGCTGCACCGGCCTTGATGTATCAATTATTTTACAACAATGCAAAATCAGACAGAAAACGAAGAGCCGCAACCGCAGGTCGTGGTAGCGTTGGGGTTTTGCACAATAAAACGGCTGCCCTGCAGGCCTTCGGTGTAATCGACCACACCGCCCATCAGGTATTGCAGGCTCATCGGGTCCACGACCATGGCCACACCTTGTTTTTCAACCACAAAATCACCGTCGTTGACTTTTTCGTCGAAGGTGAAACCGTACTGAAACCCCGAACAACCGC
>CAZEGA010000180.1:5970-7369 GCA_964511675.1 uncultured Rheinheimera sp.
GCCGGTAATATAGACACGCAGTTTCAAATCCGGATTTTCTTCTTCGCTAACCAACATAGCCACTTTACGTGCCGCTGCTTCGGTAAACTCAATAGGCACAACAGGCTCTGACATAATCACTCCGATGCAAAATTGCAGGCCGCAAATTATCTAATACCTGACTGTTTTATTCAAGTATTTGCCCTGCAGCCGCAGATATAGTGTTATTTGCGCCATTTTACGGCGTTTGCTACGGCAACTTATGTTAAACTTCTGAATAAATTCACTAAGTTGTGGTGGTTATGCAGCGCTGGCAGAACTGGCTCCCCTCTTTACAACGTCAACTGGCGTTTCCACAAACGTCATTGCAGCTTTGTATACTGGGCATGCTGGGTGGCCTGGCCGCTGCCATCCTGATCATCCTGTTCCGGCTGGCTATTATTGGCCTGCAAAGCTTTTTTCTCAGCCATACCGATGATTTCTCTACTGTCAGCACCGATATCCGCTGGTTATTGCCCTTGTCTGGTGCGGTCTTGATAGGTCTGCTGGCCTGGCTTACCGGCTACAAACATTACCGCTTAGGTATTCCTTTTGTGATCCACCGTATTAAGCTGAAATACGGCCTGATGCCAACCCGCAATACCATAAATCAGTTTTTTGGCGGTATTCTGGCGCTGTCCGCCGGCTTTTCGGTGGGCCGTGAAGGGCCGTCAGTACATCTGGGCGCTTATGGTGCCAGCTTTATCGGCAAGTACCTGCAACTGCCTTATAACAGTATACGTATACTGGCCGGCTGTGGCATAGCTGCCGGCATTTCCGCCTCGTTTAACACACCGCTGGCCGCTGTGATTTTTGTTATGGAAGTGGTATTACGCGAATATAAGGTACATGTGTTTATTCCGATCATGCTGTCGTCGGTGGTGGGGGCCCTGGTCACCCAAGGCGTATTTGGCAGTGATCGGGAGCTGGCACTGCTGCATATCGTATCGATCAGCGGCTGGCACCTGCCCTATCTGGTGCTGTGTGGTATCGTGTTTGGCGCTGTGGCCTGGGTGTTTAATAAAATCCTGATGCGGCTGATTAAGTTGTTCCGCAACTGGCCACTGCTGCTGCGTCTGACCTTAGCCGGCGCGGTAACGGCAGCAGTAGGCTTGCTTATTCCGCATGCCATGGGCGCTGAAACCGGTGCCATTTTTTACGCCGTTAACGCCCCCAATGATGTCACGCTGTTACTGACCATTTTTATTGGCAAAATGCTGCTGACCTTGTTTGCCCTGGGGCTCGGCGTACCTGGTGGCGTAATCGGCCCGGTATTTGGCATAGGCATAGTGCTCGGCACCCTGCTGGCCATTATTCCGTCAGCCCTGATGGCTGACAGCAGCATAGCCGGTACCTATGCCGTGCTGGGTATGGCCGGTTT
>CAZEGA010000181.1:0-1393 GCA_964511675.1 uncultured Rheinheimera sp.
ACGTTTATCCGGCCTGCCGGACTTTTTTTACAGAGAATAATAAATGCTGTCAGCAGATACCCTGATCGAGAGTCTCGCCGAACCTGTTGCCGCGGCGGCCGAAGCGGCCGCTGCAACACCAACCGCAATCAGTTTAATTCCCCCGGTTGTTGTGCTGGCTATTGCCATCTGGCTGAAACGGCCAATACTGGCCCTGGTCATAGGTGCTATTGCCGGCATGCTGTTGTTGTCGCCTGCCGGTGCTTTAAGCAATATGACCGACACCTCGTTGCGTGTTATGCAGGATGAAACCATCGGCTGGTTAATTCTGGTATGCGGTGGTTTTGGTTCATTAATTGCGTTACTGGTACATACCGGTGGCGCTTTTGCCTTTGGCCGTGCGGCACAGCGCGTGGTCACCGGCCGCAAGTCTTCCATGCTGATGACCTGTTTCCTCGGTATCGTTATTTTTGTTGATGATTACTTAAATGCGCTGACAGTAGGTGAAACCATGAAGCGTATTACGGATAAATACAAAGTATCCCGTGAAATGCTGGCTTATATCGTCGACTCTACCGCCGCCCCCATTTGTGTATTGATCCCGATTTCTACCTGGGCAGTATTTTTCGGCGGCCTGCTGGTAGCCAATGATGTCGCGCCTGTCGGTGACAGCAGCGGTATTCAAACCTATATTTCTGCCATTCCTTATATGCTGTATGCCTGGCTGGCCGTATTGATGGTTATCCTGCTGAGCCTTGGCCTGATCCCGTTATTTGGTCCGATGAAAAAAGCCGAGCTGGCAGCGCAGCTATCGGTAACCGCCGCCGAAGATGCACCACATTCTGCCACTACCGCACAGGATACGCATTCCGCTGACGATTTTGCCGTGCAGTCGTTTGAAGAAGAATTTGAGCACAGTAACCGCAAAACCGGTAAGTTGCATAACTTCTTACTGCCGATGCTGATGCTGGTGGGTTTTACCATCTGGTTTGAGATAGACGTGTGGAAAGGCCTGCTAATGACGTTCCTGATCACACTGCCGCTGTATATGCTGCAACGCCTGATGACCCTGCCGGAAATGATGGATGTGATGATCCATGGTTTTAAAACCATGCTGCCGGCTATCTGTACCGTAATAGCGGCCTTTATCTTCAAGGATGTCTGCGATCAGCTTGGCCTGCCACAGTTTATTATTGATAATCTGGCCCCTTATATGAACGCCCAGCTGTTACCGGCACTGGTGTTCCTGTCAATGGCAATACTGGCGTTTGCTACCGGCTCCTCCTGGGGGATTTTTGCCGTGTCTATCCCGATTGTTATGCCGCTGGCGTTTGCGGTAGAGGCCAATATCCCGCTGGTGATTGGTGCGCTGTTATCGGCCAGCTCATTTGGCAGCCAGGCCTGTTTTTACAGT
>CAZEGA010000181.1:1403-7343 GCA_964511675.1 uncultured Rheinheimera sp.
CAGTGACTCAACCGTACTGGCCGCGCAGGGTTCCGGCTGTAACCTGATGAGCCATGCGTTAACCCAGTTTCCGTATGCCTTTACCGCTGCGGTACTGGCATTCTTTGGTTTTCTGCTGCTGGCGTAATTTGCCAGCCAAGCTGTTTTGCTAAAGGCGCTTTTACAGCGCCTTTATTCTTTCGCCCCTTAGCACTTTTACCCTGACAAAACGATCACCGGCTGTTACCTTATATAACAACATTGTACCGTTTGTTTACCGGAGGGCTTATGCTTACCTTACTGGCCAGAATGCTTAAAGTACTGAACTCACAAGCCTCATCCTGGCAAATTGGCTGGGCGATTGCCTTTGGCCTGCTGGCTGGCTTATTGCCGTTTGGTTTGCTGAGCATACTGATTTTGCTGATAGTCTGCCTGTTTACCATTAACTTGTCGGCGTTTATTGTGGTCTGGGGCCTCAGCTCGGCGCTAATGCTGTTATTCGGCCCGGCGCTGGAACGGCTAAGCTGGCAATACGCCCGGCATGACGACCTGCTGCAACTGCTGGCAAACACCGAAGCGCTGCAACTGCTGCACCTGCACCACACACTGACACTGGGCACTTTTACCCTCGGCATGCTGCTGTTGCTGCCGGTTGCCTGGCTAAGTTCGCTGCTGGTTAAGCAGTACCGCTCACGCATTATGGCCAGCGTGCAAAAATGGAAGCTGATTCAGATGCTAAAAGCCAGCAAGCTGGTTGCCCTGTACGAAAAACTCAGTTAAGGAGCCGAGCATGATCCGTAAATCCGGTTGGTTAGTATTTATTGTTTTCGTCGCGGCTCTGCTGGCTTTGGTGTATTTGCTGGCTGGCCCGGCAATTCGCCTGGGTATGGTATACAGCCTGGAAAAAACCGTTGGCGCCGAGGTGAATATCAGCAAGGTATCGCTGGAGCTGGCACCGCTGGCGCTGCGTATTAACAACCTGCAAATTACCGATGCGGCCAGACCGACACATAACAGTATCAGCTTTGGCCATGCCCGTGCCGCGCTGGAACTGTGGCCGGCCCTGCTGGGCTATTATGTTATCAACGACCTGAGCGTTGACGGCCTGCAATACGCTGCCGAGCGTAAACGCGAAGGTAAGGTGTACCGGGTACCAGGTGCTGAGGGGGAAAAAATCGATTTTGCCGCCCTGCTGCAGGTCGATTTACCTGATGCCGACGAGCTGATCGCCCGCGCCAATCTGCAAACCCCGGCCAAAGCCGAAGCCTTACAGCAACTGGCCGCTACCGAGCAACAGCAGTTAAAAGCCCTGCAACAGCAATTACCCACTAAAGACACCCTGGCGCAATATCAGGCCGATATTACAGCGCTGACCGACAGCAAAATTGCCAATGCCGCCGATTTAGCTGCCAAAGCGGAACAACTGCAGCAGCTGAAAGACAAGCTCAAGGCCGAAAAAGCCAAACTGGAGCAGGTTAAACAGCAACTTAGCAGCAGCAAAGACGCGCTGGCACAAGCCGTTGCTGCACTAAAAGCGGCCAGCAAAGCCGATTATGCCAAAGTGCAGCAACTGGCTAATTTAAGCGACGGCGGCCTGGCCGGGATCAGCCAGATCTTGCTCGGTGATCTCTGGGGCGAGCGTATTGCCCAGCTGCAAAGCCTGTACCTGCTGGCCAAGCCTTATTTACCCGACAGCCTGCCACAAGGCAGTACCGCCCCCTCCCAGGCTGCTGAAGTGGTGCTGCCGAACCGGATTTTACCGCTGCCACATCAGCCCTATCCGGATTTCTGGATCAAAAATGCCACTGTTAACTGGCTGCTCGGTGGCGGTGAGGCCAGGTTAGCGTTGCAGGACATTACCACGCAGCATGCGCTGATCAACAGCAGCACTAAATTTGCCCTGGATGTAAAACAACTGCCGCAACTGGCCGGCTTTAACCTGCACGGTGACTTTGCCATTTTGCAGCAGATGATCACTAATATCAGCTGGCAACTCGACGGCCTGACACTGGACAGCCACACGCTGG
Source organism: uncultured Rheinheimera sp. (assembly GCA_964511675.1). Classification (GTDB taxonomy): domain Bacteria; phylum Pseudomonadota; class Gammaproteobacteria; order Enterobacterales; family Alteromonadaceae; genus Alishewanella. The sequence goes on from CAZEGA010000181.1 coordinate 3,410, forward strand.
GCAAAGGCGACAGCGCCCTGCAACTGGCTGGCGGCCTGTTAAGCTCCGGCGGTAAGCTGAAACTGACTGACAACCAGATCAGCCAGCAAGCCAGTGTCACACTGAAGCAGGCTGATTTCAGCAGCAGCGGCAACAAATACCTGCAGCAACTGGCAAGCTTGCTGAACCAGCAAAGCCAGATCCCGCTCAATATCAGCGCCAGCGGTTTGATCAGCTCGCCAGAGGTCAGGGTGCAGTCTTCTTTAGATAAAGTGCTGGGCGATGCGCTGCTGGGTGAAGCGAAACAAAAAGTCGCCGCTTACCAGAGCGAACTGAACACCAGGCTGGACAGCCAGTTGCAAACCGGCCTGGCCGGGCAGCAGGACTGGGCTGCGCTGCTAACGCAGCAGGATGGCGAAGTGGCAGACCTTAGCAGCAGCATTGAAAACATGCTGAATGCCAAACTGGCCGATGTCACGGATCAGGCTAAAGACAAGCTGAAAGACACACTGCTGAACAAACTGGGCGGCGGCTGACACCAGGATCTGTTGACCTTTGCTGGTTGATTTTGCAGCAGCCTGGCTGGTATTTATACCAGCCAGAGCCCGCGCGGTGTAGTTATGCTACATAAGCGGGTGATAACGCCGTAGAAATGCCAGCCAGGCGCCGCCCTTCGGGTTCGTCTGGCGGCACCGGCCTGTGCCGCCACAATAAGTAAACTGATCCAGCAATTTAAACAACGGTTAATCCAACTTGAAGCGCCATCTTTTGTAGTCGCTAACCGCCCGTAATCCGGCCTTGTCCGCCCGATGGTTGCAAGGTTAAGCCGGCATTAACCAACCTTGCCCATTAACACCGAAACAATCAACGGTATAGCAACATAAAACCGTGCTGCTTTGACTAGACTATATACATAGAACAATATCAGCAGTGAGCCGTACCTATGCAGATACGTTATCTTGCCAGACTCATAGTGCCAGGTCTGCTTATCTGCACATTCTGTGTACCGGCCGACAGCGACACCGCTGTAGCACTACGTTTTCTGACCGAACATAATCCGCCCGGGCAGTATCTGGACGAGCATGGCCAGATCAGCGGTGTGACCGTTGAACTTATCCGCATTTTGCAGCAGCGCCTGAACGAGCATGGCGATATTGAACTGCTGCCCTGGGCAAGAGCCTTCGAAATCGCCAGAACCCAGCCCAATATTGCCCTGTTTGAAACCGCCCGCAGTGCTGACCGCGAAACACTGTTTCAGTGGGTCGGGCCAGTTAAGCTGGTGCAGACGGCGTTATACGGCCGCACCGATCAACTGGCGGCAGGTATTTCCAGCCGCCCGCTCAGCCGGCTTATTGCCTGTGACTATCGTTATTCATTCAATATTGCCAGGCTGAATCAGCTGGGCTTTACGGCAGGCAACAATCTGGTACTGACCACCAGCCAGGGGGAATGTTTTGACATGTTACGCCTGGGGCGGGTGGATCTGATTATTCTGACGGATGCTGCCGCAACTGCACACCAGCCTCAGCTGCAACTTACCCTGCTACAACACATCAGTGAAACAGAGCTGTATCTGGCTTTTTCGCGCGATGTCAGCACCTTGCGTGTTGCCGCCTGGCAACAGGCACTGCAACAAACCGTTACCGATGGCACCCTGCAGCGGCTGTACCAGCCGGTGTACGGCAAGCAGGCTATAAAGCAGTTAGAACAGCGTCTGGCCACACCTTAGTACACAGCAGCCATAGCCCTTTACCGTAAACGGCGGATAAGCTGCCGGTAACGCTGCTGGCCAATGCCGCTATCAGCCACCTGTTCAAGCCGCAGTACCGTCATGCCGCTGTAATGGCCGCCGGCAAACACCGCATCAATATGATCCCAGCCCTGCCGCTGTGCCACACCGCCAGCCAGGGCGTTTTCACCTTTAATCAGCACCTGCTGCCGGCTTGCTTCCGCACCAAGCCAGCGCACCAGGCTGCCGGCCAGCGACTGGCTGCTGGCCGCAGGGTTATCCTCCATCTCCAGTGCCGTAAAATGCAGTACCACAGCGCGTGGCTGGGCGGCATATTCTGCGGCCAGAGCAACAATACCGGCATAGCCATAGCCGTTATCCGTACTGTATGGCCCATCGCTGGCCAACAACCCGGCCGCCAGCTCGGCGCTGCGCCGGCTGTGATCGGTGGCAGCCATTTTCCAGTGAATACCGGGAATTTTAAACCCCAGCGTTATAGCGGCCAGTTCATTATTAAACGCCTGCAATGCCGTATCCAGCATCCGCCGGCCATGCGCCAGCAAAGCCTCATGGTACCAGCGGATAAAATCCCGGCCATATGCCGTATTAAACTGGGCACCGCTATGAATAAAGGCATCGCCATCTGACGGCGGCGCTATCTGGCCGAACTGGCTGAAACTGCTGTGCCAGGCCTGATTCAGCGCATCTATGCTGTGGTATTTCAGCTGCATGGCCCGGCGAAAATCAGCCACGGCCAACGCCGAATAAGCCTGAAAGCCACCGCGGCTCGGGTATGCTGTCCTGCTGCCGTCATGGCTGTTGTAAGACGGGTAGCGCAGCTCACCGGCCGGCCCCATCGAAAGGTTAATTTCACTGAACTCAGCCGCCAGCGCAGCATAGCGGCTGGCAAACGCCTGCATAAACTCGGCATACTGCGCCAGCACCCAGTGGTCGGCCCACAATGACAGGGTTTCCACCGAGCGGTTGCCAAACTCGCTTTGGTATTGCAAATCTTCCGCCCTGATACCCTGAGCCTGATAATGCTGCCAGATCCAGGCCGGTAGCGGGATATCACAATCATCGCCGACATTACCGCCACACTGGTGAAATGCCATAATAGGCACAATTTTCAGCCCAGCAGCACGGATATCGGCAAAAATTGCATCATAATACTGCCAGTCAAACTGCTGATCGCCGGCCTGCTCTACCAGCCCCCACCACACATCTACCGATACGCCATCCACCCCAATCTGTCTGGCCACCGCCAGTTGCTGACGAAACTGCTCCCGGTCCACCACCAGTAACGGTGCCATCACATTGGCAGTAAATGCCATCGCCAGCGGCGAGAGCAGGCTTAACAATACAAGCAACAGCCGCATCGGTTTATCCCTGTCTGGTGTAAAACCGCTATTAAACCGTGCTTATGCCGCTAAGTGTTGTTCAGTTGTGCCAATTTACCCAGCACCAAGCCAGGCTCAGAACAACAGAGACAACTTAGCACCCAAAGTGGTGCGGCTAAAACGGCGATACTCGCCATCTGCAGAATAATCTATCGGTGTTGCAGGCTGGTACCCCATATCGTAACGCACGCTATACCAGCTGCCATAAACATCAAACCGCAGCTTGTCGTGTAGTTTTAATTCCAGCCCGGTTTTCGCCATCACATGGCAGCAATTGTCATCCGCACTGTTCAGCCAGTACAGCAGGCTTTCATTAATATCAAAACCAGCCTGAATATAGGGGCTAAGCCGCCAGTCCATACCCAGCCTGCCATAGACAAACACCGGCCGCACCCGGCCATCACGATACTCTGATGGCGTATCAGTTAAGGTAATACGCTGGTAGCTAATGCCGCCTTCCATATACAGCTCATTGCGCTCAACCCGGCGCGCTGCCACTGAAAAGCCGGTGGTTTCGGCTTTATCACCCTGTTCGGTGAATACCGACAGCACAACCTGATCAGAACTGCCCCAAACTGCGGCAGTTGCAGACGGTACAGCCAACAACAATGCTACCCCTAAACCGGCCCAGCCTTTGCCCCGCATAACAAAACCTTATTATTTACATAATTAACATAAAGCCGCAGATACTACCCCAGCCAGGCAACAGTGCCAAGCAAATACATCAGGCTGTTGAATTAAGTTGCTATCCTGCGGCACTGTTGCACCACCGGTGGCGTTGTAAATGGCACCCCATAGCCAGTCCATACCCGACAGGCCGCCACGG
>CAZEGA010000182.1:0-5427 GCA_964511675.1 uncultured Rheinheimera sp.
ATTACCGTATGTAACGATTTACTGCTGACGATAGACGGGCCGCTGCTGGCCCGGCTGGATATGCCGCAGTTAGTGCGTACTAAGCCGGAACAGCCGCAATGGGTTGAGTTTATCAGTAACCGGCAGGGGCAGCTGGTGGCAATACAACCGGCAGCACAGGCATTGGTGTGTCCGCACAGCTGAAAAAGTATTGCTCTTTTTGCTGCCTGATCCCGTAGTATTAACGGTATTTTGTTCCAGCAAGGAGCCATGAGCATGAAAAACCGTTTATTACTGCTGATAAGTGCGCTGACCATGGCTATGCCTGTGACAGCGCAGACCCGTTTGCTGCTCACACTGCAGCCGCAGCAGTTCCGGTGGCAGTTTAGCGCTGTTCTGCTGCTGGCTGTTGTTGCTGTGTTTTAGCTGGCGCTGTTTCGGCGGTGCAGTTGGCAAGCGCCATTAAAGCTTTTACAATGCCGGGCCGGTTTGCTGCAGTTGCAAACGCTAATAAATGGATACTCATCAGGGTGAAACGGCTTTTTTTAACAATAACCGGCTGTCTGTGCAGCGCGTTGGCCGCAGGGCATGACTTTATTGCACCGCTGGTAGCGGATTTTGATCAGCATTATGCCACCAGCCTGGCAGAGCATGATATTCCCGGAGCGGCCTATGCCATAGTGCAGGGCAACCGTATTATTGCTACTGCCGGTTTTGGCGTGCGCCAGCAGGGCAGTAGCGAGCCGGTAGATCCTTATACCGTGTTCCGTATTGCCTCGGTATCCAAAACCTTCGCCGGTAGTCTGGCCAGTGTGCTGGAAGCGGAAGGGCATTTCAGCTGGGATGACAAACTGGTGGATTACCTGCCGGCGTTTTCCTTTAAAACCAAAAAATACAACCAGCAGCTGAAACTGCGGCATTTACTGTCGCAAAGTACCGGCGTAATGGCCAATGCCTACGACAACCTGATCGAAGCCAATGTGCCGCTGGAACGTATCCTGCCGCAGTTCAGTAAAATTGACCCGCTGTGCCCGCCCGGCCAGTGCTACGGTTACCAGAATGTGCTGTTCAGCTTAATCGAACCTGTTATACAACAGCGTACCGGTAAAAGTTATGCCCAGCAGTTGCAGGAGCGTATTTTTACCCCGTTGCAGCTGCCTACGGCCTCGGTGGGTATGGATGGTTTTTTCAGCACGGAAAACCGTGCTTCACCGCATGTACGGGCCCGTGGTAAGTGGTATCCGGTGAAGGTGGCAGAAAGTTATTACCATTTTGGCCCGGCTGCCGGTGTGAATGCCAGTGCCATAGATCTGGGCTACTGGCTCATTGCCCAGCTGGGGCATCACCCCCAGGTATTGTCAGACCAGGTACTGGCAACCATTACCGACAAAAAGGTGAAAACCCGGCGCGATCTGCGGCGTAAAGAATGGCGCCGCTACCTGACCGATGCCCACTATGCGCTGGGCTGGCGCGTATACCAGTTTGGCCAGGACACCTTGTTGTATCACGGTGGCTGGGTCGAGGGCTACCGCGCCGAGATTGCCTATTCCAGAGAGCACCAGCTGGGGCTGGTGATGCTGATGAACGCCGAATCTAACCTGATTAACGAACTGGGCACTTATTTCTGGTCCAGCTTTCTGACGGCGATTCATCAGCAGGAAAAAGAAGCACTAACTCCGCTGATATAGATCCAGCAGAAAATCAATGCTGATGGCTGGCAGGCCGGCGGCAAACTGCTGTTTTTGCTCAGCGCTGAATTTCCATGCCAGCGGCACCATCTGCACCAGCGCCAGCACATCCTCCGGCTGGCTGAAATGCAGCCTGAACTCCAGCCGCTCGCGGCCAAGATGGCTAAAACCATCCGGCTGGGCTATGGCATCATCGTGCAGCCGCACACTGTCGTAGACCGCCTGTTTAATCTCCAGCAAATGCGCCGGCCCCGGTGTAACGGTTAACAGATGGCCGCCTTTTTTAACCAGCCGTTGCAGCTCATCAGGCTTGGAGGGCGCATAAATGCGTACTATGGCGTCAAAACTGTTATCGGCAAAGGGTAACTGGTAGGCACTGGCGACACTGAACTGAATACCCTGGTGGGCTTTGGCGGCAAACTTGATGGCCGTTTTGGAGATATCCACCGCGTAAATGTGGCTGTCTGGCAGCGCCTGCTGTAGTTGTGCCGTGTAATAGCCTTCACCACAGCCTGAATCCAGCACGCAGTCAGGCGCCAGCGCTGCCAGCAACCGGCAGATTTTTTTGGCCAGCGGGGCATACCAGCCGCTTTGTAAGAAGTTGCGCCGTGCCTGCAGCATATCTTTGTTATCACCCGGATCTTTCGAGTTTTTCTGCTGTACCGGCAGCAGGTTGACATAACCTTCGCGCGCCAGATCAAAACTGTGGCGGTTACCGCACTGGTACTGGCGGTGATTAAGCTGAAGGGGCAGTTGGCAAAGCGGGCAGCGATACATGGTGTTATCTGGTTATCATCTGGCAGAAAAAAGGCCGACAGTGTAGCAGCACAGCAGTGTTTTCGCCAAAGGCTTGCTATACTGGCGGCATTGTTACGTTAGCGTTGTGCCTGCTGATAACACAAGGCCAGCGATTATTACACTGAAGTAAGTACCGGAGCTTTAATGCAGGATTTAGAACTATGGACGCTGGATGAATTATGTGACCATGCGTTTGATATTTTTGAAGAGCTGGCAGCAGAAAACCTGGCAGCACAAGACTATGCGTTATACCAGCAACACTATGAAAGCCGTGGCTATGTCGATTTAACCCCGCCGGGCGAAGACTGGGCAGACATTACCCTGCAGGAGCCGGAACCCGAACTGCACTATGAAGCGCAAATTGGATTAACCGGTGAAAACGGCACGGCGGATATGGTGCTGGCGCGTATACTGCTTAGCCGGGAAAAACATGAATCTTTATGCCATGCCCAGTGGCGCGGCCAATAAATTGTAGGGGCGCATTATTGCGCCCTTAAATTTACGCCGGGCCCAAATACGTAGGGGCGCAAATATGCGCCCCTACGCCAGGCCCTGGGTTAATGCACGCCGTGCATACGCTTTCTCAGCCAGGGGCTGATGAGCAGCATAAACACACCGAAACCCACACCAAAGTAGCACAGGAAGCTGAACAACTCGGTATAGGCCGCAAGTGCAGTGCCTACATCAGCCACTTCACCGGCATGGGTATCAATAGCCGCCAGTTTCGCCAGCTGTGTTGCCAGCAGTTCAGAGTAGGCTGTTGCCAGGAACCAGGCTCCCATCATTACGCCCACTACTTTATGCACTGCCAGCTTGGTTACCGCCGATAAACCGACCGGTGACAGACACAGCTCGCCCATAGTGTGCAGCAGGTAAGCCAGGATCAGCCAGCCGGCAGCTACCAGGCCCGCATCATTCGGATGTTGTGCACCGTAGACCAGGGCGCCAAAGCCCAAACCTGCCTGAATAATACCCAGCGCAAATTTAACCGGTGTGCTGGGCTCCAGCTTCTTTTTCGCCAGAAAAATCCACAAGGTGGCAAACAACGGTGCCAGGGTAATAATAAAGAAGGCATTTAAGGAACCGAACTGACCGGCAGTGGCTTCATAGCCCATAATATTACGATCCAGCACGCGGTCGGCGTACAGCGTCATTGACGATGCGCTCTGTTCGAACAAGGCCCAGAACACCACAGTCGACATGGTCAGCACAATCAACACCAACATACGATCGCGCTCTTCCTTGGTACACTGTGTCAGCATAAACCAGATAATGCCTGCCAGTACGATAAATGACAGCCCAAGCAGGGTACTGTGTACCACAGGGTTATACTGTACTAACTGCCAGACCACGGCCAGCGCTGGCAATGTCGCCAGGTAAATCAGCCATTCGCGATCTAAAAAGGCGAATACCTTTTGCTTTAACAGCACAGGATCAGATGGCTCGGCATAGCCGTACAGGTATTTCTGGCCGCTTAAAAAGACAATTAAGCCCAGCACCATACCGATACCGGCCAGACCAAAGCCATAGCCCCAGCCGTAGGTTTCACCCAGATAAGTCACCGTAAGGGTGGCAATAAAGGAACCCAGGTTGATCCCCATATAAAAGATGGTAAAACCCGAGTCGCGCCGGGCATCTTCTTTACCGTACAACTGGCCCACTATGGTAGAAATGTTCGGCTTTAAAAAGCCGACACCCATAATGATCAGTGCCAGAGAGAAGTAAAACACCTGAATAGCATCGGTATCCTGTACTACCACACCGTTTTCAATGTAAGCCTGAAAACCTTCATAAGCTAAACCCAGGTGGCCCAGGCATAATAAAATGGCACCAAAGGTTACCGCTTTACGCATACCCAGATAACGGTCAGCCAGCATACCGCCAATAACCGGCATGGCGTATACCAGGCCGGCATAGCTGCCCAGGACATCCAGGCCACCGGCATCGCTGAACAAGTGGTATTTTGTTAAATACAGCAACAACAGATATTTCATGCCGTAGAATGAGAAGCGCTCCCACATTTCAGTGAGAAAGCACACATAAAGCCCGACCGGATGGCCGAGAAATTGCGGCTGATTGGCATGCGCCGCCGCTGCAGTGCTAGATACAGTCATGGAGTCCCCAGTATTATTAGAATTATCCGCTTCGCCTTATTCGGCAGGCAAAGCTCAGGCGATTATGCAGATGTCAGGCCGTCTTGTCATCACTACAACAGGTAATAGCCGCTAAAAAGCGCAAAAAGCCGGTCAGAAAACCGGCAGAGTATCACTGCGGAAATAGCTGCTGGCGTATCTGCTGCAGGTTTTTCTGGCATAGGGCAAAGGTTAGCGGGCGGGTGAGCAGCGGATAAAGCACCAGCAATAGGGCAGCATAACCGGCAATGGCCCAGCCATCGGCGCGGGCGATCAGTAAAAACAACGGCACCAGCACCAGCAGTTTAATAATATTCAGCGTAATTTTGGTTGGTGCCGGCAGGCTGTCTGCGGCTTTGCGCAGCACCTGCATGCGCTGGGCAAAATTCAACCCGGCAAGTTCGGGGATTTTCTGGCTGTTCAGGTATAACATTGCTACATCCTCATCTTAAGCCGCTAGTTTAACGGTTGTCTCTATCGCTTTAAAAGGGCTTTTGGTAAGCTTTACGCCAACAGCACAATAAGGATCTGTGATGATTAAAGTTCTCAGCGTTTTTGGTACCCGGCCAGAAGCGATAAAAATGGCACCGCTGGTCAATCTGCTGAAACAGCAAAGCGATATTGACAGCCGGGTGTGTGTGACCGGCCAGCACAGGGAAATGCTGGACCAGGTGTTGCAGCTGTTCGACATTAGCCCTGAGTATGATCTGGCCATTATGAAAGCCGGGCAGGATTTATACGATGTTACCACCAGCATACTGCTGAATATCAAAGCGGTGCTGCGTGAGTTTAAACCCGATGTGGTGCTGGTATCGCCATGCACCAGCACC
>CAZEGA010000182.1:5437-7291 GCA_964511675.1 uncultured Rheinheimera sp.
GCTGGTGCATGGCGATACCAGCACCACCTTTGCTGCCGCCCTGGCTTGTTATTATGAAAAAATAGCCGTCGGCCATGTTGAGGCCGGCCTGCGTACCGGCAATATTTACAGCCCCTGGCCGGAAGAGGCAAACCGTAAATTAACCGGTGCCATAACCCGCTATCATTTTGCCCCTACCGACACATCAAAGCAGAACCTGCTGCAGGAGCAGGTTGCGCCGGCGCATATTTTTGTCACCGGCAATACGGTAATCGATGCCCTGCTGCAGGTGGTGGCGAAAATCGACAGCGATAAAGCGCTGTGCGACAGCTTTGCTGCCAGGTTTCCCTATGGCCAGAACGGCCGCCGGCTTATTCTGGTTACCGGGCACCGGCGGGAAAGTTTTGGCGGTGGCTTTGAAAATATCTGTGCTGCGTTAAAGCAGATTGCACAGCAATACCCGGATTGCGATATCGTCTACCCGGTACATTTAAACCCTAATGTGCGCGAGCCGGTGTTCCGCTTATTGTCTGATGCGGCAAACGTACATTTGATTGAACCGCAGGATTACCTGCCGTTTGTCTATCTGATGAGCCGCAGTACCCTGGTACTGACCGATTCGGGCGGTATCCAGGAAGAAGCGCCGTCGCTGGGTAAGCCGGTACTGGTGATGCGCGACACCACCGAGCGGCCGGAAGCGGTAGATGCCGGTACGGTTAAGCTGGTGGGTACCGATAAAGCCAAAATCGTGGCTGAAGTCAGCCGTTTGCTGAGTGACAAAACTTACTACGACAGTATGAGTTTTGCCCATAATCCTTATGGCGATGGTAAGGCGTGCCAGCGTATTATTGCTGTCATTAAAACAGATGTCAGCGCGTTAAGCTGACAACCGGAGAGAGAATATGGACATTCTGCAACAACTACAACAGGCACCTAAATGCTGGCTGGTTACCGGCTGTGCCGGCTTTATCGGCTCCAATTTGCTGGAAACCCTGTTAAAAACCGGGCAGCAGGTGGTCGGGCTGGACAATTTTGCTACCGGCCATCAACGTAACCTGGACCAAGTCAAAGCCCTGGTCAGCGCAGAGCAGTGGGCCAGGTTTCGTTTTATTCATGCCGATATCCGCGACCTGGGCGCCTGTCAGCAAGCCTGTCACGGTGTGGACTATGTGCTGCATCAGGCGGCGCTGGGCTCGGTACCCCGTTCCATTAATGATCCTGTCACCACCAATGCAACTAATATCAGCGGTTTTCTGAATATGCTGCTGGCCGCGCGTGACGCCGGAGTAAAGCGCTTTGTGTATGCGGCATCCAGCTCTACCTATGGTGATCACCCGGCCTTGCCCAAGGTAGAAGATACCATCGGCAGGCCGTTATCGCCTTACGCCATTACCAAGTACGTTAACGAGCTGTATGCCGAGGTGTTTTCCCGTACTTATGGTTTTCACAGTATAGGGCTGCGCTACTTTAATGTATTCGGCCCCAGGCAGGACTCAAACGGCGCCTATGCCGCCGTGATCCCGAAATGGACTGCTGCCATGATTGCCGGCCAGACTGTACAGATTAACGGTGACGGTGAAACCAGCCGCGATTTCTGCTTTGTGGCCAATGCGGTAGAAGCCAATATTAAAGCGGCACTGGCCGATATCAGCCAGAGCGAAGTGTTTAATGTCGCGCTGGGCGACCGTACTACCCTGAATGAGTTGTTTGCGGCAATCGCCGCCAGCCTGGCAGACAATGGCGTGCAGTACAGCAAAACACCGCAGTATGCCCCGTTTCGGGCCGGTGATGTGCGCCACTCCCAGGCGGATATCAGTAAAGCGCGCCGGCTGTTGGGCTATGCGCCGCAATACCGTATCCGCGAAGGGCTGGCCC
>CAZEGA010000183.1:0-2246 GCA_964511675.1 uncultured Rheinheimera sp.
CCCACGGCTGTTCAAAGCCCGGAATACGTAAGTTGGACACTGAAAAACCAACCAGACCGGCTTTCGGCTTGGAGCCAACACCGGTGGCACCTTCGTCACGAATTTCACCGCCAGAACCGGTCGCCGCACCCGGGTATGGCGAAATCGCCGTTGGGTGGTTATGAGTTTCTACCTTCATCAGCACATGGATAGGCTCATGGTGGTACTGGTAGGTATGGTTGCCCGGCTGGGCAAAGAAACGGCCGGCGACCGAGCCTTCCATCACGGCCGCATTGTCTTTATAAGCTGACAACACATAGTCCGGCGTTTGCTCGAAGGTGTTTTTTATCATTTTAAACAGCGATTTAGGCTGTTTTACACCGTCTATAGTCCAGTCGGCGTTAAAGATTTTGTGGCGGCAGTGCTCGGAGTTGGCCTGGGCGAACATATACAGCTCAATATCGTTCGGATTACGGCCCAGCGCAGTAAAGTTGTCGAACAGGTAATCAATTTCATCGTCAGCCAGTGCCAGGCCCATTTCAATATTGGCCTTGACCAGCGCAGTACGGCCGCCACCGATAATATCCACCGAGCTCAGTGGTGCCGGTTCGGCTTTGGCAAACAGCGCCTGTGCCTGGCTTAACCCAGTAAATACCGCTTCCATCATCCGGTCATGCAGCAGTGTCGTAACTTGTTTCAGCTGCTCAGTGCTTAGTGCGGTGCCTGCTTCAATATAGTAAGCAATACCGCGCTCCAGCCGCGCAACCGGCGTTAAACCGCAGTTACGGGCAATATCGGTCGCTTTGGATGACCAGGGCGAAATAGTGCCGGGCCGTGGTGTTACCAGCAATAGCTGGCCATGGGGCTCATGGCTGGCAATGGCCGGGCCATAGGTCAGCAATTTATCCAGTGTTTGCTGCTGGGCGTCAGTCAAGGCGCTGCTGACATCAGCAAAGTGGATAAACTCAGCATAAATGCCGGTTACCGCTAAGCCACTTTGGGCGCATTGGTCGAGTAACTTCTGAATTCTGAAATCGGACAGTGCTGGCGCACCACGCAGGATCAACATAGGCTTTTTTTCCCGTGGGTTGAACAACGATGGAACCTAGGGCGGCTGGCCCTTTAGGCGCGCTATTATAAAGAAATTTCTGCCTAAGTGGTATGCGTAAACACTGACGCCGCCACAGAAGTTTGTTATAACAGCGCAGAACATGACGTTGCAGGTTAGCCAAGATGTGGAAAAGTTGGGCCTGGTTACTGTTGCTGCTGTGGTTAGCCGGCTGTAGCCCCGAGCCACCACCCAGCCAGCTTTACCAGATATATCAGCGTGATAGCTTAAAAGTTGGCATTTTGCACGGCCCAACCAGCTATTATGTTGGTGTAGATGGTCCGGTAGGCTTTGAACTGGAGCTGAGCCAGGCACTGGCGGACAAACTGGCGGTCAGGCTGGAGTTATATCCCAGTTACCACCTGGATGAGCTGCTGCAAAAACTCAGCAATGGCCAGGTGGATTATATCGCCGGCGGCCTGACGCTGACAGAAAACCGTAAACACCGCTACCGTGCCTCCCCCGCCTACCGCTGGATCAATGAAGTACTGGTCTTTAAGCAAGGTAATGTCTGGCCGCGCTCACCGGCTGATCTGGCAGACACCGTGGTAGTGGTTAAAGACAGCAGCCACGCCGAAACCCTGCAGCAGCTGAGCCTGGACTATCCGCAACTGGGCTGGCAGCAGCACCCCAGCCTGGATGCCGACGAAATACTGCAGCAGGTTGTCGACGGCCAGATTGCCTACACCATAACCGACTCCAACCAGCTGGCACTGAACCGGCGTTTTTATCCTAACCTCAGCATTGCCTTTACCGTGCGCGATAATCTGCCGGTCAGCTGGCTGTTGGCCGACAACCATGACGATTCTCTGTATGCGGTACTGATAGAGTTTTTCGGCACCATGTATCAGGGCGGTGAACTTATCACACTGGAAGATAAGTACTTTGGCCATATACAAATTTTTGATTATGTCGATACGCTGACCTACATAGACGCCATTGAACAAAGCCTGCCCAGGTTTAAAAACTGGTTTATACAATATGCCGGCGAGCTGGACTGGCGTTTACTGGCCGCCCTCAGTTATCAGGAATCGCACTGGGACCCGAAAGCGAAAAGCCCGACCGGGGTGCGAGGTTTAATGATGCTGACCTTACCTACAGCCCAGCAGATGGGGATCAGCAGCCGGCTGGACCCGGAGCAAAGTATTCAGGGCGGTAG
>CAZEGA010000183.1:2256-7270 GCA_964511675.1 uncultured Rheinheimera sp.
CCGGCTGATGAGCCGCGTACCAGAGCGTATTGCTATGCCGGACCGGTTGTGGTTTGCACTGGCGTCATACAATGTGGGTTGGGGCCATGTCGAAGATGCCCGCATTATTACCCAGCGCCAGGGCGCCGATCCGGATAAATGGCTGGAAGTAAAACAACGTTTACCGCTGCTGCGGCAAAAAAGTGTGTACCAGACCACCAAATACGGCTATGCCCGAGGTGATGAAGCGGTAACCTATGTCGATAACATTCGCCGCTATTACGATACCTTGTTATGGCTGGATGAGCGCCAGCAGGCCGAGACCCGGCTGCAACAACAAAAACAACGCCTGACAGAGCAAAGCAGTACAGAATTATTGCCAGAACCCGCCAAAGAGCAACCATAACCCCCTATTGAAAGCCACGGCGTGCACACCCATAGTAAGCAGCAGAATAAATTGCAGGTGTGCTATGTTAAAACGGAAAAAACCCCAAATCGGAGCCAAGCGCCGCCGCCTGGTCAATGTGGCATCAGGCCGGCGCCGTATTAAACGCAATATTGCCGTGGCTAAACTGCACCGGCGTCACCGCCATTACAGCAGTTTTCTTGATCAGCCCGGGCAGACTGCTTAAGCGCTTTCTGCTCAGCCCTCCGGCGCTGGAAAAAGCCCGACAGCTGTGCCGCACATTGCGGCATTAATACCCCGCCCATCACCTCAACCTGATGATTAAAACTGCCATGCTGTAGCAGATTAAGCACAGAACCGGCCGCCCCGGTTTTTACATCGGCCGTGCCAAACACCAGGCGTTTAATCCGGCTGTGCACCATAACACCTGCACACATACTGCAGGGCTCCAGCGTGACATACAGCGTACAATCGGGCAGCCGGTAATTGCCCACAGCCGCAGACGCCGCGCGTATCGCCTGCATTTCAGCATGTGCCGACGGGTCGTTCAGGCTAATCATCTGGTTCCAGCCCTCACCTAACACCACACCGTCTTTTACCAGTACAGCGCCCACCGGCACTTCGCCCTGCAACTCTGCTTTGGCTGCCAGCTTAACAGCATGCTGCATCCAGTCTTCATCAGTCATAATGGCTTACAATTAATTGCTAGATTGATAATAAAGTTTACCACTATATTCTGGTGAAATTGGCTAAACTTTTGTGTACTCATCAATATAGGCGACCTTAAATTTTCACCAAATATTTGATTTACAATACTTTTTATAGTTGGCACTGGTTTTGCCTTAAGACCAATAAACAACGATGTGGAGAAATACAAAATGGGACCTTTTGAAATTGCAGCCATAGCCATTATTGGCGGCCTGGGTTACTCAGCTTACGATTCCTATAATAAAAGCAAAGGTAAAGTAAATAGTAAGGACGTTACCGAGCTAAAAAGCGAAATGGAACAAATGAAACAACGCATTGCCACACTGGAAAGTATTGTCACAGATAAATCTTATCAGTTAAAAGATCAGATTAACCGGCTGTAAACTCAGCCGATTGTGCAGCTTCTGCAATATGGCAGTACGGCTGTGTTATGGTACACTGCCGCTAACTGCTGACAGGAGCTGACAATGTCGACGGAATTACTGGTTAACCGGGCCCGCACTATCTGTGAACAAAATGGCGCCCGTTTTACATCGATCCGGGAAAAGGTGTTCCGCCTGCTGGCCGGTTTAAACGGCGGCATTGGTGCGTATGAACTGCTGGAGCAACTGAAGCAAACCGAGCCCGGTGCCAAACCCGCTACAGTTTACCGCGCACTTGAATTCCTTACCGAACAAGGCTTCATCCATAAAATAGAATCCAGCAACGCCTTTTTGCTATGCCATCATTTTGGCCAGCATCACCCGGCACAGCTGTTGATCTGCGACCAGTGCGGTAACGTAACCGAATTGCATTCACATATTTTACAGGACGAGTTCAACCGCCAGGCAGTATTACAGGGCTTCGCTATTCAGCACCAAACCATTGAAGCCCACGGTTTGTGTAAAAGTTGCAAAGTGCAATAACAAAAGCCAGCCGGATCAACAAGCTGGCTTGTGTATTGAGCAAAAGCTTTCTAAGCTTATACAGGTTTGGCTATTGGCATCCGTATTTTTATAGGCATTAACATGAATGTTGAATTTATAAACCCGTTTTTATCTTCTTTAGTAAATGTGCTCGGCACTATGGCCAATACTACTATCGTTCCCGGCCAGCCACGGATAAAAAAAGATGAAGTCGCCCGTGGCGATGTATCTGGCTTAATTGGCATGGTCAGCCCGCAAACCAAAGGCTCGTTTTCCATTACCTTTGAAGAATCGCTGGCGATTGAAATTATGTTCCGTATGTTAGGTGAACGGCCAAACGGTATTACGCCAGATGTTACCGATATGGTCGGCGAAATTACCAATATGGTTACCGGCGGAGCCAAACGGGTACTAGGCGAAAAAGGCTACGACTTTACTATGGCCACCCCGGTTGTGGTATCCGGCAAAGGCCATACTATTTCGCATAAATCTGAAGGCGCAAAAATTCTGATGCCATTCGACTCTGATTTTGGCAAGGTGCATATTGAAGTCAGTTTTGATAAATAAACTGCACCCGGCTGGTGATATTGCATAGCAGTTCGTAAGGAAGGGTATCAACGCAATGAGCCAGTTGCTCTACCGGTAAATCCTTGCCCCAGAATATCACCTTATCACCAACAGCCACCGGTTCAGTGCCAATATCCACCGTCACCATATCCATCGACACCCGGCCCACTACCGGCAGCGGCTTACCGTTAATCAATACGCTGGCGTTGTTACCGGCCGCGCGTGGGTAACCATCGCCATAGCCCATAGCCACCACTGCTAAGCGGGTATTGTGCGCGGCTATCCAGCTACCGCCATAACCGACCGCATCACCGGCTTTAACCTGGCGCACCGCTATCACACTGCTGCATAAGGTCATCACAGGCTGCAACTGATGCTCCGCACCACAGCAGCCTGCCATTGGCGATACGCCATACAACATTAAACCGGGCCGCACCCAGTCAGCATGGCTTTGCGGCCAGTTTAGTACCGCCGCCGAATTGGCCAGTGAGACTTCAGCCGCCACGCCCTGAGTGGTCTGGCGGAATAACTGCAACTGGGTAAGGGTCGCCGGATTTGTCAGTTCATCAGAGCTGGCAAAGTGGCTCATCAGCCGTATTGGGCCCTGCACATTAACACTTTGGCTTAAACGCTGGTGCAGTTCGGTAAATTCATCTGGGTAAATACCAAGCCGGTGCATACCGGAGTCTACTTTCAGCCAGACCCGCAGCGGCGCATCCAGCTTAGCCGCCAGTAAGGCTTCGGCCTGTTCACGATGGTGGATCACCAGTTGCAGGTTAGACGCCACCACCTGCTGCAGTTCATCCGGGTGGAAAAAACCCTCCAGCAACACAATCGGTTTAACAATACCGCCGCCGCGCAGTGCCAGCGCTTCGTCTATCCGCGCTACCCCCAGTGCATCGGCCTGCGGCAACGCCTGTGCTACCGGCAACATGCCATGGCCATAAGCATTGGCTTTTAATACCGCCAGCACCTTGCTGTTGGCTGCCAGTTGTTTTACCCGGCCAAAGTTATATGCCAGTGCGCCAAGGTCAATAATGGCCTGCGGTCTGCGACTTTGCATTAATCGTCCTCGAAACGGGCGCTGCCGGCGTAGTTGTCAAAGCGGGAATAGCGGCCATGGAAGGTCAGCCTTACCCGGCCTATCGGGCCGTTCCGCTGTTTACCGATAATCACTTCGGCTGTGCCTTTATCCGGGCTGTCATCGTTGTACACTTCGTCACGGTAGATAAACATAATTAAATCGGCGTCCTGCTCGATAGAGCCGGATTCACGCAGGTCGGAGTTGACCGGCCGCTTATCGGCACGCTGCTCCAGTGAACGGTTCAGTTGCGACAATGCCACCACCGGTACTTTCAGCTCTTTGGCCAGCGCTTTTAACGAGCGTGATATCTCGGCAATTTCCAGTGTGCGGTTTTCGCTCATGCCCGGCACTGTCATCAGCTGCAGGTAGTCAACCATGATCATGCTCAGGCCGCCATGTTCACGCGCCACCCGCCGTGCCCGGGAGCGCACTTCGGTAGGGGTTAAGCCGGAGCCATCGTCGATATACATTTTGCCTTTGCTGTTAAGCAGCTCAATGGCAGAAGACAACCGTGCCCAGTCCTGATCTTCCAGCTGGCCGGTACGGACTTTAGTCTGGTCAATACGGCCCAGTGATGCCAGCATCCGCATCATAATTTGTTCTGACGGCATCTCTAAACTGAAAATCAGCACCGGCTTGTCGCTGGTAATAGCGGCGTGCTCGCACAGGTTCATCGCGAAGGTGGTTTTACCCATAGACGGCCGGGCAGCGACAATAATTAAATCGGACGGTTGCAGGCCATTGGTCATTTTATCCAGATCGACATAACCGGTGGAAACACCGGTCACACCATCGTATGGTGAGCGAAACAGTGCGTCAATTTTCTCAATGGTTTTCGCCAGAATGCTGTTAATCGGCTCCGGGCCTTCGTTGGCGTTGGTACGTTGTTCGGCAATTTTAAACACTTTGGTTTCGGCAAAGTCTAACAACTCGGCGGAAGTACGGCCCTGGGTATCGTAGCCGGCATCGGCAATATCGTGGGCAACAGCAATCATATCGCGCACGACTGCGCGCTCCCGCACGATTTCGGCATAAGCCAGAATATTGGCGGCGCTGGGGGTATTCTTGGCTATTTCGCCAAGGTAGGCAAAACCGCCAACGTCTTCCAGTTGCAGGTTGGCTTCCAGATCTTCTGATACGGTAATAATATCAATCGGCTGGCTGGCTTCTGCCAGACGCGACATGGCAGCAAAAATAAACCGGTGCGCGCGCAGGTAAAAATCCTGCTCGACAACTTTTTCAGCTACGCGGTCCCAGGCTTCATTGTCCAGCATCAGGCCGCCCAGCACAGACTGCTCAGCTTCTATCGAATGGGGCGGCATTTTAACCGCAGCAACCTGCTTGTCTTTTGTACTGCTCATAACA
>CAZEGA010000184.1:0-1322 GCA_964511675.1 uncultured Rheinheimera sp.
TGACATGGCACTGAACCGGCAGTTTTACCAACCCTGGCTGGGTAAAGTACGGCAGTGGTTGGATGCAGGCAAAAGCCCGTTTTGTTTCTTCCATACTCCGGATAATACCCTGGCGCCGCAATTATGCCGCCAGTTCGCGACAGATTTACACTATACTCATGCCTGCCTTGCCCCCTGGCCCGGTGAGCAACAGTTCAGTTTGCTGTAGTGTTGCACGCTTTTGCGTTAAACTAGCGCCACTTTTTAAGCCCCGACCCATACAAAAGCTATGCAAAAAGATGATATTTTCGCCGAGCCATTGGCACAGGTGCAGGATTTCCGCTTCGATGATCAGGTAGCCGAAGTATTTCCGGACATGATCCAGCGCTCTGTACCGGGCTACCACACTATTATCCAGACCATTGGCAAACTGACCAGCCGCTTTCAGCAACCCGACAGCCACTATTACGACCTGGGCTGTTCGCTCGGGGCGGCAACGCTTGCGATGCGCCGCAATATCAGCGCGGCGAACAGCCGTATTATTGCCGTCGATAACAGCAGTGCTATGGTGGAACGGTGCGAGCGGCATTTACAGGCATTTCGCTCAGACGTGCCGGTAGAGGTGAAACTGGCCGATATCAGGCAGCAACCTATTGCCAACGCCGCCATAGTGGTGATTAACTTTACGCTGCAGTTTTTACCCGAAGAAGACCGGGATGCCCTGCTCAGTCGCGTATACCAGGGCCTGAAGCCAGGCGGTTTGCTGATCTTATCGGAAAAACTGCTCAGCGCAGACAATACCGCCAATGAGCTGCTGATCGAGCTGCACCACGATTTTAAACGTGCCAATGGCTACAGCGAGCTGGAAATCAGCCAGAAACGCAGCGCACTGGAAAATGTCATGAAACCCGATACCCTGGCGGAACACCAGCAACGGCTGCAACAAGCCGGTTTTGCCAGCCAGACGCTATGGTTTCAGTGTTTTAATTTCTGCTCTATGGTGGCACTAAAATAAGGCTCAGCATGCTCGACTTTACCCCGTTTTACGCCCAACTGGCGACTAACAAACTGCATCAATGGCTGCAAACTCTGCCAGCACAGCTGGCCGCCTGGAGCAAAGACGCACTGCACGGCGATTTTAAACAATGGCAAAAGGTGATTAGCAACCTGCCAGCCACAACCCCCAGCATTATTGAGCTGAAACACCAGGTGCAGTTTGGCCATGCCAGTGATATCAGCAGTGGCGAAGCACAACAGATCCGCTATTTATTGCAACAGTTAAAGCCCTGGCGCAAAGGCCCGTTCAATATTCATGGTATTGATATTGATACCGAATGGCGCTC
>CAZEGA010000184.1:1332-7265 GCA_964511675.1 uncultured Rheinheimera sp.
TAAGTGGGATCGTGTGCTGCCGCATATCGCCCCGCTGGCACAGCGCACTGTGCTGGATGTCGGCTGCGGCAGTGGTTATCACCTGTGGCGTATGCGTGGAGAAGGGGCCGATTTTGTCGTAGGCATAGATCCATCACAGTTATTTTATGCTCAGTTTCAGGCGATAAAACACTTTAACCCCGATCCGGCAGTAAACCTGATCCCGATCGGTATTGATGATATGCCGGCGCTGCAGCAATTTGATACGGTATTTTCGATGGGCGTGCTGTACCACCGGCGCTCACCGCTGGATTTCCTGCAGCAACTGAAAAACCAGCTGCGGCCGGGCGGTGAACTCATTCTGGAAACCTTAGTGGTCGACGGTGATGAAAATACCGTACTGGTACCGGGTGAGCGCTACGCCAAAATGCGTAATGTCTGGTTTATCCCCAGTGTTAAGGCCTTGCTGCACTGGCTGCAGCGGCTGGGATTTCATCATGCCCGCCTGGTCGATCTGAACCAGACCCGCCTGGATGAACAGCGCAAAACAGACTGGATGGAGAATGAAAGTTTAATTGATTTTCTTGATGCAACTGATCATAGTAAAACCATTGAAGGCTATCCTGCACCGTTGCGTGCAGTGATTATTGCGAACAACTGAACCGGCAGGAGCCCACCGCCACTATGCCCTACCGCCCCCGCTCAACCCTGGAACAATGGCGCATACTGCAGGCGGTGGTGGATGCCGGCGGTTATGCCCAGGCAGCAGAGGTACTGAGTAAAAGCCAGTCCTCACTGAACCATGCTGTTGCCAAGCTGCAAAACCAGCTGGGTGTTGAATTGCTGGAAGTACGCGGCCGCAAAGCCTATCTGACCGAAGCCGGCGAAGTCATGCTGCGCCGCTCCCGTCTGCTGACGCAGCAAGTAGAAGATCTTGAGCTGCTGGCAGCCAATATTAACCAGGGCTGGGAGCCGGAGATCCGCATTGCCGTTGAACTGGCGTATAACAGATGTTATCTGAACCAGGCGCTGGCAGCATTTTACCCGCTTAGCCGCGGCAGCCGTATTCAACTGATAGACTGTGTTATTACCGGTACGGCAGAAGTTATTCAGCAAAAGCGCGCCGATCTGGTCATTGCAGCAGCGGCGGTTATTCCTAAAGGCTATCTGGGCGAGCCGTTATGCACTACCCGGCTTATTCCGGTAACAGGCCGCAGCAATGCGCTGGCGGCAGTTACCGTGTTAGACCAGAATGAGCTGAGCCAGCATTTACAGCTGGTTATCCGCGACACGGCACAAAAACCACAGGAAAATGCCGGCTGGCTGCGCGCAGAGCAACGCTGGACGGTAGACAACTTTTATGAGGCTATTGATATTCTGCAGCTGGGTCTGGGTTTTTGCTGGCTGCCGGATTTTCTGGTCAGCGCTGCCATAGCGGCGGGCTCACTGGTACAGCTTAAAGTGAACAACAATAGCGAGCGTCAGGCCACCATCTCTCTGATTGCACCACAGGAAGATACGCTGGGCCCCGGCAGTAAACAATTACGGCAGCTTATTCTGGCCGCCCATCAGAAAACCTGAGGAACTTATGCAACGACAAGAACTGAGCAATTTAATGCAGGCTTCCGCCCGGGACGCAATACAATACGCCGGTGAAGAATATACGCTGACACTGGACAGCACTCTGGACAGCCTGGCCGTTGTCGATCAGATCCTGGCCGAATTACACCAGCGCGAACAAAAACAGCGCCATTCAGCCGAAATGGTCTTTACGCTGTGTAATATGCTGGGGGCCTATATTGGTGAGATCTTTATTGCTACTGTAGGCGGCCACTGGCAGCACAACCAGGCCGACAGCGAAGCCCCCTTTGTTTATGTGCAGTATCATGACAAAGAATTTCCTTTTGCATCAATCTGTTACCATAAACTTACCCGGGATAACAGCATCAGTTTGCAAAGCTATGTTAAGCAAGCCATGGCAAATGCTATGCAGTAAGGCTTTTGTCGGCGGCGTTAAGCAGGTAAAATGCCGCCAAATTTTTAAGCCTTTCCACTTTCAGCCATTCGAGGATAGCCGTGAGCGAGCAGAAAACATCTTTAAGCTACAAAGACGCCGGAGTTGACATAGACGCAGGTAATGCGCTGGTCGAACGGATTAAAGGTGCCGTCAAACGCACACGCCGCCCGGAAGTAATGGGTGGCCTGGGTGGCTTTGGTGCCTTGTGTCAGATCCCGGCTGGCTACAAAGAACCTGTACTGGTTTCCGGCACTGACGGTGTCGGCACCAAACTGCGCCTGGCGATGGATTTAAAACGGCACGATGCTGTCGGTATCGATCTGGTAGCCATGTGCGTTAACGATCTGGTCGTACAGGGCGCTGAGCCGCTGTTTTTCCTTGATTACTACGCCACCGGCAAGCTGGATGTTGATACAGCATCAGCCGTTGTCAATGGTATAGCCGAAGGCTGTTACCAGTCCGGTTGTGCACTGGTCGGCGGCGAAACCGCTGAAATGCCGGGCATGTACCATGGCGAAGACTACGATATCGCCGGTTTCTGTGTTGGCGTGGTGGAAAAGGCCGACATTATTGACGGCAGTAAGGTACAACCCGGCGATCAACTGATAGCGCTGGCATCTTCAGGCCCGCACTCAAATGGTTTCTCGTTAATCCGCAAAGTGCTGGAAGTCAGCGGCCAGAGCCCGGATACCCAACTGGAAGGCAAATCACTGGCCGACCATTTGCTGGAGCCGACCCGTATTTATGTGAAAAACCTGCTGAGCCTGTTTAAGCAACTGCCGGTGCATGCGCTGTGCCACATTACCGGCGGCGGTTTCTGGGAAAATATCCCGCGCGTACTGCCAGACAACACCAAGGCAGTGATCGATGGTAACAGCTGGCAGTGGCCGGCTATTTTCAACTGGCTGCAGCAGCAGGGCAATATCAGCCGCCATGAAATGTACCGTACCTTTAACTGTGGTGTCGGCATGATAGTGGTGGTACCACAGGACAAGCTGCAGCAGGCACTTAGCCTGTTAACAGCCGCTGGCGAAACAGCCTGGCACCTGGGAGAGATCCACGCTGCCGCAGAGGGTGATGAGCTGGTGATCATTAACGAATAAGGCTGGCCATGAAATCTATCGTAGTACTGATCTCCGGCAGCGGCTCCAACCTGCAGGCTATTATTGATGCCTGCAGCAGTGGTTTTATCCCGGCCAGGATCAGCGCCGTGATTGCAAACAAAGCCAGCGCCTACGGTCTGGTACGGGCCAGGGAAGCCGGTATCAGCACTCAGGTGCTGAGCCATAAAAACTATCAGGACCGCGACAAATACGACCGGGCACTGGCTGATGCGATTGACCAGCACCAGCCGGATCTGGTGGTGCTGGCCGGCTTTATGCGTATTCTTACCCCGGGTTTTGTCCAGCATTTTTGCGGCCGGTTACTGAATATTCACCCTTCGCTGTTACCCAGATATCAGGGGCTGAACACCCACCAGCGTGCGATTGACGCCGGCGATACCGAGCACGGCTGCAGCGTACATTTTGTTACCGAGCAACTGGATGGTGGCCCGGTCATTTTGCAGGCCAGGGTGCCGGTATTTACCGATGATGACAGCCAGACTCTGGCCGAGCGGGTGCATGAGCAGGAGCATCGCATTTATCCGCTGGTGGTACGCTGGTTTTGCCAAAACCGTTTACAACAGCAGGCAGATCAGGCATGGTTGGATGGCAATGTATTAGCAGCCAACGGTTATGCCAATGATGAAGAAGACTAACAGGCGCTTCTGGGCGCCTTTTATCATATTATCCGCCTTGTGTTCTGCTGTGTCTGCAGCAGAGCTGCCGGTATTCAACAGTTTCAATGCCGACTATATCGTCTACCGTGCCGGTAAAAAGCACGGCGAAGCCAACCGTTACCTCAAATTAACCGGCCAGGGCTATCAGCTCGGTTACAGCAGCAATATCAGCTGGATGATATTTTCTGACAAACGTCTGGAAACCTCTGATTTTATTGTCCGGGAGGGCTACATTCAGCCACTGCGCTATATGATGCAGCGCTCCGGTAGCGGGCCAGACCGCTACTACGAGCTGAATCTGGACCCGGCAAATAAGGTACTCTCTGAGGGCAAGATAAAAAAAGCCAAAGCCGTCAGCTGGCAGGATGACTGGCAGGATCAGATCAGCTACCAGTTACAGCTGGCACTGGATTTAAAAGCCGGTAAAACCGAGTTCAGCTACAACGTACTGAACCGGCACGGTGACAGTAAACTGTACCACTACAAAGTTGTCGCAGAAGAAATGCTGCCGCTGCCTTACGGCAATATTAAAACCATACGGGTTGCCCGTATCGAAAAGGACAGCGACAAACAGGTATATGCCTGGGTAGCACCGGAGCTGGATTATATGCTGGTCAGGCTGTGGCGCGGCGAAGACAATGTTGAACAGTTCGATGTCCAGCTGCACAAGCTGGACCTGGGGCAGGCGCCTCAGGCCAGCGGCTCACCATAACGAAACAGCTGGCTTTCTCCCGGCTGCATTTGACGCCATTGCTCATTGTTGGTCAGGGGTGCAGTGGCAATAATGGTTACCACATCTTTGGGCGTGGTTTCCTGAGTAAAATCAATATCGACATCCACATCTGACAAGCGGGCGATACCAAAAGGCGCTCGCCGGGTGATCCAGTGCAATTTGGTGGTGCAATAGGTTAATAAGTACTCACCATCGGTCAGCAGCATATTAAATACGCCCAGTTTCTGCAGTTCCCTGCACTTACGCTGCATAAACTTAAATGCCGCCTTACGGCTGGCCGGCTTTTGCGGGTATCTTTTATCCAGCTCGCTAAGCAGGTAACAAAACGCCCGTTCGCTGTCTGTGGTGCCTACCGGAATAAAACGCGCTACGGGCAGGTGCTGATAGCCCGACAGCTGGCCATTATGGGCATAGGTCCAGTAGCGGCCCCACAATTCACGGGTAAACGGATGGGTATTTTCCAGGCCAACCCGGCCACGGTTAGCCTGGCGTACATGGGCAACTACAGCACAGCTTTTAATCGGATAATCCGACACCAGCCGGGCAATTTCCGACTGGTAACTTGGCATGGCATCTTTAAAGGTACAGACGCCTTTGTTTTCATAAAAAGCCACCCCCCAGCCATCTTTATGTGGGCCGGTGCGCCCGCCCCGCTCTTTTAACCCTTTAAAACTAAAACAAATATCGGTGGGTACATTAGCCGACATGCCTAACAATTCACACATAATACGCCTCTTCGACCATACAGCATCACTGTATCGCCTGATCTCTGTTGCCGTCAAACGACTATACTTAGCACTTAAAGCTAAAAGTTATAAGCAGTGTCTGGAGCATGAAACACTTTGCCGCTAAGCCTCTTGCAACTTTGCGCCAAACGTTCTAATCTAACCCGCATAGTGGTCTGACCTCTTATCTGGAGCAAAAGATGGAAGTGTTAATTCTGTGGGCAGTGCTGATTGCTGCCATTGGTGTACTGGCATACAACCGTGCCAGCCTGACGATGTTTACGGTGGCGATCGCCTTTATCTTAGCGGCCGGCAGTGCCTTTGATCTGGCGGGAGCCTTAAGCTGGCTGGTGTTTCTGGCTATCGTGCTGCCGCTTAATATTGCTACGGTGCGCCAGCAGTACCTGACCCAGCCCCTGCTGAAACTGTACCGCAAAATTATGCCGGAAATGTCCAGCACGGAAAAAGAAGCCATTGATGCCGGCACCACCTGGTGGGAAGCCGATCTATTCCGCGGCAACCCGGACTGGCACAAAATGCACAATTTTCCGGTGCCCCGCTTAAGTGCCGAAGAGCAGGCCTTTCTTGATGGCCCGGTAGAAGAGGTGCTGGCCATGATGGATGACTGGCACGCTACGCATGAGCGCGCCGATCTGACGCCGGAAGTCTATCAGTTTTTAAAAGACAAAGGCTTCTTCG
>CAZEGA010000185.1:0-7264 GCA_964511675.1 uncultured Rheinheimera sp.
GGTACTGGAAGAATTCAGCCCGGAATATTAAGAAGCCGCCGCCACGCTTGGCTCGTCGCCATGGCACATTTTTTACCGGGTGATCCTGCCAGAAATCAAACCGGCACTGTTAATTGGCACGGCCTTGTCGTTTACCCGCAGCCTCGGTGAATTTGGTGCAGTGATCTTTATTGCCGGTAATATCCCGTGGCAGACCGAAGTGGCCTCGCTGATGATTTTTGTCCGGCTGCAGGAATTCGACCATGCCGGTGCCAGCGCCATTGCCAGCGTGGTATTGCTGGCATCACTGCTGCTGTTGTTTGTGGTAAACGGTATTCAGCAGCGTTATCAGCATATTCTTGGTGGCAGCAAATGAGCCGTGCATCAAACAAGCAAGGCTGGCTGCGGCTGTTATTAATCGGTACCGGCGTTACGCTGACGCTGGTATTACTGGTAGTGCCGCTGCTATTAATTTTTATTGCCGCCTTTTCAGCCGGTATTGGTGGGCTCTGGCGCAACCTGACCGACGCCGATATGCTGCACGCCATTGGCCTGACGCTGTTTGTCGCCGGTTTAACGGTGCCGATTAATCTGGTGTTCGGCACCCTGATCGCCTGGTGCGTCACCCGCTTTACCTTTCCCGGTCGGCAACTGCTGCTGACGCTGATTGATATTCCGTTTGCCGTGTCGCCGGTGGTGGCCGGTTTGTTGTATTTACTGCTGTACGGTGCCAATGGCCCTTTTGCCGGACTGCTGGATCAATACGACTTACAACTGATGTTCGCCTGGCCGGGGCTGGTGCTGGTAACGGTGTTTATTTCCTGCCCGTTTGTAGTACGCGAACTGGTGCCGCTGATGTCGAATTTAGGCACCGAACAGGAAGAAGCCGCGCTGCTGCTCGGCGCCAGCGGCTGGCAGGTATTCTGGCATATCACTTTTCCCAATATCCGCTGGGCACTACTGTACGGCGTGATCCTGACCAATGCCCGTGCTGTAGGCGAATTTGGCGCAGTGTCGGTAGTCTCCGGCACCATCCGCGGCGAGACCAATACCCTGCCGCTGCATATCGAACTGCTGCAACAGGACTACAACACCGCCGGCGCCTTTATCGCCGCCGCGCTGCTAACCTTAATTGCCATTGCCACGCTGATCGTGAAAGCGGTATTACAGTGGAAACTGGCCAGGCAGGGATAACCCGGACAGCTTGCATACTTAATCATTCAGCCTTTGCATGGCTTTACGATACACTTCGCTTTTTTCACGTTTGCCAACAGCCAGAACTGTGACAATAATACTTAAATTCAAGGCTATAGGTCATCCAGACTTACCGCAACATCCGCTAAAATTCTTGCAGTCATTTTAAAGGTCTCTTAAACGGTCTTTTTAGATGAAGCGCAACCGTTTAACAAAAAAGCCCCGCAAGCGGGGCAACCAAAACGGTTATTTCAACAGGAGGAGGAAATGCAATTGCCAATCCGTGGCGTTGCTTGATTCGTCCATAAAAACGGTGCTTAAAAACTGTAAACAATGCCCAGGGATAAACCGGTATTGTCTTCACCGGCAATCGCAGGTACAGCTTTACCACGGCCGCCGCCGGAGACGCTGTAAAGCGCGGCATCATCGTTTGAGGTAATACCGTAAGCGGCGTACAGCGTCAGATCTTTACCCAGGTTACGGTCAATGCCAATTACCGCCAGCGTGGCGCCGGTATCCGGGCTGTCGTTGTCACTTACCTGATACAGCTGGCCGCGCAGTACATATTTATCCAGTTTGTAGCTGGCGCCAATGCCATAGACATCGCGGTCGCCACCCGGAATATCGCTGGCGTTCTGGTACAGCGCCGATAAGCGCAGCTGGGCACCGATATCATAGTAAGCGCCAAGGCGAATGGCTTTAGGATCAATACCGCTTACGCCCTCAAAGCTTTCATAGGCAGCGGCCAGGTACAGGCCTTTTACTTCATAGGTTAGCGAGGTGCTGTAAGACTCGCGCACATTATCGGTGGTTGGGCCTGTGGTATTGTGCGGTGTGTAATGAAAAGCCCAGCTGATATTACTGAATTTAGGGCTTTCATAGGCCACGCCGTTTTTAAAGCGCTCATCAAACACATTACCTATATTGCTGCCACCGGTATTAATACGGGTCAGGTTACGAATGTCGCCAATACGATCACCAAACTGGTCAACTTTGCTGCGAATGGCTTTTAACGGCGTGTCAAACTGGCCGATTTTCAGCGTGCCAAAGTTGCCGCGCAAGCCAACGTAAGAGTCACGGTCGGCAAACTGGCCGCTGCCTTCGTCAAAACGAATGGTTTGTTCTAACTGGACAAAGGCTTCCAGGCCATCGTCCAGTTTGCTGCTGGCGCGAAACCCCAGCCGGCTGGCGTTACTGGATACATTAGTACCGCTGTCGTGGCCGTTATCCAGCTGATCCAGCGATAAATGGGCACGGCCGTAAATGGTTACATCTGCTGCCTGGCTGGCAGCACTGGCGGCGGCGAGCAGCAACGCAGCCGCCACCTTACCTGTGGTAAAGGATGTCATAGTATCTTCCTGAATAATTTATTGTTGTTTGGTGTAGCCCGGTTGGGCCTGGGGGCAATGCTGCTGTGGTGATGTAAACTTATACCGAGACGATGGAATAGTAAATGCAGTTTTTATTCTTTAATGGAATATAAAATAAGTGAATGTGTAGCGCCGGGCGGCGAACAGGGCCCGGCGGTTGTCAGCATTAGCTTGTGGCAGGATCAGAATACCGACAGTTTACTGTTGGGAATATCGGTTACCAGCATATGGCCCGGGCTGTGGGTAATGCAGAAATCGACTTTAGCGTTGGCTATTGCCACCTGTGGTGTGACGCCGCAGGCCCAGAATACCGGTACTTCACCCGGTTTTATACTTACGGCATCACCAAAATCCGGTTTACTGATATCGCTGATACCAATAGCCGCCGGGTCGCCAAAGTGCACCGGTGCACCATGTACCTGCGGGAAGCGTGAGCAAATCTGAATGGCGCGTATCGCATCAGCCGGCAGCATGGGCCGCATACTGACCACCATACCGCCATAAAATGGCCCGGCCGCCGTGCAGGCAAGATTAGTGCGGTACATCGGCACATTGACGTTTTCGCTGATATTACGAATTTCCAGGCCGTCAGCCAGCAGCGATTCTTCAAATGAGAACGAGCAGCCAATTAAAAATGTGACTAAGTCATCACGCCAGTAGTCACGTACATCGGTCACTTCATCGGCCAGTTTGCCAGCCCGAAAAATGCGGTATCTGGGTAAATCGCTGCGGATATCCAGCTCCCTGGCCAGCATGGGCATATCAACCGCGCCCGGTGTGGCCGCCATACCCAGCAGCGGGCAGGGTTTGGGGTTAAAGTGGCAAAACTGCAGAAAATCGGCGGCGTACTGCTTTGGCAGAATAGCCATATTGGCCTGGACAAAACCTGGTGCAAAGCCCGAGGTATTGCCGCTGAACTGGCCGCTACGGCATTGCTGGCGTAACTGGTAAGGCGTAAGTACTGGCATAACTAGCTCCCACAAGCTGAGATATAAACCGCAGTGTACTGTAAACCAGGCAACTGCACTGCAAATTTAATACTATTCTTTCGCTGTTCTGCCGCTCTCGTCATTATCCAGGCTGTCTGGATTTTTCAGGGTTCGCTTATCTTCAGCCTGCAGTCGTCGCTCAACACATCTCAAAGTGTTCCGTGAGTGTGGCGATGGTGTTACTTTCCATGTTAACTCCTCTTTTTAGAGATAAATTTGGGCATGTTGATGTTTGCTGGTTATTTTTCGATGTTTTATTTATGTTAATGTAATTTTGTGTTTTGGAAAGCTCATTTGAGGCTTTTTTACAGCTTCGCTGTCATAGCGGGCGCAGGTTTATAGTGATACAAGCACTCAGGCATTGCTGTAAATTTCTTTATTCGCCAGCCAGCGTTTAATCAGTTGCAGGCTAGCGGGTCTGTCGTGCTGCCATAACCGGGCGGCTATCTGTTGCGCTTGCGGTAATAATTCGCCATCGCGGCTTAAGTCGGCAATTTTAAACTGCAATAAACCGGTTTGCCGGGTGCCGAGCAGTTCGCCCGGGCCGCGGATTTCCAGATCGCGCTGGGCAATCACAAAGCCGTCGTTACTATTGCGCAGCACACCCAGCCGGGCCTGGGCGGTTCTGGACAGTGGCGCATGGTACAACAATACACAATGTGATGCTGTACTGCCGCGGCCAACCCGGCCGCGCAACTGATGCAACTGGGCTAAGCCGAGCCGTTCGGGGTTTTCAATAATCATTAAGCTGGCGTTGGGTACGTCTACACCCACTTCAATTACCGTAGTGGCGACCAGCAGGTCTAGCTCTCCGGCACTGAACTGCTGCATAACCTGCTGTTTTTCGGCAGTTTTTAACCGGCCATGCACCAGGCCGATGTTCAGCTCTGGCAGTGCCTGCTGCAGGTTCAGCATGGTGTCTTCTGCCGCCTGGCACTGCAGGGTTTCTGACTCTTCAATTAAGGTGCAAACCCAGTATGCCTGGCGCTGTTCGCTTTGCACCGTGCTTCTTACCCGCTCAATAATATCGTCGCGCCGGGTATCCGGTATTGCCACCGTAGTGACCGGCGTGCGGCCGGGCGGCAGCTCGTCAATGATGGAGGTGTCAAGATCAGCATAGGCGGTCATCGCCAGGGTGCGCGGGATCGGCGTGGCGGTCATCACCAGCTGATGCGGGTACACGCCGGCAATGCCGCCTTTTTCGCGCAGGGCCAGGCGCTGATGTACGCCAAAGCGGTGCTGCTCGTCGATAATGATCAGCGTCAGCGCATGAAATGCCACCTGCTGCTGAAACAGTGCATGGGTACCCACTACCATTTGTGCGCTGCCGTCGGCAATGGTGTCCAGTGTCGCCAGGCGGGCTTTGCCTTTGGTTTTACCACCGAGCCAGGCCACGCTGATACCAAGCGGGCTGAACCAGCGGGCGAAGTTGGCGGCATGTTGCTCGGCCAGTAGTTCTGTCGGCGCCATTAACGCGACCTGATAGCCGCTGCCTATGGCGGTCAGTGCCGCCAGCGCGGCCACCAAGGTTTTACCCGAGCCGACATCGCCCTGCACCAGGCGCAGCATCGGCAGGCTTTGGCTTAAATCATGGCGTATTTCTGCGGTCACCCGTTGCTGGGCCGCAGTTGGCGCAAACGGCAGTGCGGTTAAAAAGCGCTGTTGCAACGTACCGTCGATGTGCAGTGCCACCGCCTGTTGCTGCTGGCTCTGGCTGCGCAGTTTGTGCATGCTCAGCTGCTGGGCCACCAGTTCTTCAATAATCAGCCGCTGTTGTGCCGGGTGTTTGCCCAACTCCAGCAATTGCAGGCTGGCATCCGGCGGTGGCCGGTGAATGTAGTTCAGCGCCTGTGTTAACGACCAGGGCTGTTGCAACAGCTCTGTGCTTAAGTATTCATCCGGCTGGCTGCGCTGTAAATACTGCAGGGCTGCATCGGTCAGGCTGCGCCAGGTGGCCTGGCGTAAACCTTCGGTGGTCGGGTAAATCGGGGTCAGGGTTTCATTGACCTCGGCCAGCAGTTCGTCATTGTGCTGGCGGTATTCCGGGTGCAGCATTTCCAGGCCGCGCGGGCCGCGTTTGGCTTCGCCAAAACAGCGCAGCAATACGCCGGGGCTAATGGCATTTTTCTGCGCCGCACTGAAATGAAAAAACCGCAGGGTCAGGTAACCGCTGCCATCTTTAATTTTTACCAGCCAGCTGCGCCTTTTGCCCAGCTGGATTTCACTGCTGACGACCTCGCCCAGCACAGTACCGTGCATCAGCGGCATTAAATCGGCAATGGCATAAATGCGGGTACGGTCTTCATAGCGCAGCGGCAGGTGAAACAGGAGATCCTGTACGGACTGGATACCCAGCTTATGGAGTTTTTCCGCAACTTTACTGCCTACACCTTTTATAGCGCTCAGCGGTAACCGGGCCAGGGTATCGGTTGCCGGCATCAAAGGTTTGCTGGCGGGTTAAGTTGGGGCTGACGGGTGGGGGCAGCGTACAGCCTTTCCACGGTACCATCGGCGATCATGTCGCCCAAATGGCGGCGCAATACCGGTTCCAGCGCCGCATGCGGGCTCTGGCGTGACAGCCCGATATGAATATAACTGGCCTGGCCGCGGCTGAAATCAATATTGGCTGTGCGGAACTTATTGCCGTAGCTGCTGATATTGTTGATGGCATCTGACGTACTGACGGTAGGCGCAACCAGGCCATCAACCCTGCCACGCAGTACCAACTCCAGCCCGGCTTCAATAGAGTCAACTTCGACAATATGGCGCTGTCTTTGTTGTAATAACGCCATCATCGCCGGTGAATAAAGATAGCTGCGGATGCTCACCAGCGTCAGCTGTTGTAACTGGGCTTCGGTTTCTATAATGCGCCGGTCATTTTCGCGGATAAACAGGCTTTCCGGTACAGTTTTATTGTATGGCAGCAGGAACATGTTTGCTTTACGTTCGGCGCTGTACTTCAGGTTAGACATTAAATCTACTTTACCTTCAGCCATCAGCCGCAGGCAGCGCGCGCCGGGCGTTTGTGGTGTGAATACCAGCTTAAAGCCGGCACGGCTGGCCAGTTCCTGCATTAAATCAACTGAGGGCCCGTAAGGCTCGGCCACATCTTCATAGTGATGAAAGCGCGGAAAATGATCCAGGCACCAAACCAGCTCAGGTGCTGTGGTTGCCGTAATGGCCACCGCGAGCGGTTCTTCGGCGCGCACTGTGATGGCTGTCACCAGGCTGGCAGCACAGCAGAGCGGGGCTAAAGCGTAAAACCGGCGCAGAGTCAGCATAATTAATGCGTAGACGGCACTTCCATCACGCCGTCGATTTCAATTTGCGCACTGCGTGGCAGTGCCGACACCTGTACGGCTGCCCGTGCCGGATAGGGCTCGGCAAAGTACTGGCTCATGATCTCGTTGACGGTGGCAAACTGGCTTAAATCGGTGAGGAAAATATTTACTTTCACCATATCGTTCAGGCTGCCGCCGGCGGCATCGCATACGGCGGCCAGGTTGTTAAACACCTGGTGCGTTTGTTCGGCAAAGTTGTCTGATACCAGCTGCATGGTTGCCGGCTGCAGCGGGATCTGGCCGGACAAATACACCGTAGTACCAATTTTTACCGCCTGGCTGTAAGTACCAATGGCTGCAGGGGCATCGCTGGTGCGGATAATCACTTTCGACATGCTGTTTATTTCCTTCTGTAAACTTTTTGTACATCCGGCATGACGCGGATTTTGCG
>CAZEGA010000186.1:0-7259 GCA_964511675.1 uncultured Rheinheimera sp.
TAGGTGCCGTATAAATATTTACGCGCATGGCAAATTTGCGTATGGCGGGTGCCTTCTCCGGTACCATTGGTTACCGAGCTCATGCGGGCAATACCAAACTGCGCCTGCTCCGGTGCCGGATGCAGGCTTAGCCCTTCATCCGACCAGGCTGCACCGGCAATACCCGGATGGCCGGTTTCGGTACGCGTGGTCCAGCCATTGGCAAATAACGCCGCAGTGCTGTCATAATTAAAATCATCAAATAACAGCGCAACCACGGTGGTGTCAGCAGTTACCGGGTTGTCATCAACCGGGGGCGCTTTGCTGCAAGCTGCCAATCCGGCCAGGCCAAGGGCTATCGTCAGTAAAGCTATTTGCAGGCGCATTATCATTTCCCATTGCTTGGTTTTTGTTTAAAAAACAGTCTAAAGGCAAAATGACAACGCTGTCAAATGCTGATTTGTACTGAAAAATACGGGAAATGGTTATAGTTCAGCTGTCGTTTCTCTTGCTGCAGCATAAATCCAGACCTGCTGGCCGTTTTGTAATATGGCTGAGCGCCGCTGATAATCGGCCACTTCGTAGCTGTCTGCCTGTTGTAATTCCTGCGCGGTAAGAGCAAATACCGTGCCCGGCACCTGATCAGCCGGATTGCCGCTATAACGCAAAATAGGGTGGTATTGCTTACCACTGGCAGCCAGTACGGCGGGATCGGTAATTTTCAGCTGGCCGATAATATAACCGGGTAGTACAGCGGGTTCGCCCTGCAAGATCCGGCCAAAGGTGGCTAACTGCACATTTTGCTGCTGTAAGGTACCGTAAGAAAACAGTTTTTCCATTGCTGCCTCATAGGTTGGTTATTGACGGCTTATTGCAAGAACCATGCATTATCGTTAGGGCGTGTTGTCATTATCAAACTTGCCCTTTATATAGCGGTATTGGCAGCTACTGTAATGGAAATGCACGAAAACGCCCAGTGGATAAAGTGGCCAAATGGCCATTTGGCGGGGTTTTATGCTTAACTTGCCATTTCCGGTTTGCTGCCTTATGGTGTGCCGTACTAAAAACTTACTATAATTTAAACACCTATCTATGTTGAATAAAATATTAAAACGCCTCTGTATTATTAGCAGCACCCTTGCTGCCTGCCATGCTGTTGCCACACCTGAACCAAATGCCTGGCAGCAACTGGCAAAGGCTGATCTCGATTTTCTCTATCAACAGGTTAAGGCAAACCATCCAGGTGTGATTGACCAGCAAAACCCGGAGTTTGGCGACTGGCTGGAGCAGGGGTATCAGCAAGCCAGTAGCAGTATTGCCGATATTGATGGTTTGGCAGCACTGCAAAATATGCTGCGTCGCTATATGGCAGGCTTTGCAGATGGACATATGTACCTTAATTTAACCCATCAGGCGGCCAGTGTGCGTTGGCCCGGTTTTATTGTGCGCAAGCAAGGCGAACAGGTTATTGTCAGTGCCGTAGCCGACGACTGGCCGGCAGCGCTGCCGCCGCTTAATGCACAACTGCTGAGCTGTGATGGCCTGACCCCGCAGCAATTGCTGGTGCAGCAGGTACTGCCCTATACCATTAACCTGCCTGAACTTGCGGCAGCACAGTATAAACATATGCCTGCCATTCTCAGGGCAGATGACAGCTGGCAAGGCGGGTTGCTGCAACAATGCCGCTTTGCTGCTGCGGAGGATAGCCAGCATTACACCTTACAGTGGCGCAGAACATCACGCCAGAACTGGCAGCAGCAACAGTCACCACATGCTGCGGCAGCCGAGTTCACATTGCGTACTTTTTCGCCAAATCGCTATTGGATAACCCTGCCCACTTTTTCACCTTCGGCAGCGCAGCAAGTGCAACTTAACGCTATTACCGAACAACTGGCCAGGTTGCGTTCTGCCGAGGTGGTGATATTTGATGTACGTGGCAATGGTGGTGGTAATTCACAATGGGGCGCAGAGCTGGCACTGGCACTTTATGGTAAAGAGCATGTTTATGGGGTCTTAACGCCGATTTTTAGTCAGGGCAAGGCTTACTGGCGTGCCAGTGCCGATAACACTGCGGCTGTAGCGACCATAGCAACGGAATTGACGGAGCAATTTGGCACCGATGCAGACATTACCCATACTTTTAGTGATCTGGCCGTGCGTATGGCACAGCACGCTGCTGATGCACTGGTACCACAAAATGTAACGGATACGGTGCCAGCAACGGAAAAGGCTGCTACAGAAACCAGCCCGTCACTGACCCGCGCCAAAGTGGTGCTATTAACCGATGAAGATTGCGGCAGCGCCTGCCTGGACTTTGCCGACATGATACTGCCGCTGGGCGCCATTCACGCCGGTTTACCGACTTTTGCCGATACGGTGTATATGGATATCCGCCAATTGGCATTACCCAGTAAACTGGGGCAATTCAGCCTGCCACAAAAAGTATACCGTAACCGGCCTCGCGGCCATAATCAGCCTTATCAACCGGATGCAACCTGGTGGTATCAGGGTGATATGCAGCACAGCGAAACGCTGCAAGCCTGGCTGGATCAGCAACTGGATAAGTTGTAACGCCATCTGTGGCCTGAAACGGTGAGTTCAGGCCAATTGCACATTTTGCTGCTGTAAGGTGCCGTAAGAAAACAGGTTTTAATCAGGCATTGTTTACCGGCTGCTGTAAACTGTTCAGTGTCACAATATAGTCCGCTATTTGTGGCAATTGCTGCCAGCTGGCTGCGGTTAAACGCTGAAAACTCAGCATAAAATTAGCCAGTTGCGGTGCGGTCATACCGCTGCCGCGCTGTTGCCACAGCTGTTGTTCCTGCTGCGCGCGCCAGCGGCATACAGCCTGCCAGTCGGGCGCGTTAAGCCAGATCAAGGGCTTAAGCAGTTGCCAGTACTCAGCATAAGCACCTGCCAGTTGCTGATTGACAAAACGTCGCCAGTGGCCCTTACTGTCCTGCTCTGTTTCCAGTGTATTTATCGGCGAAGCAAGCTGTTCAGCCGTTTGCGGCTGCACACCGACACACCAGCCTTCGACTATCAGCATATCAAGTTGTTGTGCGGGCAGCGGCGCTGCCGCTTCGTCCAGGGCTTTATCAAACTGTGGCAGGCTAACCGTTTTACCGGCCAGCACGGCTTTAGCATCGGTTAGCGCCTGTTGCATAT
This sequence comes from uncultured Rheinheimera sp., assembly GCA_964511675.1. GTDB lineage: Bacteria > Pseudomonadota > Gammaproteobacteria > Enterobacterales > Alteromonadaceae > Alishewanella. The sequence continues at coordinate 3,148 of CAZEGA010000186.1, forward strand.
TATGCGTCCCCGGCACACCACGCTGCGCCAGTAGCGGATGAATATCTAATGCCAGTTGCTGGCGCTGTGCCTTACTCAGATAATAGTCATCCAGCGATACTGCCGCCGCGCTAATACCCTGTCTGGTAAAAAGCGTTGCCAATGCCGATGCCAGCGTACTTTTACCGCTACCCTGGGCACCGCTGATACCTATAACAGCAGGGCGCGGTATTGCAGACAGCGCCTGATACAACTGCTGCAACAACTGCATATAAGCCGTATTTGCAGCCAGCCTGGCTGGCAGTACGTTAACATAGTGCTTTGTCGCAGGCCGTTTCAATGGTGTCTTCCTCCCGATAGTGCGCCAGATTACCAAAGTGTAGCTACTGCAAACAGCATTACTAATGAATAAAATGTCACTGTATTGCAATAATCATGTTTAACGTTGCTGAATAGACACAGCTGTCTGCATATTTATCCATTTACGGCTACTAATGATATTGATAATAGTTATCATTAATGTATGATCGCCGGAAATTTGGAGGTGATTATGCAGCTAACCATGAACAAACTGAAACTGGCGCTGGCGGTACAGCTGGCCTGTATGCCTGTTGTCGCTATCGCGGCCAATAACCAGAATAATGACGAGAAAGCCGTCGAAACCATTACCGTACGTGGTCAGTACACGGTTAACGAAACGATAGATACCGCCACCGGCCTGGGCCTGACGCTGCTGGAAACACCGCAGTCGGTCAGTATTATGACGGCCCAGCGGATCAGCGATCTGGGTTTAAGCGCTATTAACGATGTGGTGATCCAGACCGTTGGCCTGTCATCCAAGGCGTTTGACAGTACCCGTAACACCTTCAGTGCGCGCGGCTTCGATATTGACAAATACCAGCTGGACGGCGTGCCAATGGCATGGAGTTTAGCCGGTGACTCCGGTGAAACTATTACCGATGTTGCCATATACGAACGTATTGAAGTGGTGCGTGGCGCCACCGGCCTGCTGACCGGCGCAGGTGAGCCTTCGGCTTCTGTTAACCTGGTGCGCAAACATGCCAATGCCCGCGAACTTACTGGTTATGCCAGTGGCGGTATCGGCAGTTGGAACAAGCGCTATCTGACCACCGATATCAGCACACCACTGACCGATGACGGCAATATCCGCGCCCGTATTGTGGCAAAGAAAGAAGTCAGCGACAGCTTCCGTGAGCTGGCCGAAGAAGATAAAACAGTACTGTATGGTGTGCTGGACGCTGATTTGGCCAATGGCATGACATTAAGCCTGGGCAGCAGCTATCAGGATAACAACCCGACAGCCTCGACCTGGGGTGCCTTGCCGCCGTTATTCAGCGATGATACACCCACCGACTGGGACAGAGAGACCACCACAGCCGCCAGCTGGACGCGCTGGGATTCCACCAGCAAAAACCATTTTGTCAGCTTAACACAGCAGTTTAATAATGGCTGGCAGCTGAAAGTAAACTACAACCACAATAAAAACACCGCTGATACCCGCCTGCTGTATATTTATGGCGCTGCCGATAAAGACACCGGCACAGGGCTGTTTGCCTGGCCGTATAACAGCAGCGGTTTCAGCAAACAAGACAGTGTTGATATGCAGTTACAGGGCAGCTACAGCTTACTTGGCCAGCAACATGAGTTTGTTGTTGGCGGCCTGCATAGCCGGCAGGAATCTGAAGTGCTGGTGTATGCTGCGCTGCAGTGGCCGGGTACAGGCAACTTTTACGATTGGGATGGCAGTGTCGCCGAACCGGGCTGGGCCGCCACCCCTACCAGGGATGTCGATCTGGGTACCGATCAGCGTGGTATCTATGCCGCGACCCGTTTTGCCTTTACCGAGCAGTTAAAGCTGATTGCCGGTGGCCGCTGGAGCAAGTGGCAGCGAGCGGGCACAAACTATGGTGCGGCGCTGGATTTTGGTGACAGCCAGTTTGTGCCTTATGTTGGCCTGACCTGGCAGTTGAACGATACCCACCTGGTTTACGCCAGCCACACTGAAATTTTCACGCCGCAAAATGCGTATGACCGGCACGGTAACTTTCTTGATGCCATTATCGGCAGCAACCAGGAAATTGGCCTGAAAAGCAGTTATCTGGATGGCGCCCTGCAAACCGCTGTGGCTATTTTCCGTATAGAGCAGGACAATCTGGCCCAGGCAGATAGTGCCTATAATGATCCGGCTAATAACTTCTTCCCGTCTTTTGCCGCCAAAGGCGCAGAAAGTAACGGCTTTGAACTGGAAGTCATCGGCCGGGTAAACGAAAACTGGAATATCAGTGCCGGCTATTCGCAGTTTACTGCCGAAGATCGTGATGGCACTGACATTAATGCCCATCACCCGCGCAAAAAGCTGAACCTGTTCTCTACCTGGCAGTTTTTCGATGCGTTGGCCGGGTTAACGGTGGGCGGCGGCCTGAGCTGGGAAAGTGCATCTTACGGTGAGGTGATTGCATTGCCGCAAAGTGGCCTGCCATATCACATAGCGCAGGACAGCTTTGTACTGGCCAGCCTGATGGCGCGCTATGAAATCAATAAGCAGTTTTCAGTGCAGCTGAATGTGCATAACCTGTTTGATAAGACGTATTACAGCGGCTTAACCCAGCAGTATAATTACGGCGCACCACGGCATTTCAGCCTGGCTGTCAGCTGGTCTTTCTAAGGTATATTTATGGCAAAACTCAGCAATCGCTTCTGGTTTCAGTTACATGGCTGGTTTTCGCTACCCATCTGGCTGATTTTCTGCTTTGTCTGTCTGAGCGGTACCATAGCGGTATTCAGCCACGAACTGACCTGGCTGACTAACCCGGCAGCGCGTGCCAGTAACCCGGATCAGCTGCCGGCCAAACCAGTGGCTGAACTGGTGCAGCTTGTACAGCAGGCTTATCCTGACGCCGATATCAGCACTGTCATGGTGTTTGAGCCTTATCTGGTTAATGCGGTGATTTTTACCGACCACGACAAACCTTTTGCCATTGCCTATGTTAACCAGTACAGCGGCGATATTCAGGAAATTAATCAGGGTATTACCTTTATCAGCTTTATGCGCAGCCTGCACGGCTGGCTGCTGTTTCCGTGGCAAAATGGTTATAGCCTGGGCTATTACCTGGTATCGGCGATGGCGCTGGTTATGCTGGGGGCTCTGGTAACCGGGCTGATTATCTATAAAAATTTCTGGCACAGCTTTACCCGGCCCAGATTACGGCTACAGCAGGGTAAAAGAACCATCCTGACCGATCTGCACCGGCTGGCCGGTGTCTGGTCTATCTGGTTTTTAATGGTAATGAGTGCCACCGGCCTGTGGTATCTGGTACAGGCAGTGATGTGGCATGCCGATATTGATATTGAACCGCATGCGCCGCTGGTGGCAGTAACCGATCTGCCGGCAGGCCACGCCACGCCGCCGGTCAGCTTCGCGGCAGCCATGCAGATAGCACAGCAGCGTTTTCCGGATTTCCAGCCCAGCTACCTGATGCTGCCGGAGCATAACCGCGATATGTATAAACTGATGGGCGGGGGTCGGCATATTTTCTACGATAATATGGCCTACAGTCTGGCCATTAACCCCTGGAGCGGTGATATTGCCTATGAAAAATCGCCAGCCAGTATGACAGCGCTGCAAACGGTGCTGCATATTGCCGATCCGCTGCACTACGGCACCCTGGGCGGGCTCTGGACCAAGGCGATCTGGTTCCTGTTTGGCCTGATCTTGTCCGGTATGTCGATTACCGGTTTTATGCTCTGGGGCAGCCGCACGGTAAAAGCAGTGCGCGCCAGCCGTAGCGCTGCGATGCAGGAGGTTAACCATGGCGCGTAGTAACAGTTTCTGGCACCGGCATAAGTACAAATGGAACGGCCTGCTGCTGGTGTTGCCGTTCTGGTTTTTATATCAGTCACTGACACCGGAGTTTCCGCCGGCCTGGCCGGCACAGCAAATAGGCAGTTTTGAAATTGCCCCTATGCCGCTGGATTTAAAGCCGCCTTATGCGCATCACGATGAGTATGTAAAAGACTTTTTGCTGATGTTCAGCCAGGGCAATATCAGCGATATCCGCCAGGCTTATTTGAATATTGGCCCAACAGCACTGCCCCTGGCCGCGCTGCAACAG
>CAZEGA010000187.1:0-7256 GCA_964511675.1 uncultured Rheinheimera sp.
TATTCTTCACCGCCATAACGGCCGGCGATATCGGTGCTACGCAGGTTTTTCCGCACCGCATCGGCTATGGCCTGGATCACCACATCACCGGCGGCATGGCCATAGGTATCATTAATGCGTTTAAAATGATCAATATCACACATCAGCAAGGTGCTTTTGTGGTTATAGCGTTTCAGCCGGCGAAACTCCTGGATCAGGTTTTCTTCCCAATGGCCGCGGTTAAACAGCTGGGTCAGAAAATCGGTTTTTGTCAGCTGGCGCAGGCGGCCATTCATCGACTCCAGCTCGATACGGCTTACAGCGACATCCGTCACATCGTAAATAATAATACACAGGTGCGTAACCTGGCCCCGCGCATCGGTCAGCGGAATAATAGTACTGTTCTGGTACATGTATTCGGCACTGCCGGTTATCGGCCGGTAGTTTCTGAACTTGAAAATATAGGGCCGCTGCTCCCAGATAGTAAAAGCCCGGTTTTTCAGCAGCATAACAGGGTCGCACTTACGCCGCAGCCAGTCTTCATCAATCTCGGAGAATAAATCAAACAGATAACGGTCCCTGACCTGGCGCGGCGTCAGGCCGCTGTGATTTTCCATAAACCCGTTCCAGACCTGAATACGGTAATCACAATTCAGTACCACCAGCCCCACGTCCACCGTCTGCAGCATATCCATCAGCCAGTGCACTTCAGCAACATCAACCTGCGCTTGTGACATCTTCAGCCCTCCAGTAAGAATGCAACTTTATAATTCAGGGTCTTCAGGCTGTCTTCGGTAAATAACAGCATTAAATCGCAGCGGATATTGTAATTTTCTATACCATAGCTCAGCTCAATCGCCAGCGTTTTACGCCAGCGCCGGGCATTGGCTTTAATCAGTTCACTTACCGGGGCATGCTGCCCCAGCACCACCGGATGGCCCTGGCTGAAACTCATATCAATCTGCTCGGCCAGGCCTTTTAGCACAGCGCCAATCAGGATATTCGCCACATCCATCAGCAACTCCAGCTCGGTTTTAACATTCAGATCAGCCTGATAATTCATTAAGCGGGCAATATCTTTAAAACTGGAATCGGTCAGTATCAACAAAGCTTCGCCCGATACGCCGCCACCGATAAAACCCTGGCATACCGCTGAGGTAGTGGTTTCGTGTTCAACTGACGCCAGCGCCATATGCAACTCGCTGACTTCTATCAGGTTAACATTAGGAATAGGCAGTTTAACGAAAACATTCAGCAAACGCGCCAGCAAATCCCCGGCCTGGCCCATGGCCACATTCGTCAGCTCCTGCAGTACATCGCGCATTTCTGCACTCAGTTCTGCCACCGGCGGTATTGGCGGTGCGGTCATATCCGGACGCGACGCAGCACTTATGGTAATGGCATGCTGTTGCATCAGTTGCTGCAGCTTATGCATATCAACAGGTTTGCGGATAAAATCCAGCGCCCCCAGCTGCTTTACCCGTTCAATGGCTTCTGGCTGCACATCACCGGACACCACGACGATATTCAGCTGCAGCTTACGCTGGCGGATAGCAGCCAGCACCTGATAACCATCCATAATGGGCATATTCAGGTCGAGAAATAACCAGTCTACGGCATGCTTTTGCAGGATCTCCAGCGCCTCACCACCATGACCGGCAAAAAACAGTCTGTTCTGCCATTCCTGTGGTAAGATCCTGGCCAGCTGTTTGCGCGCCAGGTTGGAATCATCACATATTAATACTGCTGTGGTCATCAGGTTCTCACTTCGCTCCGGCTTCATTTCAGTCTAGACTGAAATCACTGATCCGCGCATAAACAAACAAAAATTATGTTATATGCCAGCTGATTACTCTAAATAGTTAATATTAACAGGAGCTGTATCATGTCAGCATTGTCGCGTTTTTGCACCAACACAGTTCTCGCCGCTGCTTTATCAGGTATCTGTTTTACCGCTACTGCTATTGACCTGCAACGTAACTTGCCAGAACGCCTGAGTAAAGTAAAAGCCGGCGCACAACAAATCATTTTGTTGGGGCATAACACTGAAACCGGTAAAAAAGCCCCGGACTTCAAGCTGGTTGACAACAATTTTAAAACAGTAAACCTGCATGACTTTAAAGGCAAAACAGTTTTAATCAGTGTAGTACCCAGCATTGATACTGGCGTCTGTTCACTGCAAACCAAAAGGTTTAACCAGGAAGTGGTTAACCTGCCGCAGGATGTCGTTCTGCTGACAGTCAGCACAGATCTGCCGTTTGCGCAAAAGCGCTATTGCCAGCAAGAGCAGGTGGATAAGCTGGCGGTGCTGTCTGATGCGGTCTGGCGTGATTTTGGCAGCAACTATGGCCTGCTGATTAAAGACATGGGCATACTGGCCCGGGCTGTACTGATTATTGATGCCAAAGGCGTGCTGGCCTACCAGCAACTGGTAGCCGAGCTGGCCCAGGAACCTGACTATACTGCCGCCTTAAATGCGTTAAAAGCCATTGCAGCAAAAAGCTGAGCATACGATCACTAAGCAAAACAGACTTGCCTGCACCACTATGGCTTACCGGCAAAAAAATTGCCGGGCCAAGCTTGAAATTTGTCATAACCACCTTATTTAACAGTACAGGTGGCCGGATACGGCACCTGCAAAAACCAGGCAGCCGCTGTGCTGCTGAAAGTAACGCCCGTTCAATGAAGGGCAACACAACACCTGTTTGCTAAAGAGGAATTGGTTATGACAAATGTAGATTTAACACCGTTTTACCGCTCATTTATTGGTTTTGATCACCTGGCTACTTTAATGGATGCCGCTGCCCGCAATGAAAAGCAGCCCGCTTACCCACCGTACAATATTGAAGTGACCGGGGAAGATCAGTACCGCATTACTATGGCAGTTGCCGGCTTTGACGAGCAGGAGCTGAGTATTGAAACCGAACACAACACCTTGCTGGTAAAAGGCCAGAAAGCCGGCAAAGACGAGAGCCGCCGTTTTGTGCATCAGGGCATAGCCGAGCGCAATTTTGAACGTAAATTCCAGTTATCCGACTATATCAAAGTCACCGGTGCCCATATGGCTCACGGCCTGCTGCATATTGAACTGGTGCGTGAAGTGCCAGAAGCGCTGAAGCCACGTAAAATCAGCATTGGCACCTCATCAGCCACAGCGCAAACCCAGTTGCTGCATACCGATAAAGTGGCCTGATCAGCGCGGTAATACTGGTACAAAAAAGCCCTGATTAATCAGGGCTTTTTGCTATATACGGTAGTTTAACCCAGCAAAGTAACCAGCTCGCCGGTTACGGCTTCAACCGCCCTGGTGCCGTCAATATGGTGGTAACGGGTATTACCCGCTTTGGCTTCAGCGCGGTAATAACCCACCAACGGCTCGGTTTGCTCATGGTAAACCGCCAGACGCTTACGCACTGTGGCTTCCACGTCGTCCGGGCGGATCACCAGCTCTTCACCGGTAACGTCATCTTTGCCTGCTGCTGCCGGCGGGTTGTAGCGAATGTGATAGACGCGGCCTGATGCCGGGTGAACGCGGCGGCCACTCATACGTTCAACAATGACTTCATCCGGTACGTCAAATTCAATCACGTGATCAATCACAATGCCTTTATCTTTCATGGCATCGGCTTGCGGAATAGTGCGCGGAAAACCATCCAGCAAAAAACCTTTGCTGCAATCAGGCTGGGCGATGCGCTCTTTAACCAGGCCGATAATAATATCATCTGATACCAGCTGACCGGCATCCATTACCTGCTTGGCCGCTAAACCAAGTGCAGTACCTGCCTTAATGGCCGCCCGCAGCATATCGCCGGTAGAAATTTGTGGAATGCCATATTTACTCATCAAAAACTGAGCCTGGGTACCTTTTCCGGCACCCGGGGCACCCAACAAAATTATGCGCATAGCAACACCCTCTTATTTTGGGATTGATCCGTTAATAATAAAGGCGGGATCTTTACATAATGTGCTGCCTGAAACAAGAAATTTGTCTTGGCATGCCAACTGGTCCGGCTATTTCACTGGCTTTTAGTCGTATAGTTTAGCCGTACTGCTATCGGCATGGCTTTTAACGGCCAAACTACAGAAAAACACAGTTTGGCCACCGTTACCGCTGCGGTTGTATCGACTAAAGTTGTAGCTGTTTATACTCCCTACAACCCTGGCTATACCCTGAATTTTGCCAGCAAGCCTTTTAACTGTTCGGCCAATGTGGCCAGTGACTCGCTGGCCTGGGTCGACTGCGTCACATTTTCCGCTGTCTGGTAGGCTACATCGCTGATACTGTGTAAATTCTTATTCAAATCGCGCGACACTACGGTTTGCTGCTCGGTCGCACTGGCTATTTGCTGGGCGGTATTATTAATCAGTGACACGGCACCACTGATGCTGCCCAGTGCGTCACCGGCTTTACCGGCTTGTTCCGCCGTAACACGGGTGGCCTGCTCAGACTTTTGCGTGGCCCCTACCGCATTATCAGTACCGCGTTGCAGCTTCTCTATCATTTGCTGAATTTCTGTAGTGGACTCTTTAGTACGGCTGGCCAGGGTTCTGACTTCATCTGCCACCACGGCAAAGCCACGGCCACTCTCACCTGCACGTGCCGCTTCTATCGCTGCATTCAGCGCCAGTAAATTGGTTTGCTCGGCAATGCTTTCAATCACCTGCAGGATGTTACCTATCTGATCACTGTCCTGTTTCAGCAGCTGGATTATCTCCGCTGCCCGGCCCACTTCCTGGGATAACGCCTGCAGGTTTTGCAGTGTCTGGCTGACCACCTGCTGCCCCTGCAGGGTTTCTCTTTCGGCCTGGTTGGCAGCATCAGCCGCCTGCTGGGTATTGCGCGACACTTCCTCCAGCGAGGTTGTCATCTGGTTCATCGCCACCGCAGAGCTGTTAATCTCGCTGTTTTGCTGTTCGATACCAAGACGGGTTTGCTCGTTGATCTGCGATAACTCAGTTGCCGCCGCCGCTACCTGATCGGCATAATCACGTACCTGCGTCAGCATAGTGCGCAGGTTATACTGCATCTGCTGAATAGACGCCAGCAGGCTGGAATCATCTCCGGCTTTCAGCTGGACATTGGCCGTTAAATCACCCTGCGCGACCTGGTGCACAATATTGGCGGTATACTCCGGCTCGCCCCCCAGAGTCCGGGTGATACTGCGTACCAGTGTGATACAGACAATAACAGCAATCACCAGCACCACTGATGAAATCAGCACCAGCGTCCACAGCATGTTACGCACCTCTGCCAGGGCCTCATGCTCACGGCTTTCCAGCACCAGGCCCCAGCCTAACATCGGAATATAGCTGTAACTGCCAATCACCGCGGTTGCAGCAGCATTGGTATATTGGCCGACATCGCTGCGTTTTTGCTGTATCGCCACGGCTGCCTGAGTGGTCAGCGGCTGCTCCATATCGCGCACAGACGGCGCCGGGGTAATGGCTTTGCCTTCCCCATCCAGTAAGTAAATCTCAGTGTAGTCGTTGCGGCTAAGCGCACTCACGCGGTCGAAAATGGTGCTCAACTGTACCGCACCGCGCATCACTGCCACAATCTGGTTATTGTGCCGTACCGGTATGGCGATAGTACTGACGCGGTTGCCGGTAGCACGCGATACTATTGGCTGGGAAAACGCATCCTGGCCACTGACAGCCTGTTTAAACCAGGCGCGGTCAGCGACATTAAACTCATTGGCTTCCTGTTCTGGCAGGATCTGCGCCCGGCCATTGCTATAACTAACCCCCGTCATACCTATGCCTTGCGGGCTCACCAGGAAAATGGTGTCGTAAAAACCCTGCTCTGCCGCCAGTTGCTGTATCAGTGCACTGATCCCGGCCAGATCAAGCTGTTTGGCCTGCGGCACATTGGCCAGGTAGCGCATTTCGTCCTGCCGGCTGCTCAGCCAGTCCGTAAAAGCGTCAGCACTCATGGCGCTGGTTGCCTGCAGCGTATTTAACACGGCCCGGGTTTGTGAACTGCGATACTCGACAAATACCAAACTGGTCAGTATCAGTATTGATACCAGTAATAATGTTACCATAATGACCGTTAACCGGCCGGCAAAACCGATATTGCGCCACAGTGCAGACATAGCCAACTCCACAGTTAATTAACTAAACTGTTGAAAGTATAGAAGCAAAAGCAGAATTAGAAAGCGGGACAACAAACTTGTGCAGCAGATAAACAGCAGAGGCAGCCGGTTGGCTGCCCCCGCCAGCAGCAACTTACTTTGCCAGGGATAACAGCAGATTATTTAAACGTGCCACAAAGCTGGCCGGATCTTTTAAATTACCGCGCTCCGCCAGCAGCGCCTGATCCAGCAGCACCTCAGCCCACTGTTTAAAGCGGTCTTCATCCTGCTCGTCAGCAATATGTTTTACCAGCTGGTGTTCAGGGTTCAGCTCAAAAATCGGCTTCACCTCCGGTACCTTCTGGCCGACAGACTCCATCAGCTTGATCATCTGGGTGCTCATATCAAACTCATCTGTCACCACACAGGCCGGGCTTTCGGTTAAGCGATGGCTGACTTTGACATCTTTAACCTGCTCGCCCAGCGCCGTTTTAAAGCGGGAGATCACATCCGCAAAGGCTTTTGCGGTTTCTTCCTGCGCTTTTTTGGTGTCTTCATCATCCAGTTTGGACAAATCCAGACCACCTTTGGCGACAGAGCGTAACTTCTTGCCCGCAAATTCGGTTAAATGCTGTACCAGCCACTCGTCGATGCGATCAGACAGCAGCAATACTTCCAGCCCTTTCTTACGCAGCACCTCTAAATGCGGGCTGTGTTTGGCTGCGGCAAAGCTGTCGGCAACGATATAATAAATTTCGTCCTGGCCTTCTTTCATCCGGCTGACATAATCAGCCAGCGCGATATTTTGCGCACTGTCGTCGTTATGGGTAGAGGCAAAACGCAGCAAGGCCGCAATTTGCTCCTTGTTGGCGAAATCTTCCGCCGGGCCTTCTTTTAACACCTGGCCAAATTCGTCCCAGAATGCCTGATACTGCCCGGCATCTTTGCTCAGTTTTTCCAGCATTTTCAGCGCCCGGCTGCTACAACCTTTACGCAGCGCCTGGGTGACTTTGGTGTCCTGCAGAATTTCGCGTGATACGTTCAGTGGTAAATCGCCGGAATCCAGCACCCCTTTAATAAAACGCAGGTAGCTTGGCATAAACTGCTCGGCGTCATCCATAATAAACACGCGCTGCACATACAGTTTCAGGCCATGCTTAGATTCACGGTTCCACATGTCGAACGGCGCTTTCTTCGGCACAT
>CAZEGA010000188.1:0-5501 GCA_964511675.1 uncultured Rheinheimera sp.
AGTTGTTGCCGGGTAAAGACAGTCAGCATGGTTATGCGGTGTTACTCAATATCCAGCGCATCCGGCGATATAATAATGCCGGTACTGTCGGCATACAGGTGATCGCCGGGTAAAAAGGTGACGCCGGCAAAATTGACCGGCATCTCGGTTTCACCGAAGCCTTTGTCATCAGCACCAACCGGAATGGCATTGACCGCCTGGATACCAATATCAAAATCTTCCAGCAGGTCTAAATCGCGCACGCTGCCATAACAGACGATGCCTTCCCAGCCGTTACCGGCCGCCAGTGACGCCAGTTCGGCATCAATAATAGCGCGGCGGGCAGAGCCGCCGGCATCAATCAGCAACACCTTGCCGATACCGGGGTCGCTTAGCACCTGGCGTACCAGACCATTGTCTTCAAAACACTTCACGGTATGGATTTGCCCGCCAAAAGACCGCCTGCCGCCATAACTGGCAAACAGCGGTTCAACCACATCTACCTGGTCGGCATACAGGTCGCATAATTCAGAGGTATTGTATTCCATGGCGCGCTCCGGCTGTGAGAAGGTACTGAGCTGACAGTATAGCTGGGTACAGGGTAAGCTCAAACTATTATTATTACTGATATTTCCGCCTGTGTTGTGTCGTACTCTGTTGTCTGTGACACCGTTAATTTGCTATGGTGTCGTAATCTGAACCTGAGGGTACCCGCTGTGGCAGCAGAATTATTTACCCGGCTGGCAATCTATCTGACCGAAGCTGGCATAGCCTTATTACTCAGCGGCTTGTTATTTCATTTCAGCCGTATTTACCTGCAGGCTTATATAAGGTGCTGGTTCCTGTCCATGCTGATGTTTACCCTGTATCAGCTGATGGTGATTTTGCGCTGGGCGCTGGCGGGTGATGCCTTAGTGGAGGCACTGCTGCAATTTGGCATCATTCTGAGCAGTTATCTGTTTGCTGTGTATCTGTTGTGCGGTATGGCGCAGGCCCGGGGCCATTCCGTGCTGGTGCAGTCTGGTTTACCGCGTTACCAATTAATCGCCGCTACCTGCTTAATCGCCGGGCTCAGTGTTCTCCCCTTTGTATTCAGCAAGGCTTTTGCCGAATGGCAGCAGTATTTTCAGGTGTACCTGCGCCTGTTATTAATGGGGGTTTTACTGCTGACGGCCGCCGTCAGCGTGTTATACCGGATGGAACGTTCGCTGGGGCAACGTTTGGCAGCAGCTGTGATGGCCTTGTGGGGCGCTGTCTATATTGTCTATGTGCTGTATTACCTGTTCAGTACGCAGGAGCAGGCTGATATCCGCTGGGTCCTGATCTACAAAAGCGCTGAGATATTTTTGCTCAGCAGCCTTGGGCTGGCTTTGCTGATCTGGCTGCAGGAACATGAACGCAACACCAATTTACAGTTGACGGAAAAAACCCGCTACCTGAACCGTTATGATCAGCTTACCGGCGCCTTAAACCGCGATGCCTTGCTGGCGCAGTTGCAGGAGCGCATGGCCCAGCCTGGTACAGGGCCGCTGTATTTATTAATGCTGGGGCTGGATAAATTTAAGACTGTCAATGAATCAGTAGGCTTAAAACAAGGCGATCAGGTGTTGCTGCAACTTAATAAACGCTTTGAAAACAGCATATTAAAACCGGCGTTGGTTGCCAGGACCGGCGGCGATATTTTTGCTTTAGTGCTCAGTGATATCAGCGGCGATGCTCCACTGCAGTTTGCTTTGCGTCATTTGCAGCAGCTGGTCGAGAAAAACTTTGAGCTGGCAGGTGGGCAGTTACAGCTGACCTGTACTATCGGCATTGCCTGCTCTGCCACAGACAGCACGACGGCGGAAGGCCTGCTGCAAAAAGCCAATATTGCCTTTCACCAGGCCAAACGTATCCAGAGTAAATGCCTGGCCTATCAGGCCGGGATGGAAGATGAATCGGCCCGGCTGATCAGCTGGGAAACCGAACTGTTGCATGCGATGCAGCACAACGAGTTTGTGTTGTATTTCCAGCCGCAGCTGAATTTGCGTGACAATAAGACCGAAGCCTTTGAAGTGCTGGTACGCTGGCAGCATCCGCAGAAAGGCTTCCTGATGCCAGGCCAGTTTCTGCCTTATGTGGAGCAACTGGGGTTAAGCCGCGGGCTGGACTTCTGGATTTTACACAAAGCGGTGGAAACCATCAGCCGCTGGCGTGGGTTGAATGTGCAGGTGCCGCTGGCGGTGAATATGTCGCCGCTGCATTTTCAGCAGGATGGCCTGAAACAGAAAATCCAGCAGTTGCTGATGCAGTACCAGGTATCGCCGGAGCTGCTGGAGCTGGAAATCACCGAGAATGCGGCCATGCATGATATGGAAAAAGGCTCTAACCATGTTATTGAACTGCAGCAGATGGGGGTGCGGGTTTCAATAGATGACTTTGGCACCGGCTATTCGTCATTGGCGTACCTGCGGCGTATGCCAATAGACAAAATTAAAATCGATCGCAGTTTTGTTATGGATATGGCGGGTAATGACTCCGATATGATGATTGTGAAAACCATGATCAAACTGGCACATGGTCTGGGCAAGCGTATCCTGGCAGAGGGCGTGGAAACCGCATTGCAGCTTGATTTGTTACGCAATATGTCCTGTGATGCGGTGCAGGGCTATCATATTGCCAAGCCGCTGTCAGAGCAGGAGGCGCTGGCTTTTTACCAGTACCGGCCAGAACCGTTGTCATAGTAACGTCATATCGGCGCGTTAGGCTGTGCCCAGTCCGTTTAATGGCGAGGCACAGTGATGTTACTGAAAAGGCTGGAACATTGGGATCAGGCTTCATTTTGCCGGCTGTTCAGCTGTAGCTCCGGCAGATATTGCGCACAAGGCAGCTACTGGTTGTCTAAAACAGCGGATGGCCCGTTATATTTGCTGCTGGCACTGGGTTTGCTGGCATTTGACGTGCCAGCTGCGGCAGAATTTATGCAGCTGTTGCTGCTGGCTTTCGCCATTGAATTACCGCTGTACCTGGCGCTGAAAAACAGCATCCGCCGCGCCAGGCCTGCCGATGTGTTAACCGCCTTTATGCAGGCGCATATTACGCCTTCCGATCGTTTCAGTTTACCGTCCGGCCATACTGCCGGTGCCTTTGTGCTGGTTACTGCCCTGGCCTGCTATTACCCGTTGTTTTTACCCTTAGCCCTGTGCTGGGCCTGTGGTATTGCCTTGTCACGCATTTTGCTGGGCGTGCACTTCCCGTTGGATGTGCTGGCGGGGGCCACCCTGGGCACTGCCAGCGCTGTCAGCGCTTATTTTTGTCTCCTGTAATGTTAGCGGTTAAATTCCGCAGCGTTTTCCCCGCCGTGTTCTATGATCAACAGTAATTGTTAACACATACAGGATACAAGCCATGAGTGGTTTACGACGGCTGAGCATTAAGCAGCGGCTTTTTATCAACGGCGGTGCCCTGGTATGCGCCATGGTACTGATGTTGCTGATTTTATTTTATCAGAGCAGCAAGCTGACCAGCCTGGCTGCCACCCAGCAACTGGTTGAGCAGATTGCGGCCGACGTCTTGATGCTGCGCCGGCATGAAAAGGACTTTATGATGCGCACTGAGCTGCGTTACCAGCAGCGCCATACTGACCATCTGCAGCAGATGCTGTCACGTACCACGGCACTGGATGCGTTATTGCAGCAGCACGCCATTGACCGGGCCCCCCTGCAGCGCTTTTTGCAGCTTACCGCCGACTACCAGCAAAGTTTTTCCCGCTTAGTCAGCCAACAGCAGCGGTTGGGCCTGAGTGCGCAGGATGGTCTGATGGGCGAGCTGAGGGCCGCCGTGCACCAGTTAGAACAGCGTTTTGACCAGTTGCAGCGTGATGACCTGACGGTACTGTTATTACAGTTACGCCGGGCCGAGAAAGACTTTTTACTGCGCAAAGATCCGGGGTATCAGCAGCAATTTGCCCAGGTGCTGCAGCAACTGAAACCCGGTATTGCCAGCGACACTGACAGCAACCGGGTGACAGAGCAATACCAACGCAGCTTCGATGCGCTGGTCAGCGCTATGCAGCAGATGGGGCTGGATGAAACCCAGGGCATTACCGGACAGATGCGCAGCGCTATTCAAAGTACCGAAGACAGCCTCAGCACCCTGCAACAGCAAACCACTACGACGATAACGGCTGCCGTCAGCTCGGTGCAGCAACTGGCGCTGCTGGTTTTTGCTGTGGTACTGCTTGCCGTGCTGTTGCTGGTGGCGCTGACCAGCCGCAGTATCTTGCGCCCGGTGCTGGAGGTGTGTGCCACTATTGGCCTGATCCGGGCCCAGAATGATTTTCGCATGCGGGTTGACGTAACCGGTAAAGATGAAATGACCACACTGGCGGTTGATTTTAACGCCATGCTGGGGGATTTTCAGGATCTGATTAAAACGGTAAACCAGGCCCTGGAGATGCTGGATATTGCTACCAATGAACTGGCACAGTCTACCTCAGACACCAGCCGCGGTATGCAGCAGCAACAAAGCGAAACTGATATGGTCGCCACTGCCGTCACTGAAATGGGCGCCACCATTAACGAGATCGCCAGTAATACCGAGACCACTGCGGCAAAAGCCGAAGCGACCAATCTGAATGCGCAGAACGGCCGTACCGAAGTGCAGCAAACCGTGGGGCGCATTACCAGCTTGTCTGCCCGGTTGCAGGATGCTACCACGGTAGTGGCAGAGCTGGAAAAAGACAGTAAAACCATAGGGTCGGTGCTGGATGTGATCCGTGCTATTGCCGAGCAAACCAATTTGCTGGCACTGAATGCCGCCATTGAGGCGGCGCGGGCCGGGGATCAGGGCCGTGGTTTTGCCGTGGTGGCTGATGAAGTACGCAGCCTGGCGATGCGTACCCAGGAATCGACCCGGCAAATTGAAACCATAGTACATGGTTTGCAGGGCCGGACGAATGAGATTGTGCAGGTGATGCAAAGCTGTCGCCAGCAGGGCAGTGAAAGTGCCGAGCAGGCTGGCGTAGCCATGCAATTGCTCGCTGAAATCACCGCCGATGTCAGCAATATTATGGATATGACCACCCAGATAGCAGCAGCGATAGAAGAGCAAAGCCATGTTGCGGCTGAGGTAAATAAAAACGTGGTGAAAATCCGCGATTTATCCGATGAAACCTATGGCCATGCCAGGCACAATGCTGCTATCAGCGAGGAGGTGGCACAACAGGCTGCCCGCCTGCGCCAGACGGTAGAGCGGTTTCAGGCCTGAGCGGCGGCCGTCAGTAACGCACCCGCACCGCGATAAGATCATCGCGGTTGGCGTTGGCGTCCTGTAGCTGCTGCAGGTACTGCTGCCATAGCTCCGTTTGCTGCTGGGCCAGCTGCCACAGGTACTGCCAGCTGTACAGGCCGCTGTCGTGGCCATCGTCAAACACCAGCTTTACCGCGTAATGGCCAACCGGCAGCAGTTTGCTGATGGCAACCTGCTTTTTATTCGTTACCAGCTTGGGCTGGCCATGGCCGCGTACTTCGGCAGAAGGCGAA
>CAZEGA010000188.1:5511-7208 GCA_964511675.1 uncultured Rheinheimera sp.
AGCACTCAGGCTGGCGCTGGCACCGCTGCTGAACACTATGTCCAGCAGCCGGCTGTGGCGGTGATAGTGCAGTCTGGTGACCTGAACCGGTGTTTCTGTTTCCATTACAGGATAAACCGGCTTAAGTCGTCATCTTTTACCAGTGCGCCCAGGTGCTGTTCTACATAGGCGGCGTCAATATCAATATGCTGGCCGGCATGGTCGGCCGCATCGTACGATATTTCTTCCAGTAACCGCTCCATCACGGTATACAGACGGCGGGCACCGATGTTTTCGGTGGTTTCATTTACCTGCCAGGCCGCGGCAGCCAGGCTTTTAATGCCGTCGGTCCTGAAGTGTAATGTAACGCCCTCAGTGGCCAGCATGGCGCTGGCCTGTTCGGTCAGCGAAGCTTTTGGTTCGGTCAGGATGCGTTCAAAATCAGCCGCGCTTAATGCTTCCAGTTCAACCCGTATCGGTAAGCGGCCCTGCAGTTCAGGCACCAGATCGGACGGTTTGCTCATCTGAAAGGCACCGGAGGCAATAAACAGGATATGGTCGGTTTTTACCATGCCATGCTTGGTATTAACGGTGCAGCCTTCAATTAACGGCAGCAGGTCGCGCTGCACGCCTTCGCGGGACACGTCCGGGCCGCTGGTTTCGCCGCGCTTACAGATTTTGTCAATTTCATCCAGAAACACTATGCCGTTTTGCTCTACCGCATCCAGCGCCTGTGCTTTCAGTTCTTCCGGGTTGACCAGTTTGGCGGCTTCTTCTTCCACCAGCTGTTTCAACGCATCTTTAATTTTCAGTTTGCGTTTTTTCTTTTTCTCACTGCCCAGGCTCTGGAACATGCTCTGCAGCTGCGAGGTCATCTCTTCCATGCCCGGTGGCGCCATAATTTCTACGCCAATCTGCGGCTGGGCCAGTTCCAGTTCGATTTCTTTATCGTCCAGTTGGCCTTCGCGCAGTTTTTTGCGAAAAATCTGCCGCGTATTACTGTCTGCCGCAACTTTGTTATCGGCTTCGCCCCAGCTGTCGCGGGCCGGGGGCAGCAGCACATCCAGAATGCGCTCTTCTGCGGCTTCTTCGGCCCGGAAGCGGTTTTTCGCAATGGCCTGTTCGCGGAACATCTTCACGGCGCTGTCGGTCAGGTCGCGGATAATGCTTTCTACTTCCTTGCCGACATAGCCTACCTCGGTAAATTTTGTCGCTTCCACCTTGATAAAAGGCGCATTGGCCAGTTTAGCCAGCCGGCGGGCGATTTCGGTCTTACCGACGCCGGTCGGGCCTATCATCAGGATATTTTTCGGCGTCACTTCCTGGCGCAGGGCGCTGTCCAGCTGCATACGGCGCCAGCGGTTACGCAGGGCTATAGCCACGGCGCGTTTGGCTTTGTTCTGGCCGATAATATGGCGGTCCAGTTCGTGTACAATTTCTCTTGGGGTCATGTCAGACATAGATACCTGCTTATAATTCTTCAATAGTCTGGTGGTGGTTGGTATAGACACAGATATCGCCGGCTATGGTCAGGCTTTTTTCCACTATATCGCGTGCGCTGAGCTGGGTGTTATGCAGCAGGGCGGTGGCGGCAGCCTGGGCATAGGGGCCACCACTGCCAATGGCAATCAGATCATGCTCCGGCTGTACGACATCGCCGTTACCGGTGATGATCAGCGAGGTGTTGGCATCGGCCACCGCCAGCAGGGCTTCAAGTT
>CAZEGA010000189.1:0-1410 GCA_964511675.1 uncultured Rheinheimera sp.
CAATATCGAGCAATTTGTTTACGCCAATGTTATTCCTTCGCGCGGGGATGAGATCCAGGCGCATATCAGCCAGTTTATCGGCAATACCGGTGGTATGACGGCCGTTGGTGTACTGGCGCTGATCTTTGTTGCCTTGCTGCTGATCCATAATATTGATAAAACGCTGAATAAAATCTGGCGGGTGACCCGGCGGCCCAGGCCGATTATCTCTTTTTCCATTTACTGGATGATCCTTACGCTGGGGCCGGTGTTGTTTGGCAGTTCTATCGCACTCAGTTCGTACCTGATCCGGCTGAGCCGCCTGGCGGAGGATTACACACCCGGTTTATCAACCTTACTGCTGGGAGGCGTGCCGTATCTGATGTCCTTGCTGGCGTTCTTTATCTTGTATCAGCTGGTACCCAATACCAAAGTCCGGGTGCGTTATGCGCTGGCCGGCGCACTGCTGGCAACACTGTTATTTGAATTGTGTAAGCGCGGTTTTGCTTTTTATATAACGCAGTTTCCATCTTACGATGCCATCTATGGCGCACTGGCACTGGTGCCGATTTTATTTGTCTGGGTGTACCTGTGCTGGGTTGTGGTGCTGCTGGGTGCAGAGCTGACAGCATTATTGCAGCAGATGAACTCCGGCGTCGTAAGCCCCGGCGACGGTGATCCTGATCAACAAGCCGCAACAGAATGAGCATTGCATGAAAGCATTAATACAACGTGTCAGCCGGGCAGAAGTGAATGTTGCCGGGGTGACTGTAGGTAAAATAGAAAAAGGTTTGCTGGTGTTGCTTGGTGTGGAACAACAGGACAACGACAGCAGTGTGGCAAAACTGGTGCATAAATTGTGTCATTACCGGGTGTTTGCCGATGAAAACGGCAAGATGAACCTGAATGTGCAACAGGCCGGCGGCAGTTTATTACTGGTGTCACAGTTTACCCTGGCGGCAGACACCGGCTCTGGCTTAAGGCCAAGTTTTACCCCGGCAGCTGCGCCCGACAAAGCCCTGGCGTACTACGAACGTTTTGTTGCGCAGTGCCGGCAATTAGGTCTTACGGTGGCGACCGGGCAGTTTGCGGCAGATATGCAGGTGAGCCTGGTCAATGATGGCCCGGTCACTTTTTTACTGCAGAGCTAATTTTCAAAGAGGGTTTTTATGCGGCATTGGCAGTTACGCTCACCTGAAACCGAACAGGAATGGCAACAATATTATCAGCTGCGCTGGCAGGTATTACGGGCTCCGTGGCGGCAGCCGGCAGGCTCGGAACAGGATGAGCTGGAGGCGCAGTCTTATCATCTGATGTTAATCAGTCCGCAGGGACAACTGGCGGCAGTAGGCCGCTTGCAGGCGCCCGCGGCACGCTTCATGGGGCGGCGCAGGAGCGCCGCACCGGAAGCAAGCGCAATACTACGCCGCC
>CAZEGA010000189.1:1420-7180 GCA_964511675.1 uncultured Rheinheimera sp.
AGTAGGCCGCTTGCACCGGCTGGATGAGCAGGCAGCGCAGGTACGCTATATGGCTGTGGCCGATCAGTTCCGCGGTAAAGGCGCCGGAGCGCGGGTGCTGGCGGCACTGGAGCAACAGGCGGTACAGTGGGGCTGTTATGCTGTGCGGCTTAACGCGCGAGACACCGCCCTGGGGTTTTATCTGCGCGCCGGCTATCAGGTGGTTGCGCCGGCAGCACCCTTGTTTGGTATCGCCCATCAACAGATGCAAAAACTGCTCAGGCTGGCGGGCCAGGCTGAACAATACCAGCTGTGGTGTGCTGATCTCAGTGCCACCTGGCAACACAGCATCCCCCTGAGTCAGTTTATGCAGCTGAGTATCACGGGGTTTGATGGGAACCAGTTAAGCTGCAGCGCCCCACTGGCGCCGAATATTAACCTGCATCAGACGATGTTTGCCGGCAGTATTTATGCGCTGGCCACCCTTACCGGCTGGGGTATGCTGTATCTGCAGTTACGTGCCTTGGGGCTCAGCGGTGATCAGGTACTGGCTGATGCGGCTATCAAATACCTGCGTCCGGTGGCCGCTCTGCCTTCTGCCCGTTGTGCCGTCCAGCATTGCATTGGTGATTTGTCGGCACTGGCGCAAGGTAAAAAAGTGATACAGCATATCCAGGTGGACATTTACTCCGGCGATACCCTGGCCGCTGAATTTAGCGGCCGTTATGTCGTACTGCCGCATGGGCGGGCATGAAAAGCGTTATTATTGCTGGTGGCTGGCTGATGGAAAAATAACCGGAGAAGCTTTTATAAGGTATTTATCAGTTTCTTATCAGGAAATTTATTGAGCACTGACTGATACTCAGCACTCATCAGCTAGTACTGAGGTTGTTATGAACAATAAATGGTTACTTATTTCTTCTGTCAGTACGGCACTGGGCATTATTGCCGGGGCAGTTTACCTGTTCTTCGCCGAGCATTCTCTGCTGCTGAGCGATAATGGCTGGGTACTGTCGGCTTTCTGGTCTGCTTTTATGCTGTGGACTTTTGTACTGATGTTTATCGTGGCACTGGTATTTAATGTACTGGCATTTTTTGAGCTGGATGAACAACATCAATTGTTTGGTTTGGTCTCACCACTGCGCAGCCTGTGGTCTGCCGGCGATAAACAGCAACAGTTTCTGCAGGATGCCGAGCGGTTTCTGTTGTCGCAGGGCAAGCTGGCCTATTCCAATCGTGTCAGTGCCGAGTATCGTTGTTTGCATGGCGCTGCTGATAAGCTGGTGTACATACAGCAAAGTAAGCAGCAGGTTGATATTAATCAGGTCAGGGCCTTGTTTCAGCAGATGCTGGCTGCCGAGCTGGGCACCGGCCTGGTGATCAGCTATTACGGTTTCAGTAACCAGGCCTGGATTTTTGCCCGTGAAGCAAATATTGATTTACTGGATGCGAAAAGCTTAAAAAAGCAGCAAAAACGCAGCCGGGAGCAACAGTTTGTCATGGTATAGAGCCGATATCACTTTTTCATCGAGTTTTTTAGCGGTAATTTGGCACTATGGTGGCTGAATGGAATCGATAAAAACAGATGGATAAAAATACTTCCTGCCTGGCTGGACTTGTCCAGCCTTTTTCTTTTGACGCCATTATGGTGTTGCATGCGGTAACCGGGTACCTGGTTTAACCGGCTAGCTGCCTCAGGATACTTTAAAGGCACTGGCTGCCTGTTTCAGTTCCTGCGCCAGCCTGGATACACCGTCACTGTGCTGCAGGGTGCGTTGGGCTTTTTCACTGCTGACATGGGCCACTTCTATCATTTGCTGCATATTGTCACCTATGCTATGGCCCAGACGCAGTTGTTGTGCGGTGGCTGCCGTTACCTTACTGCTGATCTGCTGGGTATGGGCAATCGCCTGATTCACCAGGCTAAGCGAAGACACCAGCTCCAGCATTTGGGCCACACAGCTGTCAGCATCTGTCTTGCCGCTGGTCACGGCGGCAACAGCCTGCTTGCTCTGCTGTTGTAAGGTTTCGATCATCTGGCGGATTTCGTCTGTTGCCTGCTGGGTGCGGCTGGCTAATGAGCGCACTTCATCGGCGACTACGGCAAAGCCGCGGCCCTGTTCACCGGCCCTGGCGGCTTCAATGGCGGCATTCAGTGCCAGCAGATTGGTTTGCTCGGCAATGCCCCGGATGGTGGCCAGTATGCTGCCGATATTGTTGGCTTCATCGTTTACCCGGCTCATTACATGGTTGGTGGCGGTGAGCTGTTCTGCCAGGCGGTTAATCAACTTATTATTTTGCTCTGCAATATGATCGATCTGCTGGCTTTGTACCAGGGCTTGCTGCATAGCGTCAGTAGTTTCGGCTGACTGGGTGGCGATCTCACGGGTACTGTCGGCCAACTGGTGGGTAACATCATTTACCGTGGCGATCTGTTGCTGCTGGTGTTGTAAGGAGTCGTTAATTTCGCCGACTTCATAGGTAGACTGGCGGGCATTTTCGTTCAACTGCAGCGCATTTTGCTGAATATTAACGATCAGCGCACTTAACGCACTGGTCAGGCTGTTCACTTTACCGGCCAGGGCGCCAAATTCGTCCTGGCTGCGGATCTGTAATTTACGCGACAAGTCGCCCTGGGCAATATCATTGAGTACTTTGTTAATACCTGCCAGCGGGGTCAGCATGGTATTAATGGTCAGGTACGCCGTGGCCACTGCCAGAATAATCAGGATCAGCATCAGAACAAGGGTGCGGGTATTACCTGAACTGACAGAGTCAGACACTTCCTGTTGTAAGGTGCTGAACTGGACGTCAGCAGCGGCGAGTAAGGTATCCAGTGCCAGGATAACCTGTTCAATCTGTTGTTCTGACAAGTTCAGCTGATTACGGGCGGTATGTTGTGCTGTCACCTGCTGCAGTTTAATGCTGGCCAGACTGTCAGCCGCTTCAAGTTTGCCGGTCAGCTGGGCTAACTGCTGGGTGACATTCTGCCACAAGCCTGCTGTATCGAGCCGGCCGACCAGATTGGCCATATAATCAATATTGACCTGCATATCACTGAGGGTAAAACTGATATTTTCCTGCCCGGTTTCTGCTGTGGCCAGCTCGGCATAGCTGGCGACTTCCTTTAAGGTATTCAACAGACCCAGCAATTGTCCGTCGATACGGTTGGCACTGCCGGCCACCAGTTCCATTTGTTTTGCTCCGCCGGGCAGCTCCAGGTAAGAAATATCCAGCAGGCTGGCGCCTATGTTATCAATCAGTTGTTCCAGTTCAGTCAGCGTGGCCTGGGCCTGCTGCTGCAGGGCGATACTGTGCAGCCTGGCAGTAAACATACTGTCAACTGCAGCGGCATATTGCTGATAGCGGTTGTCAATATCCTGCAGGGTCCGGGTAAATGAGGCTTCGTTTGCCGTTAGCCTGGCCAGATCTGACAAGGGCGCGCGCAGCATCTGACTGCCGGTGTTGAACTGCTGGCGGTAATGCTGAATATCGTTGTCCTGCTCTGCTGTGTAGCCAAGGGCAGATAATTTTGCCAGTTTTAACAGCTGGATTTGTGCGGCATTACTTTGCTGTTGTACCGGTACGGCCAGGTTGTTCACTTTGTCGCTGGACTGGGTGACGGCAGCAAAGCTCAACAGCGCCGAACCGCTGGACAGTAACAACAGCAAGGCAATAAAGCCAAAGCCAATGATGACTTTATGGGCAACTTTTAATGTAAACACTGAGGCAAACTCCGCACCGTTGCAGTGCCTTAACCATAGACACTGGCTGCATGGTAAACAACCTGAAGTTAACAAAGATACCGGAACTGGTCCAGCCAGCAAAGGGGTACATGAACAAAAATGAGGCGGCAGCACCAGAATGGTGCTGCCGGGTAACTCAGAAGCTGCAAAGCAGATTGTGCGGTAACAGCTGATTCAGCTGACGCTGGCGCAGTAAGTTAGCGCTTTGTTCTATATCCGGGGCGAAGTAACGGTCTTTATCGTAAAACGCCACCTGTGTTCGCAACCAGTTTTTCGCCTGCTCAATAGCGGCAGTGGATTTAAGCGGCGCGCGAAAATCCAGGCCCTGTGCCGCAGCCAGGTATTCTACTGCCAGCACGCCGGTGGTGTTTTCGGCCATATCGGCCAAACGGCGGGCCGCAAAAGTGGCCATGGAGACATGGTCTTCCTGGTTGGCCGAGGTCGGCAGGCTGTCCACTGACGCCGGGTGGGCCAGCGTTTTGTTTTCGGATGCCAGTGCCGCCGCAGTGACCTGGGCAATCATAAAGCCGCTGTTGACGCCGCCGTTAGGCACTAAAAATGCCGGTAACTTGCTGAGCGTGGCATCAATCAGCAAGGCCATACGCCGCTCAGATATGGCACCGATTTCGGCAATGGCCAGCGCCAGGTTATCTGCCGCCATGGCGACGGGTTCGGCGTGGAAGTTGCCACCCGACAGAATATCGTTATCGTCGGCAAATACCAGCGGGTTGTCGGTTACGCCATTGGCTTCAACTGCCAATACTTCGGCCGCCTGACGGATTTGTGTTAAGCAGGCACCCATCACCTGTGGCTGGCAGCGCAGGCTGTAGGGGTCCTGTACTTTTTCGCAGTTATGGTGCGAGTCGCCAATGTCTGAGCTGTTTTCCAGCAGATGGCGGTATATCACCGCGGCGTCAATCTGGCCACGCTGGCCACGCGCCTGGTGGATGCGATCATCAAACGGTGCGCGGCTGCCCATGGCGGCTTCGACACTCATAGCCCCGATCACGCAGCCGGCGGCAAATAAATCCTCTGCTTTAAACAGGCCTTCCAGCGCCAGCGCGGTAGACGCCTGAGTACCGTTCAGCAGCGCCAGGCCTTCTTTGGCGGCCAGGGTTACCGGCTCAAGGCCGGCAAAACCCAGGCCTTCGCGGGCATCATAAATCTGGCCGTTGTAGCTGACTTCGCCTTCGCCAATCAGTGGCAGCACCATATGTGACAATGGCGCCAAATCACCCGAGGCGCCAACGGAGCCTTTTTTCGGAATACACGGATAAACTTCGGCGTTTACCAGTTTGATCAGGGCTTCTATCACTGACAGGCGAATACCGGAAAAACCGCGTGCCAGTGAGTTGATTTTCAGCACCATTAGCAACCGTACTGTGCTGTCATCCATAATGTCGCCAAAACCGGCGGCATGCGACAGTACGATAGAGCGTTGCAGCAGCTCCAGTTCGTCGTTTTTAATGCGGGTGTTGGCCAGCAGGCCAAAACCGGTATTAATGCCGTACACCACGCGGTTTTGCTGAATAATATCGGCAACACAGGCGGCCGATTTTTCAATGGCCGCTATAGCAGAGCTGTCAAGCGTCAGCTCAACCGGGCCTTGTTGTACCTGGCGTAATTGTGCCAGTGTCAGCGTGCCTGGCACTAAATTCAGTTTAAAACTCATATTGTTACTCCGTTACCATAGGTAAATCGAGGCCTTGTGCTTTGGCACAGTCTGTTGCAATGTCATAACCGGCATCGGCATGGCGCATAACGCCGGTGCCCGGATCGTTCCACAGTACCCGGCCTAAGCGGGCTGCGGCGGCATCGGTGCCGTCGGCAACAATAACCACGCCACTGTGCTGGCTGTAGCCCATACCCACGCCACCGCCGTGATGCAGCGACACCCAGGTGGCACCGCCGGCGGTATTGAGCAGGGCATTTAATAACGGCCAGTCGGATACGGCGTCTGAGCCATCGAGCATGGCTTCGGTTTCGCGGTTCGGGCTGGCAACAGAGCCGGAGTCCAGATGGTCGCGGCCAATGA
>CAZEGA010000190.1:0-4568 GCA_964511675.1 uncultured Rheinheimera sp.
CCTGAGAAAAAAGGCGCTGAATGCAGCGCCTTGATTTTATTAACTTAGTTTAGCGTATCGGTAATGTTTATTGCTGCACCGATATAGTTGGCCGGTGTCAGTTGTTTCAGCTGTTGCTTCACGTCAGCGGGCAGGGCCAGGGTATCAATAAACAGATGCAAATCAGCCTGGGTAATGCGCTTGCCGCGGGTCAGTTCTTTCAGCTTTTCATAAGGTTTTTCAATAGCATATTTACGCATTACGGTTTGTACCGGCTCTGCCAGCAGTTCCCAGTTGGCATCCAGTTCAGCCCGCAGGTTCGCCTCGTTTACTTCCAGCTTGCTGATGCCTTTTAGCGTGGCCTGATAGGCAATAAGGGTGTAACCAAAACCCATACCTAAGTTGCGCAGTACGGTAGAGTCTGTCAGATCGCGCTGCCAGCGTGATACCGGTAACTTGGCCGATAAATGGTTAAACAGAGCATTGGCAATACCGAGGTTGCCTTCTGAGTTTTCAAAGTCGATCGGGTTGACTTTATGCGGCATGGTAGATGAGCCGATTTCGCCGGCAATGGTGCGCTGCTTAAAGTGGCCCAGGGCAATATAGCCCCAGACGTCACGGTCAAAGTCCAGCAGGATAGTATTA
This sequence comes from uncultured Rheinheimera sp., assembly GCA_964511675.1. Taxonomy (GTDB): domain Bacteria; phylum Pseudomonadota; class Gammaproteobacteria; order Enterobacterales; family Alteromonadaceae; genus Alishewanella. The sequence continues at coordinate 625 of CAZEGA010000190.1, forward strand.
AAGCGTGCTACAGCATCAAACAGCTCGGCAATATAATCATGCGGTTCAATCTGGGTGGTAAACGCATTCCAGCTCAGGCCCAGGCTGGTAACAAACTGTTCTGACAGCTGGTGCCAGTCAAGTTCAGGGTAGGCCGATAAATGCGCGTTGTAGTTACCGACCGCACCGTTAATCTTGCCCAGTATTGCCACGTTGGCGATCTGCTCACGCTGGCGCTTTAAACGCATGTACACGTTAGCCATCTCTTTGCCCAGAGTGGTAGGAGAGGCTGGCTGGCCATGGGTGCGCGCCATCATCGGTACGCTTTTGTGCTCAGCGGCTAACTGTTTAATGGCGTCTAACAGCGCATCACACTGCGGCAGTAACACTTTACTGCGGGCTTCGCTTAACATCAGGCCATGTGACAGGTTATTGATGTCTTCTGAGGTGCAGGCAAAATGGATAAACTCGCTGATCGCTGCCAGTTCGGCATTGGCGGCCACTTTTTCTTTAAGCAGATATTCTACCGCTTTGACATCGTGGTTGGTGGTCCGCTCTATGTCTTTTACCCGCTGGGCGTCGTCCAGGCTGAAATTGTCGACAATATCATTCAACAGCTGATGGGCTGCTGCTGACAGCGCAGGGACTTCGGCGATACCCGCGGTAGCGGCCAGTTGCTGCAGCCAGCGTACTTCAACCGTCACCCGGTATTTAATCAGGCCGAACTCACTGAAGTACTGACGTAAATCGGTGGTTTTGCTGCCATAACGTCCGTCTACGGGCGAAATGGCGGTAAGGGCGTTCAGTTGCATACAAGCTCCTATAAGCCTGGTGCAGGCAGTTGTGACAACATCTGTTGTGCCTGCGCTACCAGCTTGCGACGTTTAAAGATAAAGTTAAGACGGCTGCCACCCGCCTGGCGCCACAATACGGCGCTGCGAATGGCGGCTAACAACAGCGCCCGTACCTTGTGTTGTACCGACGGTTGTTTAAGTAATTCGGGCTGGCCGTAAATCTGAATGCGTCCGCCTAAGCTGCTGATGCAGTCAGAATAGATGTCGGCCAGATTGGCCAGCATATTGTCATCGGTAATGCTGAAATGCTGCAGCTGGCGTTCCAGGTGCTGCAGCTTGTCAGCCAGTTTTCTCAGGTTGGCAGGGGTTTTATTTAACCTGCGCTCTACTGCCAGTACACCGACGATATAGCGCGTCAGCTCGACATCTTTTTGTGGCTTGTCACCCAGCTGATCTACGATCAGTTGCAAACCGGTTTGCAGGTTGGCCGGTGAGTTACCATAAATTTGCAGCGGATCGTCGGCATCAATAACCGCAACACTGTGTAATATCATCGCCAGAGCGGTTTTATCCTGCCCGCTGCTGCGGGCGACCTGTTGTACCAGCTTTAATGCCTGGCACAGGCCGGCCAGTGCCATGATTTGGGTAGAAAGGGAATATTGCATATCAGTTCAGCGCCACGTCAATAATGCCGCCGCCAAGGCAAACGTCATCCAGGTAAAACACCGCCGACTGGCCCGGTGTTACCGCTTTTTGCGCGCTATCAAACCGGACTTCCACAGTACCGTCGGCGTTGGGGGTTAAGGTACAGGGAATATCAGTCTGGCGGTAACGGGTTTTAACCGTGCAGCGCAGTATCTGTTGCGGCCCTGTGCGATCTGTCCAGTGTAACTGGCTGGCCAGCAGGCCGTTGGATAACAGGCTGGGGTGATCATGCCCCTGGGCCACTATCAACTGATTGGTATCAAGGTTTTTGCCTGTCACATACCAGGGCTCGTCACCGCCGTCACGCAGACCACCAATGCCTAAGCCTTTACGCTGGCCTAGCGTGTGGTACATCAGGCCTTCATGGCGGCCGATAATATCACCGTCTACGGTGATGATATCGCCAGGCTGGGCCGGCAGATACTGCTGCAGGAAATCTTTAAATTTACGCTCGCCGATAAAGCAGATACCGGTGCTGTCTTTTTTGTTGGCCGTAACCAGCCCCTGCTGTTCGGCAATGGCCCGTACCGCTGGCTTTTCCAGCTCGCCAACCGGAAACAGCGTTTGGGCGACATGCTCTTCACCCAGGGTATACAGGAAATAGCTCTGATCTTTGTTGTTATCCAGGCCGCGCAATAACTGCCAGTGGCCGTGCTGGTAACGGCGGCGCACATAGTGGCCGGTAGCAATATAGTCGGCCCCCAGGGCCTGGGCTGCAAATTCCAGAAAAGCCTTAAACTTAATTTCCTTATTACACATAATATCCGGGTTCGGTGTGCGGCCGGCTTTATATTCGGCCAGGAAATACTCAAACACATTGTCCCAGTATTCTGCGGCAAAGTTGACTTTGTGCAGCACTATGCCCAGCTTGTCGCATACCTGCTGGGCGTCAGCCATATCTGCAGCTGCAGCGCAATATTCGTCGTTGTCGTCTTCTTCCCAGTTTTTCATAAACAGGCCTTCAACCTGATACCCCTGTTGCAATAACAGGTAAGCAGATACGGAAGAATCTACGCCGCCGGACATGCCAACGATGACTTTTTTGCTGCACTTTGCACTGATTGGATCTGACATAGCACCTTATTCAACAGGGCGAAAAAACAAGGCGCGGATTATACACTACTTTTTGTAACAACGCATGCTATCGTGTGGCCTGGATCAGCTCAAGCGGCAGCCGGATACCCTGCTGATACAGGGCTATGGCATCGCTGACCAACTGACTGCGCAGTGGCAGGGCGGCATTGGCAATATCGGCACTGTTCAGCCAGTGCAGCGCCAGGATATCGGTATCATGCGGCGCATAGTGTGCCGGCAGTTGCTCAGGTTCAAACACAAAATTCAGCCTGACATAACGCTGTCCGTTGGCGGCTTTTAACTGTGAAATACCCAGCCAGGCACAGGGTTCAAGCTCCAGCCCGGTTTCTTCGTACAGTTCGCGCTTTACCGCACTGAGTAAATCCTCATCCGGCTCCACATGGCCTGCCGGCTGGTTCAGCACGCGCTTGCCGCTTGATTTATCGGTTTCTTCCACCAGCAGAAAACGCTGCCGGTAACAGACAATAGCGGCTACGGTAAGATGTAAACCTGCCCTGCTCATAGCGGTTGGTCCTTAGTTGTGTGTCAGCGGCACTACTTTATATTCACCCGGTGCGAGATCGGCCAGTTGCCAGTCGCCAATCTGCGCGCGGATAAGCCGTAAAGTGGGAAAACCTACTGCCGCTGTCATACGGCGTACCTGGCGGTTACGGCCTTCAGTAATGGTCAGGCTGAGCCAACTGACCGGGATATTGGCGCGCTGGCGGATGGGCGGTGTGCGCGGCCATACCGCAGGGGCCTCCATCCGGCAGGCAATGGCCGGCAATGTGATGCCGTCATTTAGCTCCACGCCGTGGTTAAGGCGCGCTAAAGCGTCAGCACTGATGTCTCCCTCGACCTGTACCCAGTAGGTTTTAGCCATTTTATGTTTAGGCTCGGCTATTTTATGCTGGGTCTGACCACAGTTTGTCAGTAACAGCAGGCCTTCACTGTCACGATCAAGACGGCCGGCAGCATACACATCCGGCAGCGGAATATAGTCGGCCAGAGTGGCGCGGGGCTGGGCACTGTTATCGGTAAACTGGCACAGCACATCATAGGGTTTATTAAACAGTACCAGCAGCAGCGGCCCGGCTTTGGCCGGATGGGATTTTTTCGGATATGGACTATTTTGCCGATTCTGGCTGTTGTAAGCGGATTTCACTGTTTTTTTATCTCTGAAATTCATAGCATCATCCTGCTTACAGGCTGGCCGGGTAAGTGCCGTTTTGCAGCAAATATGACCAGTTTGCTGTCAGCGGCGCTTGCCTATTTTATTGAATGTCTTGCTGCTATACTACCGCCGCTTGCAACAAATGCGTTTAAAACATCAACATCGCCCGGATGAAGGTGCGGCTGGTGCAAGCTGCCAGCTGTTCGCAAACACATTAC
>CAZEGA010000190.1:4578-7121 GCA_964511675.1 uncultured Rheinheimera sp.
GAAATTGCAAAAATTATCTACACTGAAACCGATGAAGCCCCGGCGCTGGCCACGTATTCGTTACTGCCGGTTGTGCAGGCATTTTCTGCCGCAGCAGGCATAGCCGTAGAGACCCGCGATATTTCGCTGTCGGGCCGTATTATTGCTAACTTCCCGGACTACCTGCAGAGTGAACAGCGTATCGGCGACGCGCTGACAGAGCTGGGCGGGCTGGCGAACCAGCCAGAGGCAAACATTATCAAGCTGCCTAATATCAGTGCATCTGTCCCTCAGTTAAACGCCGCAATTAAAGAGTTGCAGCAAAAAGGTTATGCCGTGCCGGATTACCCGGCAGAGCCAAAAGATGACAAAGAACGTGATATTAAAGCACGCTATGACAAAATTAAAGGCAGTGCGGTAAACCCGGTACTGCGCGAAGGTAACTCAGACCGCCGGGCTCCGGCCTCTGTGAAGCAGTATGCCAGAAAGAACCCGCACAGTATGGGGGCCTGGTCAGCAGCATCGAAGTCACACGTAGCACATATGCAAGCTGGCGATTTCTACGGCAGCGAAAAATCGGTAACACTGCCTGCAGCTGACAGCCTGAAAATTCAGCATGTTGCCAATGACGGCACAGTGACGGTATTGAAAGACAAATTAGCCGTTCTTGCCGGTGAAATAGTGGATGCCGCGACGATGAGCAAAACGGCGCTGCGGGCATTTTACCGGCAGGAAATTGCAGCGGCCAAACAGCAGGATGTACTGTTGTCGCTGCATTTAAAAGCCACCATGATGAAGGTCTCTGACCCTATTATGTTTGGCCATGCTGTGCTGGAATTTTTCCAACCGGTATTTACAAAATATGCCGCACTGTTTGCTGAGCTCGGTGTGGATGTCAATAACGGTGCCGGCGATATGTTTGCCAAAATCGCCACCTTGCCACAGGCAAAACAGGATGCAGTGCTGGCCGATATTAATGCCTGCTATGCTGCCCAGCCACCGCTGGCTATGGTGAATTCTGATAAAGGTATTACCAACCTGCATGTGCCAAGCGATGGGATTATCGACGCCTCTATGCCGGCGATGATCAGAAGCTCGGGCCAGATGTGGGGGCCGGATGGCAAGTTAAAAGATACCAAAGCCATGATCCCGGATCGCTGCTATGCCGGCGTGTATCAGGAAACAATTGATTTTTGCATAAAAAATGGCGCTTTTGACCCGCGTACTATGGGCTCGGTGCCTAATGTCGGCCTGATGGCGCAAAAAGCCGAAGAATATGGCTCACACGATAAAACGTTCGAGATTGCTGCTGATGGCAAAGTGCAGGTACTGAACAGCCAGGGCGGACTGGTGTTTGAGCACAGCGTAGAGCAGGGTGACATCTGGCGTATGTGTCAGGTGAAAGATGCCCCGATCCGCGACTGGGTAAAACTGGCGGTTAACCGTGCCCGCTTAAGCCAGACACCGGCGGTATTCTGGCTGGACAGCGCACGTGGGCATGATGCTCAGTTAATCAGCAAGGTGCAGGCGTATTTAACAGAACATGACACCAGCGGCCTGGATATCCAGATCCTGTCTCCGGTGGAAGCCACGCGTTTATCGCTGCAACGTATGAAGCAGGGCCTGGATACCATCTCGGTTACCGGTAACGTACTGCGCGATTATTTAACTGATCTGTTCCCGATCCTGGAGCTGGGCACCAGCGCCAAAATGCTGTCTGTGGTACCGCTGATGAATGGCGGCGGCCTGTTTGAGACCGGTGCCGGTGGTTCTGCACCCAAACATGTTGAGCAGTTTATTGACGAAAACTACCTGCGCTGGGATTCTCTGGGCGAATTCCTGGCTCTGGCGGCGTCACTGGAGCATTTAAGCCAGGTGACAGGTAATGCCAAAGCTAAGGTACTGGCTGATACACTGGATGCGGCAACGGCTAAGTTTCTGGATAATGACAAATCGCCACGGCGTAAGCTGGGCGAACTGGACAACCGTGGCAGCCATTTCTACCTGGCAATGTACTGGGCAGAGGCGCTGGCTGCACAAACAGCCGATAGCGGGTTACAGGCGCGTTTTACTGCATTAGCCAACACCCTGCAACAGCAGGAAGCCGCTATAGTGGCAGAGCTGAACGCTGTACAGGGTAAAGCTGTGGATATCGGTGGGTACTACCGGCCGGACCCTGTGCTGGCATCAGCGGCGATGCGGCCAAGTGCGATTTTCAATAAGGCACTGGCTGACGTCTGAGCCAGTTGCATAGCTGCCCCGGCAGAAAAACAAAAGCAGGCGCAAGCCTGCTTTTTTGTTACTCAGCGTCACACTAAGCGAATATTACTCTGGCAGATCACCGGGCAATTTAATATTCACAGCATGTAAGCCTTTCGGGCCTTCTGACAAGTCGAACTCGACATCTTGTCCTGCTTTTAGCGTGCGGTAGCCGTCCATGCTAATGGTTGAATAATGAGCAAAGATATCTTCGTCACGGCCATCTTCACGAATAAACCCAAATCCTTTGGCATTATTAAACCATTTTACTTTACCGGTAGCCATACAACTTACTTCCTTCTCTA
>CAZEGA010000191.1:0-5787 GCA_964511675.1 uncultured Rheinheimera sp.
GGCACAATTGGCCGCCACGGATCAAGTCTGGCTGACTATCCAGACCTGGCAGGGTGAGCTGCTGACCACCAGTTGGCCGCTGCCGGCAGAGTTGCTGACACCCTGATACCGGCGCTTTTGCCCAAGACATCCGGCCGCCGCAGCTAACCCTGCGGCCTGCCTCCCGCAGCAGTCTGCTGCACAGCCGACCTGTACGCTTTTTAACCAGTTGTAAGCTATACTTCCGCCACAATCCGGCGCTGTTATCGCAGTGTGATATGCCGCTGTTCACTGTTGAGGAGCACGCTATGACGGCCGCAAAACGCATTATTATTTGTTGTGATGGTACCTGGAACGAACCGGATACAGATCCGACCAATGTCACCAAGCTGGTACGCAGTATTAAGCCGCAAGCGGCAGATGGTAAACATCAGGTGGTGTTTTATGATCAGGGCATAGGTACCGGCGATGCCATGGATAAATTTTTCGGCGGCGCCTTTGGCTACGGCATGGAGCAGAACGTGCTCGACGGTTACCGCTTTCTGGTTCATAACTACCAGCTCGGCGATGAGCTGTATTTTCTCGGTTTCAGCCGTGGCGCCTTTACCGCCCGGGCTCTGGTTGGCCTGGTACACAGTGTCGGCCTGATTGAAAAAGACGGCCTGGACCGGCTGAAAACGGCCTACCACTATTACCGTACCGCACCGGATAAACGCCCGCCATCGCAATACGAGGATAATTACAAACCTGATATTCAGATGGTAGGGGTGTTCGATACCGTTGGTGCCCTGGGGGCGCCGACCCGGTTGCTGGGCAAGCTGACCCGGCCCTGGGTCGGTTTTTATAACACCCATATCAGCCCGCTGGTAAAACATGCCTACCATGCCCTGGCGCTGGATGAGCGGCGCGGCCCCTTTACGCCGGATTTATGGACCGGCAGCCTGAACAGCGATCAGTATATGGAGCAATGCTGGTTTGCCGGTGCCCATTCCGATATCGGCGGCGGCTATGAAAAATGTGGTTTATCAGACATTACGTTGCAGTGGATGATCAGCAAGGCACGCAATCTGGGGCTGGATTTTAACCAGGATTACCTGCAGCAACTCTGCAAGCCAGATCTGCATATGTCACCGCATAATTCTTATTCTTTCAGCTACAAAATCCTGGAGAAACTGGGGGCAGGTGAATCGGTACGGCGTATTTACGGCGACCCGGCCAACCCGCCACTTAATGTCAGTATTCACGACAGTGTGTACCAGCGTATTGCCGCCGGTAACTATAAACCGGCCAACCCGGATTTTCCGGCAGCGGATAAGCTGGCAGATCGCCGCGCGCAAATCCGCTATCTGGCTGGTAATGCACCAGCCAGCCTGCAGCTGCAGGACAAAGCCGTCAGTTGCCAGTTGCTGGATTTCAGCCAGGGGGGCGGTGCCCGTATCCTGTATCAGGGCAAACTGGACACCGGTGACGAACTGACGCTGGACAGTGACCGTTTTGGCCAGAGCAGCGCCCGTTGCGTCTGGAAAAACGGCAACCAGTACGGCCTGCAATTTGCTGCCTGATTGTGGGCAACAGCTGCAAGGATAACGGGTACACTCATGCTTTATCTGCCGCCAAGCGGCGAAAGCAGGCCACTGCAACCCCAGCCAGCAGCAGGCTGCTGCCGAGTAATACCGCCAGGTGCAGCCAGCCGCTATGGCCCTGATCCTGGCCGATAACTTTCAGGCCAAGCTGGGATAAATGATAACTGGGCCACAGCCAGCTTAACTGCTGTAACAGCTGCGGCAGCATAGTAATCGGCAGCCACAGGCCGGATAAAAATGCCATTGGCAAATACAGCAGGTTTACCACACCCGGTGCGGCTTTATCACTCAGGGTTAAGCCGAGAATTAAGCCAATCAGGGCAAATGGCAGGGTGCCAGCCAGTAGCAAACCGGCTAGTGCCAGCCATTGCCAGCTGTATAACCGGACATTGCCGAATAAGGCTGCAGCGCTAAACAGCAACACAATAATCAACAGGGCAAATACCATACTGGTGCTGAGTTTGGCCAGCAGATAAGCGCTGACCGGCATCGGCGATAAACGTTTTAATGTCAGCCAGCCATGGCTGCGGTCGCTGGCAATATTCATCGCAAAATTAAACATGGCCGGCCCCATAATGCCAAAACAGCCATAGGTTACCAGCAGATAGCTGGCCGCATTGCCGGACGAGAAAAACACGCCGAAGAACAGGTAAAACATCAGCGGAAAGGCCAGCGCCGGCAGTACAAAGCCCGGTGTGCGGCATACGCTGAGCAAGTCGTACCAGGCTTCTTTACGGTAAATCGGTAAGGTATTCATGCGGCTTGCTCCCCGGTTTGTGGGCTGTCGGTTTGGGTCAGTTGTAAAAAGGCCTGCTCCAGCGCTACCGGCCGTACTTCCACATTACAGACAGTTGCATCCTGCGCCAGTAACGCCCGCAGCGTTTGTTCGGCATTATGGCTTTGCAAAATAATGTCATCAGTCTGGTGCTGCAGCTGCTGTACGGCGGGCAATGCCAGCAACTGCGCGTCAGTCAGGCTGCTATGGCAGTGGATAAATTTATGCTGGCTTAATGCTTTTAGCTCAGCCGGGCTGCCATTGGCGATAATCTGTCCCTGGCGCAATACCAGAATACGGTCGGCCAGTTGTTCGGCTTCTTCCAGGTAATGGGTGGTCAGCACCACACTAACGCCTTGTTGTTTCAACCGGCGGATCTGCTGCCATAAGCCGTGGCGGGCTGCCACATCCATACCCAGTGTCGGTTCGTCCAGAAACAGCAGTTGCGGTTTGCCGGCCAGTGCCAGCGCAAACAGCAGCCGTTGCTTCTGGCCGCCGGATAACCGGCCAAAGCGGGTATCGGCGCTATGCTCAAGGCCACTTATCGCCAGCAGCTCAGCGGCAGTGTGGCTGTCGGCATAATAACTGGCGAATAAATCGCATTGCTCTTTCACGGTTAAATTGGCGGTTAAGCTACCAATTTGCATCATCACGCCCAGCTTTTGCCGTAGCGCCTGGCTGCGCTGCATACCAGCTTGTAACTGGCCAAACAGGCTGATTTGGCCGGCGTTAGTGGCAACCAGCCCGAGCATGGCCGAAATTAACGTGGTTTTACCGGCACCGTTCGGCCCCAGTATGGTCACCAGTTCCCCAGATTGTAGTGATAACGATACGTTATTTAACACTGTGTGTCCGGCATAACGTTTGTGTAGCGCCTGTACCTGTAGCACCGCTGCTGCCTGCGTATCCATAGCGCCTCCTTATTCCTGATGATGCACGGCCAGATACTGGCGGATCTGCTGGTTCAGCCAGTCTGGCGCATCAGCCATAATGAAATGTTTCGCATCACGGGCAAAAGCAAAGCTGTGATATTGCTCCGGGGCATTGGCCAACTGGCTCTGGTAATTCGCTTGTACCTGCTCAGGTGTGGTGTATGGCGCACCATGTTGCAAGGCGCCAACTGTCAGTACAGGTACCCGCAGATCAGCCAGCCGGGGTCTGAGATCTGCACGCATCAGTTCGGCCATTACCCGGCCGCTGGTCATGCCGTCAGAGCGGTACATATCAGCCACGATGCGCTGTTGCCAGCCTTCGTCGTTGGCCATGCTTCTGGCCATTGCTGTGGGGTCAAAGCTGCTTTGCTGTTGCGGTTCGCCGCTATTGTTGCTTTGGGCAGAACTGTTTTGGCCGAATAATGCGCCCAGTGCCGGTAAACCATCCACATTAATGGCACCGCCAATGTGCTGCGGTGCATTAGCCGCCAGTGCCAGTGCCAGGTAACCGCCCAGAGAGTGGCCTATTACAACCGGCTTATCCAGCTGCTGCTGGGTGATATAACGCAGTATGGCCTGTTGTTGCGTGGCCAGATAACCTTCTCCCCAGCTATGTGCCGGGTTTGCCGGTGTTAACCCCTTACCGGCAAACCCGGCCAGGGTGAAAACATGCAGCTGATAATCGGCTTTCAGCGCTTCAACCGTGCTTTGCCAGACCTCGCCGGAAGATGCCAACCCGGGGATCAGCAGCAGTGCCGGCCCCTGCCCGGTTACACTGACCTCGAAGCAGTCGCAGTGCTGTTGCTGCTGTATGCTTGTTACAGGCTCATGCTGTTGTGCGGTTACTGGCAGGCTTAGCAGGTTGCTGCTTAACCCCAGCGCCAGCAGCAGGCTGCGTACTATGGTGTTTAATGGTGTCATTTTTCATTCCCCGTTAGTGACGACGACGGGGAACAGCTTAAGGCACAGCGGCAGACAACACCGGTAACAGTTGTCACCAGTTACAGATGACAATTGCCACCCTGTAATATGATCTTTGTCACTGGCGCTAAGCTACTGGCGTTGATTACACTGGGCGCCATACCTGCTGCCGGAATTGCTGATGAACCAGAACGACAAACTACAACAAAAGATGAGTTGGGTTTATCTGATTAACCTGATGTTCTTTGTTATTCCGCTATTTACCGTACGCTTTGCGCTGTGGCAGTACCTGGCTATGGCGGTTGCCTTGTTGCTGTTTTTAGTCTGTTACTTCAAAGCCTACCGCAGCAGCCGTCAACAGATGCATGGGCCTATTGCCGGTATTGTGCTGCTGGCGGTACTGATCACGCCGGTGAACCCCGGTTCTATCTCTATGTTTGCCTATGCCGGTTTCTTTATCGGTTATGCCAACCCGCTACGCCGTTACGTGCTGCTGATGGCGGCTCTGGTCGTGTTGCTGATAGCGCTGAACCTGCTGCTGGTCGTGCCATGGCCGCACTTTTTACCTATGGGTATTCCGGTGGTGCTGGCGGTCAGCTTACTTGGCCGGGTAGAGCAACAACGCATGTTGAAACGGCTGGCACAGCAGCAAAGTGAAGACGAAATCAAGCAGCTGGCGGCGATGGTAGAGCGTGAACGCATCGCCCGCGACTTACATGATATTCTCGGCCATACACTGTCGAGTATTATCCTTAAAGCCGATTTGGCAGAAAAACTGCTGCAGCATCAGCAGAGCGGGGCAGCACAGCAGCAACTGACCGAGCTGAGCTATATAGCGCGGCAGGCACTGAGCCAGGTGCGGCAGAGCGTATCCGGTTATAAACATCAGGGGCTGGCTGCCGAAGTGTCCAGGCTGCTTAAAAGCCTGCGTGAGGCAGGCTTTCAGGTGGAGCTCAGTGGCACCATGCCACAGTTGGACAGCCGCCGGGAAACCGCTGTCGTGCTGGCACTGACAGAGTTAGTCACCAATGTAATCAGGCACAGTAAAGGTGACAGTTGCCAGCTCAGCTTTGCGCAAAAAGAGCATAACCTGTGCATTTGCCTCAGTGACAACGGGCTGGATGCCTCCCTGACCGAAGGCAACGGTATTACCGGTCTGCGCGAGCGGCTAGCGGCGATAGGCGCCTCTTTAAATTTACAACAGCATAGCGGCGTAACGGCCAGCATACAATTTCCGTTGCAGGAGCAAGCAGTATGAAGATCTTACTGGCCGAAGATCAGGCCATGATCCGCACGGCCTTATCCAGCCTGCTACGGCTGGAAGCCGGTTTTAGCGTAACAGAAGCCGCCGACGGCAAAGCCGCCCTGACGTTGCTGCAGCAACAGCCTTTTGATTTGCTGCTGACCGATATCGAAATGCCCGGCAGCACCGGCATAGAGCTGGCACAGTTTATCCAACAACAGCAACCCGGCGTAAAAGTGGTGATTATTACCACCTTTGGCCGTGCCGGTTACGTAAAACGGGCGATAGACGCCGGTGTCGGCGGTTTTTTGTTAAAAGATGCACCGGTGGAACAACTGGTACAGGCGATACATC
>CAZEGA010000191.1:5797-6997 GCA_964511675.1 uncultured Rheinheimera sp.
GGTCGACAGCGAACTGCTGCTGAATTCATTAGGCGAGCAAGACCCGCTCAGCGACAAAGAACGCCAGGCACTGCGGCTGGCCGCCGACGGCAAAACCACCGCCGATATTGCCACTGCACTGTATATTGCCGAAGGCACTGCGCGTAATTATTTATCGGAAGCTATCAGCAAACTGCACGCCGCCAACCGCATCGACGCCGCCCGTATCGCCCGGCAAAAAGGCTGGCTGTAACAACAGCAAAGTTATTAACTGCATGTTATGCTGCTGTTTTCCTGCAGCAAATCCGGAGGCATGGTGTTTCAGGCAGTTATTTTTGATATGGACGGCGTGCTGATCGATTCAGAGCCGTTATGGCATCAGGCTGAGCAGAGCATTTTAGGTGGCCTCGGAGTCGATTTTTGCCAACCACCTGTGCTGCAAAGTACCGGTCTTACCACCGCCAGCGTAATCGCGCACTGGTATCAGCATCAGCCCTGGCCAGTATTAACGCCACAACAGGTGGAACAGCAGATCATTCAGTTTGTTGCCAATGGCATAGCGCAGGCCGGTGTCGCTAAAACCGGCCTGGCCGGACTGTTACATCAGCTGCAGCAACGTGAGATGAAAATGGCCGTGGCCACCAACTCAGCCAAAGTGCTGCTGGATACCACCCTGCAACGGCTTAATATCGGCCATTATTTTCAGGCCCGCTGCCATGTAGAGCTGGTACAGCGGGGCAAACCCGCGCCGGATATTTACCTGCTGGCGGCCAGCAAACTGGGAGTAGCCCCTGCACATTGCCTGGTATTTGAAGATTCGTTTGCCGGTGTCAGCGCGGCCAAAGCCGCTGGCATGACCGTCGTCGCCATTCCTGCCGCCCATGAATGGCACAGCAGCAGGTTTGACCTTGCTGATCACAAAATCCGTTGTTTTACCGAATTTGACTGGCAGCAGTTATTGCTGCCGGCCGGTTGACGCCAGGCAGAGAGGACGCTATGGATTTTCGTAATAAAATCAAAGCAGATCGCCCATTACAAAGCCGTGCTGGTGAACTGCAGCTGGCTGTAGAGAGTGACCGCGGCCGTATTATTAATTCCGCTGCCGTACGCCGGCTGCAGCAGAAAACCCAGGTGTTTCCGCTGGAACGCAACGCCGCCGTCCGCAGCCGGTTAACCCACTCGCTGGAAGTGCAGCAAACCGGCCGTTTTATTGTGCAGTCG
>CAZEGA010000192.1:0-3896 GCA_964511675.1 uncultured Rheinheimera sp.
AGCGCGAGCTGGCCGGCACACTGCAGCGTATTGCCAAATATGGTCCGGCCGATTTTTACCAGGGCGAAACAGCCCGGTTGCTGGTAGCCCAAATGCAGCGGGGCGGCGGCCTGATCAGCCTCGACGATCTGGCGGCTTACACAGCCGGCTGGCGTGAACCGGTGATAACCGCCTGGCGCGATATGCAGCTTATCAGCGCACCTCCGCCAAGTTCCGGCGGCATTGCCCTGAGCCAGTTACTGGGGTTAAAACAGCGGCGCAGTGCCGATTTTAACCAGGTCGCCCATAACAGCGCGCAGTATGTGCACCTGATGGCAGAGCTGGCCAAGCGGGTATATGCCGACCGGGCCGGTTATCTGGGCGATCCGGATTTTACGACAGTGCCACAGCAGCAACTGCTTAGCAGTGCCTATCTGGATAAAAGGGCCAGCGAAATAAACCCGGCAGCCATTTCAGCGACAGAAGCAGTTAACCCCGGGCTGGAAGGCTACCATACCACGCATTTTTCCATACTGGACAAACACGGCAATGCCGTATCGAACACCTATACCCTGAATCTGGATTTTGGCAGTGGAGTGGTGGTAGAAGGTGCCGGCTTTTTACTGAACAACGAAATGGATGACTTTTCGGCCAAAGCCTGTGTGCCCAATGCCTTTGGCGTCATTGGCAGCGATGCCAACGCCATAGCGCCGGGCAAACGGATGCTATCCTCAATGACACCCAGCCTGCTGGTGCAGGATCACAACATCCGGTTAGTTATTGGCACGCCTGGCGGCTCAACCATTATTACCTCTGTGTTTCAGGTCATAACCAATCTGTTCGACTTTGGCATGTCTTTAGATGACGCTGTCGCGGCACCGCGTTTTCACCACCAGCTATGGCCCAAAGATCAGATCAGCATGGAGCCTTATGCCACCCTGCCCGCTGATATCCGGCAACAACTGCAGCAAAAGGGCTATCACCTGGTGACGCAAAGCTGGAATTTGGGCGATGTGCAGGCAATACAACTTAGCAAAGATGGCATAACAGCCAGTGCCGATCCGCGCTCGCGCGGCGTAGCCAGAGTATTCAGTTATTAAAGCAACGATCATGAAACAGTTTAAATATGCTCTCTTACTGCTGTTATTACTGCGCCCAGGTATGGCCGCTGCTGACATTGCCACAGCGGATGACCATGCCCGGCCTGTGCTGCGCTTTTGCTACGAAGATAAAGAATTACTGCCCTATTATGCCGGTAACAGCAGCCAGGTACCGCCACACCCCGGAGCCAGTATTGAACATCTGCGTAGCGCAGCGAAAGCTGCCGGCGTTCAATTACAGCTGGTGCGCCTGCCCTGGCTACGCTGCCTGCAACAGCTGGAGGATAACCAGGCAGATGCCCTGATTGCCGCTTTTGATGAAAGCCGTGCCCATTACACTGTCTTTCCGCAAGATGCCGCCGGTAAGCCAGACCCGTTACGGGCCATGAATCAGTTAGGACTGTGCCTGGCACACCGCTATGATAACCCCTTGCCGGAAAAGTTAACCAACGCCGATACCCCGTTCAGTATCGCCCGGCCACTTGGCTACAGAGCCATAGCGTTGCCGCCCAACAGCCTTAAGGTTGAGGCCCATTCACCACAACATGCCCTGGAGCTGGTGGTATCCGGCCGGGTTGATGCCACCACAGTCCTGTGCCAGCTCAACGGTATGGAGGCAAAAGAGCAATATCTGGAAACCCTGCCGGTACAACTGCACTTTCCGCCGCTGCATCAGAGTTATGGCTACCTGATGTTCAGCACAGCGTTTTACCGGCAACACCCGCAACATGCAGAGCAATTATGGCTGGCCTTGCCGCAAACGCTGGAGCAAACCCGTTATTTACACTACCTGCAGCTGTACCCAAAATAACAGCCCCCGGCAGCATATTTAATGCTTCCCCCTGACGCCGGCTGTTTGTACCTGCACTGTACTAAAGCCCTATTGCGGTCCGGCGGTTATTTTGCCAGTGTAACAAGAGTCATTATGCCAAGCCGGAGCCACTATGCCTGCCATCCGATCAGTTAAATTACCTCTTACATTACTTAGCCTTACCTTGCTGTCTGCTGTACCTGTACTTGCCAACCAGCAGGATGTGCCCTCACTTAAGCTGGCAGCGCCAATCACCTTATCCGGCTTATCCAGCGGGGCTTATATGGCCGGGCAGTATCATCTGGCGTTTGCTGAGCAAACAAGCGGCGTGGCGCTGCTGGCAGCCGGCCCGGTATATTGTGCCCAGAACAGCCTGGGCCTGGCGCTGGAGCACTGTTTTAACAAAGCCACCAGCGCACCGGATATGGCGGCCATAAACCAGTACCTTGCCCTACAGCAGCAGGCCGGCAAACTGGCGGCAAAAACCGCGCTGGCAGGAGATAAGGTGTGGATTTTTCACGGCAGTAAAGATACGACTGTACAGCCGAAACTGGGTCAGTTGCTGGCCGGACAATACCAGCAATGGACAGATGCCGCCAACATTGTACTGGTAGCAGACAAAGCCTTTGCCCATACCTTTCCGACCAACAGAGCCGATGCCGGCAGTTGCGAACTGTCACAGCCACCCTATCTGGCCAGCTGTAACTATGATGCCGCCGGCGAGTTCCTCCGCCACCTGCTGGGCGGGCTGAACCCCGCAACCACAGCAACAAGCGGCCAGTTACTGCAGATTAACCAGCACCAGTTATCTGCCGCTGCCGGCACAACACTGGCAGAAACCGGCTATCTGTATGTGCCGCAAAGCTGTGCCCAAGGCCAGAACTGCCGCCTGCATGTCAGCTTTCACGGCTGTAAACAGAATGCCGCCAGCGTCGGCGAAGCTTACGTCACCGGCACCGGGCTGAATAACTATGCTGACAGCAATAATATGGTGGTGTTGTATCCGCAAACCACGGCCAGCAGCATAAACCCGTTTAACCCCAATGCCTGCTGGGACTGGTGGGGCTACACCGGCGCAGATTATGCCACCAGAGAGGGCGTACAGCTCAAGGCAGTGCACCAACTGGTACTCAGCTTACTGCAATAGCGCAGTAAGCCCGGGTTAAAGCAGCCAGACAGAAACCAGGCCAGCGCAGATAATCAGCGCGGTTGCCAGCAGCAATTTGTTGGCCAGCTCCCGGCCGCCCAGCACAAACACCAAACCACATTTTACAGCGGTGTTGCTCAGGGCGGCCATCGTTATTGCAGCAGCGGCCAGCGTATGGCTATGCCCGTCCTGCCCGGCATACCCGGCCATCGACAAGGTAATGGCATCCACATCGGTTAACCCCGCCACCGCAGCCAGCAGGTATAAGCCCTCGGCAGCCACATACTGTTCGGTTAGCTTTACCAGCAGCAAAATAACAGCGAACAGTGCCCCAAACTTGATGGCAGCAATCAGGCTGAACGGGTTAGTCACCCTGACAGCACTTTGCTGCGGAGCCTGATACCGCCGGCTGCCCAGATAGTAATAAATCCCCGCCATCACCGCCGTTGCCGCAGCCATAATGCTGAACGGCAGCCATAAATGCGCCAGCAACGGCTGATATACAATACCGACAGTCACCAAGACACGGATAAACATCACCAGCCACGCCAGTAATACCCCACAGGCCTGCGTATCAGCGGCTAACGGGTCCGGCTCAAACTTACTGCTGCGGGCGAAACTTAACGTTGCCGCAGTAGACGATGCCAGACCACCACTGATGCCGGTTACCACAGTGCCGTGTGCCGCCCCGAGCCAGCGCACCGCGACATAGCCCAGCAGCGACATAGACGAAATCAGGATCACCAGCAGCCAGAGTTTATAAGGGTTAAGCGCCTGCAAAGGATCGACCGGCTGGTCGGGTAGCAACGGCAGCACGATAAAACTGGCAATCAGTAGTTTGACCCCGGCATAGAGATCA
>CAZEGA010000192.1:3906-6927 GCA_964511675.1 uncultured Rheinheimera sp.
GATTTTACTGACTAAACCATGCAACGGCTGCTTAAAGGTTAAAACAGCTGACGTCAGAATACCCAGCATCACGGCCAGTTCGGCATAACCGAACATCACAGCGCCACCCAGCAGGCACACTGTAACCGCACTGATCTCGCTGGTTAACCCCAGCGCCGCCGGGCTGTGACGATTTTCCAGCACGTAGGCGGTCAGCACCGCCAGCGCCACAACCAGCACGGTAATAACAAACAACCAGGGAGACTGCAGATGCAATGACAACCAGGCAGCAACAGCACCGGCCTGGGCAAAGAGAATATAAGTCCGCAGGCCACCAAAACTGCCCGGGTGTTCATCCCTGCGGTGCTTTTCCCGCTCAATACCAACCAGCGCCCCCAGCAGCAGAGCAATGAGGAAGTTTTGCACCATATCAAGATCAAATTCAGACATTTTCGCGCTAACTCAGTAATTTACTTGGTTTTGCCACAGCATAGCGCAGTTTTTCCGGCCTTGGCAGATACCGGCACAGCAAACAGTTAAATTGAGCAAAACTGCTGTTCGCGTTACACTCGCCGCCCTGGTATCAATAGTGGATTGGGTTATGGCACTAAAAGCCACCGTATTTAAAGTTCAGCTGCAAATTGCCGATATGGACCGGCATTATTATCAGGATCACAGCCTGACGCTGGCACAGCACCCGTCAGAAAATGACGAACGCATGATGGTGCGTTTGCTGGCTTTTGCGATGAATGCCTCGGCAACACTGGCCTTTACCAAAGGTTTAAGTGCTGAAGACGATGAACCCGAACTGTGGGATAAAACCCTGGGCGGCGAAATTAACCTGTGGGTCGAGTTTGGCCAGAGCGAGGAAAAATGGCTGCGCAAAGCAGCCGGGCAGGCAAAACAGGTGCAGCTGTTCTGCTATGGCGGACGCAGTGTGCCGGTATGGTGGAAGAACATTCAGCAGGCGCTGCAGCGTTACCAGAACCTGAGTGTGCTGGAGATCAGCGAAGAGTCGGTCAAAGCGATGGCGAAACTGGTTAACCGCACCATGAACCTGCAATGTAATATCAGCGAAGGCCAGATCTGGCTGTCTGACGCGGAACAAAGCGTGTTAATTGAACCTGTGCTGCTAAAAACCGCACAGTAGAACGACACAACCGGCTGGCACCAGGCCTGCCGGTTGTGTTTGCCTATAACCTAGTTACCCCAGCCGCGGATCAGTGTCTTTGATCATGGCTTGCTGTTGATGTTGCGCCGCAAACGCCAGCAGCGCCGGATAATCCTCCAGCTCCATCAGCTCACGGAACAAGGTCCAGTCCAGCAGGCTGTACAGCGCCATGGCAACATAATCCCAGTTGGCAAACTCGGCATTAGCCGCCTGTTGCTCCAACACATACAGTGAGGTTACCACCCGCTCTTTTTGCAAATTAAAGAACAGCTTATCGTCGCTGGTGTCAAAGCCGCTGCGGCTGCATTGCAGCAACATGATCAAAGAATCATTAACCGCGTTAATCACCGTCAGCTGGTTTTCCTGATACCAGCTTAACGGCGCTATGCCCAGCTTCGGCGCCAGATAACGGTAAATCACGCCGGAGTCAAACACTACCTGGGCGCCATCTTCCAGCATCGGAATACGCAGTGTCGGGTTCAGTGCCGCCAGGGTTTGCCGGTCTTCGCCGGCAAAAATATTCAGGTTAACAAATTCGTGCTCCGTGTCCGTCAGCAATAAACGAATACGCCGCACATAGGGCGAAGTTTGCGAACCATAAAGCTTCATAGTGACTCCTTGGCTGGCGCGGCTACCGCGCGCAATGACTTCAGACTGAAACCGGTCACCAGCATGGTACCGGTAATAACCACAGCTGCCCCGGCCAGCGTATGCCAGCCTACGGCTTCGTGTAAAAACAGGTGTCCCCACAGTACGCCAAATACCGGGATCAGAAAAGTAACAGTCAGGGTTGGCGTAGCACCAAGATCCTGCACCAGGCGAAAATACAGCAGGTAAGCAACACCGGTGCATACTACCCCCAGTGCCACTACAGCAAGTACACTCTGCGTTGCCGGCTCTGCTACCGGCAGGGGGATAAACCATAACAGCGGTAACAGCCACAGGCTGGCACCCCACATACTGCCATGGGCATTAATAAAAGCCGGTACCGGTTTGGCCAGCCGGGTATACCAGGTCGCAATACCATAACAACAGGCAGCCCCCGCCGCTGCCGCTATGGCTGTCAGCGCAGCACTGTCTGCTGCTGCCGCATCAAACCCTACCAGAATAGCCACACCGCAGATCCCCAGCAGCAGGCCGCCGGCAATTTTCAGCGACATGGTCTGGCGGAAAAACAGCCAGCCAATTAGCGCCCCCCACAGAGGGGCCGTAGCATTAAGCACCGCCAGTAACGATGCCGTCAGGGTTTGTGCCGCGTAGGCAAACAGTAAAAATGGCAATGCTGTATTAAAAAAGCTCAGCAACATAAAGTGGCCGGCATACTGGCGTATTGGCAAACTGCGCTTTAGCCCTATAGCTACCAGTGCCAGAAACACTGCGGCCAGCAGCACCCGGCCAAACATCAGCCAGGCCGGGCCAAGCTCCGGCACAGCAAGCCGCATAAACAGGAAAGACGCGCCCCAGATAGCGGCCAGCGAAAATAAACGAACAATACTGCCTGAAGTCACCTTTACTACCCTGCTTACTATTTCACTATCCTGCTTACTATGTCTGCTTACCGGGCGGCATAGCCCAACTGCTACCGGTATAACCAGTACCAGAGCGCGGCAGCCCCCAGCAGCACAACCAGGCAGATTAAGCCCCAGGGCTGCTTTTTCTCGGCATAAGGATCGGTTATCGAGCGCTTAGCCCCTTTGGGCAGTTGTGCCAGCCCGGTTAACGCCGCACCAAAGGGCACGTTAATTTTTGCCCGGGTATTTACGGCCCAGCCGTTAGCATCCAGTAAGGGCCCGAGGTTACGCCGGCGCAGTGTCATATACGCCATCAGCATCGACGGGCGTGTCTTTTGTGGCGGCATTGTTGATTGCCGA
>CAZEGA010000193.1:0-6910 GCA_964511675.1 uncultured Rheinheimera sp.
GCGATAGCCTGCAACAAACACATATCGGGGCTCTCTTATCTCATGCTCAATGAGTATCAAGCGCAGGCACAGCAACGGCTTTTCCGTGGCACCTTCGGCTCAACTACAAACCCGCGCCTGCCAGGTGCGTTATCACTCTACAAAGTTTGCGTTAAGAGTAAAAAGGGTGTAATTTTTACTCATGATCAAATTTGAATTTGACGAAAACAAGAGCAGAAGCAATCTCGAAAAACATGGCATTGATTTCCATACAGCTCAAGGGCTTTGGAATGATTCCAACCTTATTGAGATCCCTGTAAACACGAGCGATGAGCCGAGATATTTAGTTGTTGGCTTACTAAATGGTAAGCATTGGTCAGGTGTTATTACCTACCGGGGTACAAATATCAGGATCATCTCAGTTCGGCGTTCACGCAAAGCAGAGGTAAATCTTTATGAAAGCGCATGAATTTGATGCCAAATTTGAAAGTGACGACGCTGATATTGTGATGGACTTAGATCTGTCACAAGCAAAAAGACCAATGCAGAAGCAAAAGCGGGTAAACGTAGATTTTCCAGCCTGGATGCTAGAGTCACTTGACAGAGAGGCAAGCAGGATTGGTGTGACTCGTCAGTCAATAATCAAAATTTGGTTGGCCGAAAGGTTAGAAAACGTGTCTCACCATGCAAACCTGAGATAAAGTCATTGCGAACTTCATCATCTTGCATCAGCTTATGTTCCTGGATGCGAAAAATATAGTTTCCGCAAACATTCAGCCATTATTATCTGAAGCTATCTGCTGCTGTACCTGAAATTGCCTTTCCGGTATGATCCGCGCCTTATTGACAGGAGATGCCAGATGGCCAGCAGTCAACAGCCGACAATGCATTCTACCCCTCAGCCTGCCAGCCGCCGTGCCTGGTGGGGACTGGTCGTGCTGGTATTGCCTACATTCCTGCTATCGCTGGATATGACGGTGCTGCATCTGGCGGTGCCGCATTTAAGCGCCGATCTGCATCCTACCAGCTCACAGCTATTATGGACCCTGGATATTTACGGTTTTATGATCGCTGGTTTCCTGATCACTATGGGTACACTGGGCGACCGCATTGGCCGCCGTTTATTGCTGCTGTCCGGCGCAGTAGCCTTTGCCATTGCTTCGGTATTGGCGGCGTTTTCCACCAGTACCGAGATGCTGATTATCACCCGCGCCCTGCTCGGTATTGCCGGTGCCACGCTGATGCCGTCTACCTTATCGCTAATCCGCAATATGTTTGAACAGCCGGCCCAGCGCACCATAGCCATTAGCGTCTGGATGACCGGTTTTATTATCGGCGGCGCGCTGGGGCCGTTAATTGGCGGCCTGATGCTGGAGTTTTTCTGGTGGGGCTCGGTGTTCCTGCTCGGCGTGCCGGTGATGCTACTATTACTGACCGCCGGGCCTTTGTTATTACCAGAGTTTAAAGACAGCAATGCTGGCCGTATTGATCTTGGCAGTTCGCTGTTGTCTATTGCCACCATACTGGCGATTATTTACAGCCTGAAAGATATCGCCCGCAATGGCGTTACCCTGCTGCCGCTGCTGGCGATAGCCGCCGGTTTTGTGCTGGGCTGGTTTTTTGTCCGCCGTCAGCGGCAGTTAGCAGAGCCGATGCTCGACCTTAACCTGCTACTAAACCGGATCTTCACTACCGCAGTGCTGGCGTTATTACTGACCATACTGGCCATTTCCGGCGCCTGGTTCCTGGTATTCCAGTATTTACAGGGCGTGCTGGGGCTGTCGCCGCTGCATGCCGGTGTATTAATGCTGCCGGCAGCACTGGTGCAATTAGCCGGCTCCTTGTTTGTACCCAAACTATCGCAACATATTGCAGCAAATAAACTGGTCAGTGCCGGTTTACTGCTGTCAGCGGTCGGTTTTATGCTGATGCTACTGGTGAACGGCCATGCCAGCGTAGGTTTTCTGATCGCCGGTACGGTGATTATGGGGCTGGGGATTATGCCGATGAGCATTCTCGGCACCGATTTGGTGATCAGCGCGGCGCCACCGAATAAAGCCGGAGCAGCCTCTGCCATTTCAGAAACCGCCGCCGAACTCGGTATGGCGCTGGGCATTGCCATTATCGGCAGTATCGGTACTGCTGTTTACCGTTACCAGATGGCCAGCAACCTGCCGACAGCGATCAGCGACAGCCAGGCAGAACGAGCTATCGACACCTTAAGCGGTGCCTTGCATGTTGCGGCCCAGCTGCCAGCCACCCAGGCCGAACAACTGCTGCACAGCACTCACTATGCCTTTACCCAGGCCTTGCATACCAATGCACTGGTCAGCGCGATCATTGTTACGGTAACAGCCATTTTTACTGCGTTGCTGCTGCGCCAGTCAACGGTTATACACAGCGGTGATCATTAGGGCATGTTGATGTTTGCTGGTTATACCCTGAAGATATAACCGCGTTTATAACACCAGTGCATTAACAGATAAGACAGCAGCAGGAAGCTGATGGCAAATGCCAGCGAACCGTTATAGTTGCCAAATAGCGGCTGATACACATTGCTGAATAACCAGCTGTGTAATGAGGTTCCTCCGACAGAAACCATCATCAGTATGCGCGCTGCGACACCGGCAAACATAAAAAATAAAATGGCATTGGCACCAAATACCACAAAGGGCGCACTCCACAGCCGCCAGCGTTTAACATCGCATAACCAGATACAGGCCGCCAGCGCGATAGCGCAGTAACCGCTGCTAAGCAGTACAAAACTGGGTGTCCACAGGCTTTTATTGACCGGCAGGCCAAAATGCCACAGCTCGGCCAGCCATACCGCGACCACACCGGCTAACAATAAACCGCGAATTTTCTGCGCCAGGCTGCGCTCGCTTTGCAACCACTGCGCCATTAACACACCGCTTAAACAGCTGCTGATGGCAGGCAAGGTAGACCAGAGCCCTTCCGGGTCAAACGCAAACGGCGTGGCGCTGCGGTAATACACATGGCTGGCCCCCAGCACGGTATGATCCAGCCAGGCGGCAAAGCTGTTACCAAACTGCAGCAGGCCGGCAAACTGATTGCCGTGCGCATCCTGATACGGCAGGTACAGCATCCCGGCCAGATACAGCGCACTTAGTCCCAGCAACCAGCCAATACGGCCGCGGCTGCCGCAGTACAGCACAATCAGCACCGTAAAAAAGTACACCAGGCCAATACGCTGCAGTACGCCAAACCAGCGCAGCGCCAGCAGCTTTTGTTCAATATAACTGTAATTGGGATCGCGAAAATTGTAGTAAAACAGCACCAGAAACAGGCCCAAGGCAAACAGTTTCAGGCCACGGACAGCGGCATGTTTAATCAGCGCCGCTTTAGCATACAGGCTGTGCCGTTGCAGGCTTAGCTGCAGCGACATACCGACAATCACAATAAAAAACGGAAAAATCAGATCGGTGACGGTCCAGCCATGCCACTGTGCATGGCGCAGCGGGCCATAAACATAACTCCAGCTGCCGGGGTTGTTGACCAGGATCATCGCAGTAATGGTTAAACCGCGCAGTACATCCAGCGCCAGCAGGCGGTTGGCTGGCAATACCGCCAGGATTGATTCTGCATAACGCCGATACCAATTAAACATCGGCTTTAATACCCGGCCACGGTCACCGGCAGTTTACCGGTTAGGCGGTACTGCCCCAGCAACGCCTGCGCCAGGGCTTCATAGGTGGCATTACCGGCTGCCATTGCTGCTGGCTGCTCTGTCGTATTATAGGCATAACTGGCCAGCACCACAGCGGCATGCTGGCCGTAGTCGGTAATATCATAGGGCGCACGCAGACTTAAAAAAATATGCGGCTTTTGCTGCTGTACAATGTGCGGCAACAACGCGGCAAACTGACTTTGTTGCCGTGCGTAAGCCGCCGCAATATTGCCGATACCGGTTAAATCATCCATACCGCCAATATCGGCCAGACTCTGCATTGGCGAAATAAAGCCGCTAATCACCACATCTGCCGCCGCAATCAGCTGCGTCGCGGCACTGATGTCGGTTTGCTGCAGGCTGATCACGCTGATCTCAAAGCGGTGCTGGCTGTAATGCTGCAAGGCGGCACCCAGTGCCTGGGCTTTCAGCTGATCCGGCATCACCAGCAGCAGTTTTTTGCTGTCGCTCAGCTTAAATGGCCAGTCGCCGCTGGCCGGTTTAACCTGGGTTACTGCCGCTTTGGCCAGTGCCAGTTCAGCCGCGCGGTGCTCCATGTTACCGAGCAGCGCTTTGGCCTGTTGCACCTGCTCTGCGGCAGATTTGGCAGCAGGCAGCAACGGGTACTGTTGCTTTAACGCCACGATACGCTGATAAGACGCCGCCAGTTCGGCGCTGGCAATAGCGCCTTTGCTAACGGCCGCTTCCAGCGCATCCAGCAAGGCTGTCAGCGCGTTAAGTTCGCCCGGGTGCTGCAGTTTTACCGGCATCAGGGCGATATCGGCACCGGCGGCGAAGGTTTGCACCACAGCTTCGGTCTGGCTGAAAAACTTGCTGATCCCGGCCATATCCAGCGCATCGGTCACGATCACGCCGTTATAGCCCAGTTCTTCACGCAAGACGTTATGCAAAATAGTGCGCGATAGTGTGGCCGGTTTTAGCATCTGCTCGCCATCTTTCGACACAAAGGTACTGCTGTCCAGCGCCGGAAACTGGATATGCGCGGTCATAATCATGCCCGGCGCCTGCTGTTTGATAATCTGTGCAAACGGATATAAATCCACCTGACGGATCTGCTCAACGCTGTGCTCCACCCGCGGCAGGCCTAAATGGCTGTCCACTTCGGTATCACCGTGGCCGGGAAAATGTTTCAGTGCCGCTATCATACCCTGCTGCTGCATGGCCGCCGTCATGGCGCCGCCCAATTCGGCGACCTGCTGCGGCTGTTCACCAAAGGCGCGCACATTAATCACCGGGTTTTGCGGATTAACGTTGACATCTATGGTCGGCGCAAAATTGACATTAATGCCCAGTGCCAGCAGTTCGTCGGCCAGCACCTTACCGACCTCGCTGGCAAAAGCTGTACCGTGTTCGGCATAGGTGGCCCCTATCGCCATATTGCCGGCAAAAGAGGTGGCTAAACTGCGGGGCAACCGTGCCACCCGGCCACCTTCCTGATCAATGCCGATAAACAGCGGCAATTGCAGTGCAGAGGCGGCCGCGGCCGTTTGCAAATCACGGTTTAACTGCACAGTTTGCGCCACGTCAGCGAGGTTTTCCGCAAACAGGATCACGCCGCCGATATCGTAATCGCGGATCAGCGCGGCCAGCTCGGCCGGTAACTGGGTCATCGGCGTGCGACACTGGCCCTCTGCCGGCGGCTGCCCGCAGTAATAGCGCAGATCCAGCATCAGTTTCTGCCCCAGCATTTGCTTTATGCTGACGTCCTTTACCCTGGTGCCGGGCACTACAGGGTTAACCGGCATGGCAGCAGCCACCAGGTTGCAGCTGCAGGCACTGATCAAAAGCAACGAAGCGCGGGTCAAGCATGACATAGAATTCCTGAGAGATAAGACAGCCACGGCGGTATCCTGTTATTTTGGCGAAAGCTGCCAGCAGTACAACAAAAATAAATTATTCGTTCAAGTAAAATTTATATGGATATTTTACTCACCTGCGATACAT
Organism: uncultured Rheinheimera sp.; assembly: GCA_964511675.1. Taxonomy (GTDB): domain Bacteria; phylum Pseudomonadota; class Gammaproteobacteria; order Enterobacterales; family Alteromonadaceae; genus Alishewanella. The sequence continues at coordinate 5,633 of CAZEGA010000193.1, forward strand.
TATGGTATGGTTAAGTACTTTTCACTGCTAAGAGCCGCACATGCAACTGACATTACTGGACTGGACGGTATTTTTTGGCTACTTCGTTATCATCGCCTTATCGGGCTGGTATTTTAACCGGCAGCGTTCGGCCAACAGCAACGACTACTTCCTGGCCGGTAACAGCATGCCGGTCTGGGCCGTGGCAGTATCGGTGCTGGTGACATCGCAGTCGGCAGCGACCTTTCTCGGCGGCCCCGATATGGGCTTTCGCGGTAATTTAAGTTATCTGGCCAGCAATATCGGTGCGCTGCTGGCGGCGGTGATCGTGATTAAAGCCCTGTTGCCGCGTTATTACCAGTATCAGGTCACCACGGTGTACGGCCTGCTGGAGCAGCGCTTTGGGGCCACGGCCAAAAGCCATGCCGGTAAAATGTATCTGTTCGGCCGGGTGTTTGCCAGCGGCGCCCGCTTGTATATGGCCGGGTTGGCCGTATCTATGCTGCTGTTTAATGATATTGCCGCTGACAGTGTGATTTTGTCGATCCTGCTGCTGGCCGCGTTAAGCGTGTCCTATACCGTGGTCGGCGGCATCCGCTCGGTAATTTATACCGATACGGTACAAGGGCTGATTTACCTGGGTGCAGCGCTGACGGTACTGGTGTACCTGTACCAGAGTATTAACCTGGAGTTGCCGGTATTGCTGGATGCACTGCGCCATCCGGTAGAGGGCGGCCCGTCCAAATTGCTGCTGTTTGATTTTCGCGCCGATTTCAGCTCAGCCGGCGTGTTTAATATCTGGTCGGCGCTGACCGGTTTTGTACTGCTGAATATTGCCGCCCTGGGCCTGGATCAGGATATGACGCAGCGGGTGCTGACCTGCAAAGATGCCAAAGCCGGTTCACGCGCGCTGTTCAGTTCGGTGTTGATGGTGATCCCCAGTATAGCGCTGTTTATCCTGATCGGCTTTTTGCTGTATATCTTCTACCAGCGGTCCGATTTATACCTGCCGAGCCAGCAGTTTGCCGACAGTTTCCAGGGCGAAAAAGTCACCGTTTTTATGTATTATGTGCTGAATGAACTGCCATCCGGCCTGCGGGGCTTAGTGGTGGTCGGCGTAGTCGCCGCTGCACTGTCTACACTAACGTCCGGCTTGAATTCCATGTCGTCGGTGATGGTAGCCGATTTATACAAACCGTGGCGGCTGGCACGGCAGGCTGATACAACAGAGCGGCATTTTGTCCGCGCCGGCCAGTTTGGCATGATCCTGACCGCGCTGGCACTGTCGGCCATGGCCAT
>CAZEGA010000194.1:0-6879 GCA_964511675.1 uncultured Rheinheimera sp.
ACCGGTGGCTTGCATAGCATTTTCCCATTAATAACCGCGCTCAGGATCAACCGGATGCAACAGCGCCGCTCCGCGCTGGCTGCGATGGTAATTTTCCACGATTTGCTCTGTCACCGTGTCGACATTGGTTACCGCAGACACATGCGGCGTGATCAGAATAGCAGGATGGTGCCAGAACGCATGTGCTGCAGGTAACGGCTCCTGGCGGAATACATCCAGGCATGCCGCCTGCAACTGGCCACTGTTGAGTGCCGCCAGTAAAGCCTCATCATCCAGTACGGCACCGCGCGCCACATTCACCAGAATAGCGCCGGGTGATAACTGGCGGAAAAACACCGTATCCAGCAGGTTTTCCGTCTGTGCTGTCAGCGGCAGTAAACATATCACCATATCAGCGCCACTAAGCGCCTGTGCCAGCCCTGCCGCGCCATGGTAACACTGCACATTGTTAACCTGCTTTGCGGTTCTGGCCCAGCCGCTGACCTGATATCCCCGGGCAGCAAAATGCCTTGCCACCGCACCACCCAGTTCACCCAGCCCCAGCACGCAAAGCTGCTGCAACCGCCGCGGGCTTTGCGGCTTCCACAGTGCCTGTTGTTGCCGGGCCGCAAACTGATCCAGCCTTAAGCGGAAATAACTGACCACCCCATCCAGGTAGCCCACCATAGTCCGGCTCAGTGTGGCATCAACGACCCGCGCTATTGGCAGCTCAGGCAAGCTGGGATCAGCCAGAATGGCGTCAACCCCGGCACCATAGCACTGAATAGCCTTAAGATTCGGTAAAGTGCCAAGGCAGCCTTGCGGTTGCTTCCACACCACTGCAAACTCTACCGCTTCCGGTATTTTGATATCCGGCCAGATTTCAATAGCAACGCCCGGCAGCAAGCTGCCCAGCCGTTGCTGTAAGTCATCCAGTTTGCGATCGGGAATAATCAGGGCCAGGCTCATAGGTCACCAAAGCTTCAATAAATCGTCATAACACTGACACAGCCAGCCAACATGCTGACAGCGCCTAAAGATAACATGGTACCGAACAATGCTGAACTGCCGCACGCTGTTTTTATCGGATGTTCACCTTGGTTGCAAAGACTGTCAGGCGCCGTACCTGCTGAACTTTCTGCAACAATGCCAGGCCGATACCATTTACCTGCTCGGAGATATAGTCGATGTCTGGGCGATGCAGCGTCAGGTACACTGGAGTACAGAGCAAAATCAGCTGCTGCGCTGCCTGCTGGATAAAGCCGGGCAGGGTTGTAAGGTCATTTACATTCCCGGCAACCATGATGAAGTCATGCGGCTGTATGCCGGTAAGCAGTTCGGCAATATCCGTATTGCCCTGCGTGCCAGCCACACCACAGCCCAGGGTAAAAAACTGTTGCTGCTGCACGGTGACGAGTTTGACAAAGAAGTTAATTTTGGCCGCTTACATGCCTGGCTAGGCGATACCCTGTATGACCTGCTGCTGTTTTTGAACCGCTGGTATAACCGGCTGCGCCGTTTGTGCGGCGGCGGCTACTTCAGCCTGGCAGCCTATATCAAATCTAAAGTGCCCGGGGCACAAAAAGCCATCGCCCGCTACCGCCAGGCAGCTATCGACATGGCCAGGCGGGGCGGCTATGACGGCGTGGTTTGTGGCCATATCCATCATCCGGAAATCCGTCTGGAACAAGGTATTATCTACTGCAATGACGGTGACTGGATAGACAGTTGTACTGCCCTGCTGGAACAACATGATGGCAGCCTGGCCCTGTACCACTTCAGCGAGCAGGCCGAACAGCTGGCTGCCCTGCCGCCTTGCAGCAACAGTAAAAAGGCGGCGTAAACTTCCGCAAACTGCCATAAAACCGACACCTGAATGTCATACAACCCCTCTAGCCTGAGCACAGCCAAAGCGGTGTAAGCGGAGTGATATATGATTAGTGTCGAACAGGTACTGGCACAGAATCTGCCAAAACTATCAGACAAACCCTGGTTATATAAACCGGTTAAAAGCGCCCTGCGCCGTCTGCTGCATGAACAGGACTTTATCGATTTTTCTGGCCGCTACCCTCATTTGCAGGGGCTGGAGTTTGTCGAGCAGGTACTGGATCATTTTAACTTCCGCTACGCCGTGCGCGATAACGAAGTCGAACGTATTCCGGTCAGTGGCCGGGTCGTCATTATTGCCAACCATCCGATAGGTTCACTCGATGGTCTGGCACTGCTGAAACTGGTCAGCGATATCCGTCCCGATGTGAAAGTGGTTGCTAACCAGCTACTGATGGCTCTGACCCCGCTGCATAACCTGCTGCTACCGGTAAACAATATGAGCGGTGGTACAGAGCGGCGCGCCCTGGATAATATTCAGCAGCAACTGGCGGATGAAGGCGCAGTGATTATTTTCCCCAGCGGTGAAGTATCCCGGCTGCGCCCGGATGGCATTAAAGACAGCAAATGGCATGCCGGCTTTTTGCGCTTTGCCCTGAATGCCAAAGCACCGATCCTGCCTGTTTACATCGACGGCCGTAACTCGGCACTGTTTTATGGCGCTTCAATGCTGTACAAGCCGCTGGCGACGATGCTGCTGGTGCAGGAAATGTTTAAACAGCAGCGCAAAACGCTGGATATGCGTATTGGTGAGCTGATCCCCTACGATGCCTTTGCCGATCTGGCGCTTGAAGGCAAAGCTAAAGTAAAACTGTTTAAGAAACACCTGTACCGGCTGGGGAAAAACAAACCGGCATTATTCAAAACCCAAAGTGCCATAGCCCACCCGGAAGAGCGAATACTGCTGAAAAAAGCCGTTGAAAGCTGCGAGTTACTCGGCCAGACCAGCGACGGCAAACACATTTACCTGTATCAGCACCAGCAAAGCTCTGCACTGATGCGTGAAATAGGCCGGCTGCGCGAACTGGCATTTCGCGCTGTGGGTGAAGGCAGCGGTTTACGCCGCGATATCGACCGTTTCGACAACCACTACGAGCATCTGATCCTGTGGGATAAAGACGATCTGGAAATCGTTGGCGCCTACCGTTTTGCCAACACCGCTAAAGTACTGGCAGAACAAGGCGAACAAGGGCTTTACACCGCCTCATTATTTCAGTTTGACCACAGCATGCAGCCTTATCTCAGTGCCGGCCTGGAGCTGGGGCGTAGCTTTGTACAGCCACGCTACTGGGGTAAACGCAGCCTGGATTACTTATGGTACGGTATTGGTGCTTACCTGCGTAAATACCCGGACATACGCTACCTGTTTGGCGGTGTCAGTTTATCGAACAGCTACCCGCAGGCCGCGCGCGACCTGATGGTCTACTTTTACAGCCTGTATTTTGGCGACAGTAACAACAACGCAGTATCAAAACAACCTTATCAGCTGCCGCAGGCAATACTGGCAGAGCTGCAACCCCATTTCAGTGGTAACAACTATCTGGCCGATTTCACCCAGTTAAAGCACCTGCTGGCTAATATGGGCGTCAGTGTCCCTACCCTATATAAGCAGTACAGTGAATTGTGTGAGCCAGGCGGGGTGAAGTTTCTCGCCTTTGGCACCGACCCCGATTTTGCCAGTTGCGTCGATGGCCTGGTGCTGGTTGATCTGACCAGGCTAAAACCCGCCAGAAAAGCCCGTTACCTTGGTTAACGCCCTGCTTGCACTTATACTGCAGACAACCGCAGGCGATAATCACCGGCTGGCAGCCTAGGCTGCCGGTCAGGCTATGTAAAGGTTCAGTAAAGTTCAGTTTCAATTCAGCCTGCGCGCCCTATAAGCTACATAATGTATAAAAAGCCACCAGGGCGATTGGGCAATGGGGGCAAGTGAGGGTAGCAAGATGAAACATCTGATACTGCAACTAACCCAGGTGCTGGCCGTATGTACGGCCCTGCTCGGCCTGTCAGTGCATGCCGATGACACCCTGTCACAGGCAGAGCTGGAACAGATGCTGGCGCCGGTAGCCCTGTATCCTGATACGGTATTAACCCATGTACTGATCGCCTCGACCTACCCACTGGAGGTAGTGCAGGCCGCGCGCTGGGTAAAAGCTAACAGCGCCCTGAGCGCTGAACAGGCGGTGCGCGCAGTTGAGGACAAAACCTGGGACCCGAGTGTAAAAGCCCTGGTGGCATTTCCACAGCTGCTGGAACGGCTGAGTAATGATCTGGACTGGACCCAGCAGCTGGGCGAAGCATTCCTGGCCGATGAAAGCGCAGTACTGGCCAGTATTCAGTTGCTGCGGGAAAAAGCTTATACCAGCGGTAACCTGCAGAATAACGAGCATATTGTGGTTGAACGCGAGCGCGAGATCATCATTATTGAACCGGCACGGAAAGAAGTCGTGTATGTACCGGTGTACGATACCCGTGTCGTGTACGGCGACTGGTGGTGGCCGTCCCATCCGCCGGTCTACTGGCATACCTCAGGCGTCTATTTTCGCAGCAGCCCGTTTCACTGGGGAGTCAGTGTGCGGGTACGGCCCTGGTTTTACTTTAGTATCTTCGACTGGCAACACCGCCATGTTGTAGTGCATCATCACTATTACCATAAACCACCGCGTTACTATCCGGTACGGCATAAACATTATGTTGACGCCCGCCGCTGGCATCATCAGCCAGAGCACCGCCGCGGCGTGCACTACCGGCACGAAAGGTTAAACCGGGATTACAACGCCGGCTATGGTTACCAGCAGACCACACGCGAGCTGCAGGCGGCTCCGGTGCGCCATAACCGCGAACAACGGAATACGGACGTGACCGTACGTGAAAACAAAGCCCAGTATCAGCGCAAAACGGCCGAACAAATCAGGCTGCGTGAGCCACAGCAACGGCCCGACAGCACAGTACCGCGTCAGCACAGGCCGGTAACAACGGAACAACGTATGCGCAGCACAGAGCCAGCCCAGGATGAACGCCGGGCGCAGCTACAGCAGAAGATCCGCCAGCCTGACACCCGGCAGCATAATGATAAGCCGGTGGCACAGCGCCATGTCAGCACTGAGCAGGTTCGCCCGCGTGAGACTGTGCGCCAGCAGCAGCCTGTACAGCAACCCCAAATGAACCGGCCGGTGCAGCAACCCCAACGCGACACGGTACAAACACCGGTACAGCGTGAACAGTCACCGCAGACGGTACGCCAGCCGCAGTTACAGCAACAGCCACAGCAGCCCCGTCAGCCAGCAACACGCGAACAGCGCGCACCACAACGGGAAGCCACAGTACAACGGCAGCAGCCCGCCAGACAAATCGACTAACTGTTGATATAACACAAACCACCGTGCTGAAACGTTATCAGCCCGGTGGTTTGCTTGATCCAGGCCAATACTTCACAGCGCTAAACGCCGACAATCTGATAACTTAGACTAAAGGCGACTGCATACCGGCCGCCTTTTGTTTTACACTGCACCACAGATAGCCTTGGGCGGGTGGGTTATGACAAAAGCGACAGATCAGCTGAACTGGCAACAACTGCTAAAATCGGGCGACCGTATCTTTATTGGCTCGCATGCTGCCACACCAACCGCGTTAATTGACGATCTGATCGCCAATGCCAGACAGCTGCACGATATTGAAATTGTGCAGGTGTATTCACTGGCTGACAATAAGTGGGCAGAGCCTGAACACCAGCAGCTGTTTAAGGTAAATGCGCTGTTTATCGGCGGCGAACAGGTGCGCCGCGCCGTGGCAGAAGGCCGCGCCGATTACAGCCCCTGCTTTATGTCGGATATCCCCTCACTGTTCAGTGACGGCATACTGCCGCTGGACGCTGCGCTGATTATGGTCAGCCCGGCCGACGAACACGGCTATCACTCGCTGGGCGTATCGGTCGATATTGTCTCTGCCGCCGCCAAAGCGGCGAAAAAAGTCATCGCCCAGGTAAACCCGTCTATGCCCGTTACCTATGGCCAGGCGTTTATCCACCGCGATCAGATAAATACCTGTTTTTATGCCGAACAGCCGATAGCACAAATGCCACAGGTGAAGCTGGATGCCGTCACTGAACGTATAGGCCAGTATGTTGCCCTGCTGGTTGACGATGGCGCCACTATCCAGATCGGTATTGGCAAAATATGCGATGCCGTGCTGCGCTACCTGGGCAACCATAAAGATCTCGGTATCCACAGTGAAATGATCACTGATTCTATGATGGAGCTGATTAAAAAAGGCGTGGTCAGCAACCGCAAAAAAACCTTTCACCCCGGCAAAACCGTGGCCAGCTTTTGTGTTGGCAGCAAAGCCCTGTACGACTTTGTGCACTGCAACCCACATATGGGGTTTTACCCCAGCGAGTATGTTAACTCGCCGGCTAATATTGCCCGTAATGACAATATGGTCTCCATTAACAGTGCTATTGAAGTCGATTTAACCGGCCAGATCGTGTCAGATTCCATTGGCCATTTGTTTTACAGCGGTATCGGCGGCCAGGTTGATTTCAGCCGCGGAGCGTCTATGAGTAACGGCGGTAAGCCCATTATTGCCATGCCCAGCACAGCCAAGAACGGCACCGTATCCCGCATAGTGGCGCACTTAAGCGCAGGCGCAGGTGTTGTCACCTCCCGTGGCCATGTGCACTATGTGGTTACCGAGTTTGGTGTGGCGTCCCTGCGGGGCAAAAGCATCCGCGAGCGGGCACTGGAGCTGATCCGGGTAGCACACCCGAAATTCCGCCAGCAGTTGCTGGAACAAATCCGCCAGCATTACTGGGTGCCGCACTACCAGCTGCATACCCCTACCGAAGTACCGGAACTGGGCAGTGTTGGCTTTAAAGCGCTGCATATTGACGGTGAAGCGTTTGACCTGCGGCCATTAAACCCGTCAGACGAGCGCCGCTTACAGGAGTTTTTCTACTCGCATAATCGAGTAGGAGGCGGGATCACTCCCGCCGTCCTCTCACACCACCGTACGTGC
>CAZEGA010000195.1:0-5123 GCA_964511675.1 uncultured Rheinheimera sp.
GAACCTGCGCCACTATCAGGACAGCTGGGAGATCCGGGCTGTTGATACTGAGCTGGAGTATGTGCATCCGCTGAGTGAACGCTGGGTGCTGGACGCCAGGCTGCGCTGGTACAGCCAGGGCCAGGCCGGGTTTTACCGTGACCTGTTTGACTTTGCCGGCCAGCAGAACTTTATGGCGCGCGACAAAGAACTGAGCGAATTTACCAACCTGACACTGGGCCTGGGGGCCAGTTACCGCTTCAGCAACCTGACGTTCTGGCCTGTTGCCAGACCCGAGCTGAACCTGCAGTGGGACCATATCCGCTTTCATTATAAAAATTTCCGCAACGTTACCATCACTGACGCTGAAACCGGGCTGGAGCCCTTGTACCGGTTCGATGCCAATGTGTTGCGGGCGTTTTTCAGTCTTTATTTTTAACAGGAACAGACCATGAGAGCGCTAATACTGATGCTGTTAATGTTGTCTGGCAGTGTGGCACAGGCCACTACTGCCCCGGCAGCCGAACAACTGGAGCAGTTAAAACAGCAGGTGATCCAGCTGAACCGGGAACTGTTTCTGCTGGAAGAGGAGTTACTTTTTCCGCCGCAAACCCAGCTGGCGCTGTTTTTATCGGTGGATACCGGCCAGTTTTTCCGCCTCGACAGCGTGGAGCTGCGCCTGAACGATAAACCGGTAACGGCCCACCTGTACACCGCGCAGCAATGGGATGCGCTGACACGCGGGGCGATCCAGCCGCTGTTTAAAACCAATATCAATGCGGGCCGGCATAACCTGACGGCAGTGTTTGTCGGTAAAGGGCCGGATAACCGCGACTACCGCCGGGCAGTCAGCTACCAGTTTGACAAGGCCGATACTGCGGTCTTGCTGGAGCTGCAGGTGAAAGACCGCAGCAGTGATTATCAACCCGAGTTTATCGTGGCACCATGGTCAAACGACTGACCGGGTGTTTATGCTCAGCGCTGGCGCTATGCTGTATATCGGCATCGGCGCAGGACACGCTGAGTGAAAAACACTACCGCCAGGCGGCATGGGCGTTTTACCTGCAGCAACCGGCGCAGGCGCTGGAAGCGCTGCAACTGGCGCCCCAGCACGATCAACGCACCCGCCTGCTTGAGGCAGGGCTGTATCTGCAACTGGATATGCCGCAGCACGCCGCCGGAGTCTTGCAGCCGCTGGTACAGGAAAACGCCGCGCAGCGCCTGCCGCAGTCGCTGCTGAATATTGCCCTGCTGCAGTTTGCCCGGCATCAGCTGGAACTGGGCGACAAAGCCGCAGCGCGAGCCTACCTGGCGCGGGTGCAAATTGGCACCGATCACAGCGGGCTGGGCCAGCAGCAGTTACTGAGCCAACTGGTGCAATGGCCGGACATCAGCATACCGGCCAGGCCCAACTTTACCGCCCTGCAGCTACAACCGGAAATGCCCTACATCATCAGTAACCAGGCGTTGGCACTGGCGCAACAGCGCCAGCCGCAGCAGGCGTTGCAGTGGCTGGGCGCATTACAGCAGCAATTGCAGCGCCCGGTGGCGCAAAGTTTCTGGCAACTGCTGTTCAGCGGCCAGTGGCAGGTGCTGTTTAGCCCGCAAGGCTTTGCCTATGCTGAAGAGGAGTATCAGGTCCTGCATGATTACCTGCAGCTGTTGCAGGCGCAGCTGCATATTGAGCGGCAGGATTTCGCGGCGGCTGATGCCATTCTGAGCGATTTTGCCGCCGACAGCGTACTCAGCCCGGCAGCATTGGGCTTGTACAGCCATATTCTGACCGAACAACGCCATATCCCCACCTTACTGGCCGTGTTGCAGCAGCAAATCCGGCTGCAACCATTCAGTATTGTTGCCTGGCAGGCTGCGACCCGGATTGGCGGACAGCTGGAGCGCGCACTGCAGCAAAAAGATGCGCTGGCCGCGTACCGCTGGGCAGATCAGTACTACAACCAGCAACAGCTGTTAATTGAACAGCAGGCCGTGCCGTTGCAGGTCAGCCAGTTAGAGCAGGGTATGTCAGACTGGCAGCAGCTGCAACTGACGCAGCATGATGCTTTACACCGCCTGCAGCAGGATATACTGGCACTGCAGCAACAGTTACGAGCGGCGCCCCGGCGCCAGCAGCGGCTGAACCAGCTGGAACAGGTAACCGCCTATAAGCTGGCGCAGCAGGCCCAATTGCTGGACAGCCAGTTACCGGCATTGCAGGCACACCGCCAGGCACTGCAGCAGCAGACACAGCAGTTAAAACAACAGATTGCGCAGGCAGAGTCGGCAGCGCTGGCCGCCCTGTTGTGGCAGGGCGAGCCTTATCAGCAGCTGACTATGCTGCAGCGGGCCGAACAGCGGCTGGCGCAGTTAACGGCCGCTGATGCAGGTATTGCCACTGACGGTTACCAGCGCCGGCTTGCCCGCCTGCGCGGTGTGTTGCAATGGCAGGATTACGACACGGCAGCCCGGCGTAAGCTGGAACGCCGCCGCGCGCTCGCCGGGCTGGATACTGCACTGCAGCAGATGGAGCTGAAACTGGCCGATTTGCAGCAGCAAAGTCATAAATCGGCCCGGCTAAGCCAGATACAACAGCGGCTGGACGAACTGGGCAGCCGGCAGCAACAGCTTAATCTGGCGTTGCTAAGCCAGCAGCAGCAGTTGCTGGCGCAGCTGAACCAGCAACTGCAGCAGCGCCGGCAACAGGATCTGGCGGCCCTGACCGACTTGCAGCGCTACAACAAAGAGGCTATGGCCCGGGTAATGGAGCGGGTATTGCTGCTGACCGAACAAACTGCCGCGGGAGCCGGTGATGAATAAGCTCAGGCCCGGCCCGCGCCGCCGCTGTGCAGCCAACGCTGTCGCGGTGTTATCCGGCGTTACCCTGGCCTGCCTGCTGGCCGGCTGCAGCCTGTCAGCACCGTCCGGCAGCCGGCCACGGCTTGGTGATATCAGCGCTTTTGACCGCAGTATCCTGGCGCAGGATCTCAGTGTGACCGAGCAGCAACTGGCCCAGCTGTATACACAAATACTGCAGCTGCAGCCTGCCGCCCAAACGCGGCAGAAAATTCAGTACCGGTTGTCACAAATGCATACTGCCAGAGTAGGCCGTGCCGACCTGTCGCCTGAGCAGGAGCGGGCAGAATTGCAACAGCTGGTGGCCCAGTACCAGCAACTGCTGAGCCAGTATCCGGCTGATCCGAATAATGAACTGATCAGCTACCAGCTGGCCCGCAGTTACGATTTGCTCGGCGAGCAGCAAGCCTGCCTGGCGCAACTGGAGCAATTCCTGCAGCATTATCCGGCGTCAGATTTTGCCGTCGAAGTCTGGTTCCGCAAAGCCGATATCCATTACAGCCGCAGCCACTACGCTGACGCGCTGGATGCCTATCTGCAGGTACTGGCACAGCCTGTCCCCGGGTTACAGCCGCATGCCCGTTATATGGCCGGCTGGAGTTATTTTAAACTACAGCAGTTTGAGCAGGCAGACGAACAGTTCCTGCTGGTACTGGATCAGGGCTATAGCGGCTACCTGGTTGATGAGGGATTGCAGCAAAGCCTGCAGCAGGAAGTGTTGCATACCTTAAGTGTGTCGCTGAGCTACCAGCAGCAGGGCGAAAGCCTGCAGGCGCTGCTACGCCGGGTGCCCTATTACAGCGGCGAACGGCCGCTGCCGCTGACCGAAAGCCTGTACCGGGCCCTGGCCGGTTTTCTGGCAGACAAGCAGCTTATCGCGGCCAGTCTGGATAGTTACCGCCGTTTTATCAGTGACTATCCGGCCACCTTGTCGGCTGCACGTATGCAGCTGCTGCTGATAGAGCATTACCTGGCAGATGCTGATGCCGCCCGGGCGCTGGCCGAGCAGCAGCGTTATATCGCCCTGTTTGGTCCCGATACAGCGTTCTGGTCACAGGCGCGCCCGGCAGAGCTGCATGAGGTGGCGCCGCTGTTGCTGCAATATCTGGATTATTTTGCCCGCCGCCAGTACCAGTCTGCGCTGCAACAGCCGGCACAGCAAGCGGAGCAGCAGGTACAGGCCTATGCTGCTGTGATCCCGCTATGGCAGCAGATGCTGAACATTTTAACCGAGCCGTTGCTGCAACAGCCGCCGTTATCTGCTGCCTATTCGGTGGCGGACTTACGTTATCTGCTGGCTGAATCCTATAGCGGTGCCGGCCAGGCGGAGCAGGCGCTGGCGCTGTATACCGGGCTGGGCTATCAGGCACTGCCGGATCAGCCTTCGCTGTTCAGCGCCCGGGATGCCGCTTACAAAGCGCTGTTGCTGGCAGACAGATTAGCGCCGTTATTTAATGATAAGGGGGCCCGGCTGTGGCAGCAGCAGACAGACTTTGTCCGCACGCACAGCCAGCACCCGGCAGCGCAGCAAGTGGCGCTGCAGCAGTTGCAGCTGAGGTACAACGAGCAGGATTATGCTGCGGTACTGGCGCACAGCACCAGCGTGATTGATTGGCCGCACCCGGCGCAAAGCCAGGCCGGCTATGTGCTCGAAGCGCACTTTTTGCACAGCCAGAGCGAGCTGGCGCTGGCGCAGTATGGCCGGGCAGAGCAAAGCATCGCTGCCTTGCTGCAAAACAGCAGCCCACAGCTGGGGGCAAAGCGGGTCAGCCTGCTGACAGAGCAACTGGCCTCCAGCATTTACCAGCAGGCGCAACAGCCACAACTGGCCGACAGCGAGGTGTTAACGCATCTGGCCCGCCTGCTGCAAACCCTGCCGGACTCGGCCTACCACCAGGCGGCGGCGTATCAGCAAATTACCCTGTTGCATCAGGCGGGCAATTATCCGGCCGCTATACCGCTGCTGAACCGGTTTATTCAGCGCTATCCGGCGACTGAGCGCAGCCTGGCGGCCAAAGCACTGCTGCTGGACAGCTATGAACAGGCCGGGCAGTGGGATAAAGCCGCCGCTGAATTGCTCAGCCTGGCACAAGACAGCAGCGATGAGCAGCAACAGCGTGAAGCGCTGTATCTGGCAGCACAGTACCAGCAAAAAGCCGGTGATCAGGCTGGCGCCCTGCTCAGTTACCGCAGCTATGCCAACCGTTACCCGTTGCCGCATCTTATTGCCCAGGAAGCGCGTTACCAGCTGGTTCAGCTGTACCTGCAGCAGCAGGATACTTACCGGCAGAACT
>CAZEGA010000195.1:5133-6747 GCA_964511675.1 uncultured Rheinheimera sp.
GTTCCGAGCAGCAGGATGCGGCGCAGAGGAACGAGCGCAGCCGGCAGCTGGCAGCGCAGGCGCTGTTGGCACTGGGGCGGCACGAAAGCGGCTTATTCAGCGCCGTGCGCTTAAGCCACCCGCTACGGGCGAGCCTGGCCAAAAAGCGCAGCCATATGACAGCGGCCATTAAGCACTACGAACAAAGCATGCAGTACGCAGTAGCCGGGCTGTACAGTGAGGCGCAGTTCCGTATTGCCCGGTTGTACCAGCAGATGGCCGGTGCGCTGCTGCAATCCGACCGGCCGCGCGGCCTGGATGAGCTGGCACTGGAAGAATATGAGTTATTGCTGCAGGAGCAGGCATATCCGTTTGAAGAACAGGCGATTGCCATTTACCGGCAGAATACCCTGCTTACCACTCAGCAGCAGTGGGATGACTGGATAGTGCAGAGCTTTCAGCAACTGGCCATCCTGTTACCGGCGAAATTTAACAAGACAGAGCAGTACACCGAGGTGGCCAATGACGCCAATTAAATTGCTTATTGTGTTGTGGCTGTTACTGGCTGCCGGTTGTGCGCCGCTGTCCTCATTATTACCTGCTGCGCCGGTAGCACAGGGTAACACTGTACAGCCGGAGCCGGATGTCACTGCACTGCCGGTGGCGCCGCCACTGCTGCTCAGTGCGGCACAGCAACAGCAGTTTGCGCTGGCCAAACAGCAGCTGCAAGCCGGTGATTACCCGCAGGCTATACAGCTGTTTGGCGCCTTGGCGGTTGATGCGCCCGGTTTTGCCGGTATCTGGTATAACCTGGCGCTGGCGCAATGGCATAACCGGCAGGCCGATGCCGCCCGTGACAGTCTGCAACAGGCCGTTACCGTGGCACCGCAGCACAGTGACAGCCATAATTTACTCGGTGTGCTGGCCCGGCAACGCGGTGAGCTGCGGGCAGCCGAGCGGCATTTCAAGCAGGCGCTTGAGAGTGCACAGCCTTATGTGGCGGCACATAAAAACCTGGCGTTTTTGTACGAATTGTATCTGGACGCGCCACTGCAGGCGCATTACCACTATCAGCAGTATTATCAGCTGACACAGGACGAACAGGCTAAAACCTGGCTGGCACTGCTGGAGCAGGAACTGGCCCGGCAGGAGAACAGTAATGAATAACATCCTATGGCTGTGCGGCACCGTATTGCTGAGTGTGTCAGCCCAGGCACAGCAGGCGGTGCAGGTTGAGTCAACCATCAGCGGTAACCAGGAGCAGCCGAAAACTATCTATGTGCTGCCGTGGCAGCAGCCGGTAGGGCAGATCCGTATCCCGGCGGCAACCCTGCAGACCGAATTACCCAAAGGTGCGCCACTGGATCGGCAGCAGTTTTTACGTTTTATTGCCGTGCAGCAAGGTGCGGTACACACCCGGTCAGTTAACCCGGACAAACAACAATAAGAGGATAGGTTTCATGGATTTTTTTAACGGCACAGTACGGTTTTTACAGGAAGGCGGCGTGTTTATGTACCCGATCGCTTTTATCCTGCTGCTTGGCATCGTGATTGCCGTTGAGCGCTGGTGGTTTTTGCGCTCGGTGTATGGTGTGAACCAGCGCGCGTTGCATCAGGTACAACAGGCGTTGCTGC
>CAZEGA010000196.1:0-6738 GCA_964511675.1 uncultured Rheinheimera sp.
GGATGCGACCAGACCGCATCGTGGTTGGTGAATGCCGGGGCGGCGAAGCGCTGGATATGTTGCAGGCGATGAATACCGGTCATGACGGTTCTTTAACCACTGCCCACGCAAACAGCCCGCGTGATTGTATCTCGCGCTTAGAAGTCATGGTAATGATGGCCGGTATGGATTTACCTGTGCTGGCGATTCGTGAGCAGATTTCCTCTGCCGTTAATATTATTGTGCAGCAAACCCGTTTTGCCTGTGGCACCCGTAAAGTGACCAGTATCTGCGAGGTTTCCGGAGTTGAAGGTAACCGGGTACAGTTAGGCGAAATATTTCGTTTTCAGCAAACGGGTTACGATGAGCAGGGGCGGGTACAGGGTAAATTTGTTACTACAGGCATAGTGCCGCAGTTTTATGAGGATCTTGCCAGGCGGGGCATTGAGATAAACCTTGAGATCTTCACCGAGGGGCGCGAGCAGCTATGAATATGAGTAGTGAAATATTGCTGCTTTCGTTATTTTTTGCACTTTCTGCCGCTATCCTGGCCTGGATAGTTTCTGTACTGTTTAGCCGGGCTGCAGCGATGTACCGGGCAAACTTTACTGAAACTGCAAAAATCAAGTTATCCGATTTGTTTTTGTTTATTGAACCTGAAAAGCTGTTCATGATGAATATTGCTTTTTTAGTGGCGGTTTTTTTCCTGGTATTTTTAATGCTGGGGCACTGGGTACCCGCTTTAGTGTGTAGTGTCATCGCCGGGTTTTCCCCTCCTGTTATTTTTCGCATCTTACAAAGCCGCCGCCGCAAACTGTTTTTGCAAGAGCTGCCAGATATGCTGCAGGCAACGGCAACGGCAATGAAGTCGGGGGGTAGCCTGACACAATCTATTGAATCTGTCGTTGCTGAGATGAAAGGGCCAATCCGGCAGGAGTTTGACCTGTTTATGCGGGAAGTCAGGATAGGCGTCAGCTTTAGCGATGCACTGGACAATATGTACCAGCGTATTCCGTTGATTGACCTGAACCTTGTTATTTCCGGCATGAAAATTTCGCGCGAGATAGGTGGCAACCTGGCAGAAACAATAGAGCGAATGGCGGATACCTTAAGGCGAAAGCTGGAAATGGAAGGGAAAATAGATGCCCTGACTGCGCAGGGCAGGGCACAGGGTTACGTTATGACCGGGCTGCCTATTCTGCTGGGGTTAGTATTATATCAAATGGAACCGGAGCAAATGGCACTGCTATGGCAGACCTGGTACGGCTGGGTGGTTATTGCTGTTGTTATTATTCTGGAAGCCTTGGGTTACTTTTTTATTCGTAAGATAGTGAATATTGATGTCTGAACAATTTATTGCCGGAATAATCAGCTTGTGTGTTGCTACCGCTGTTTTTATAGCCGTTTATGCCATTGCTGAGATCCGTAAAACCATTCCCAAAGATGATCGTGAATACATGGACCCGCTGCCGCTGTTAATGCGGTTTAGCTGGCCGGTTATTAACTTTTTTGCGCACTATATAGGTGAGCATCTGGGGGTTGAATACATAGAAAAGACCAAAATGCGTTTGCGTCAGTCTGGTCTGGGTTACCTGATGACAGCACAACAGTTTTTTGGTGTGAAACTATGCTCTGCACTGTTATTTATGCTGCTTTCATGGTGGTGTATGGCAATGCTGGAAGCCCCGCCTGGCCTGGTGCCACTTGGTTTTGCCCTGTTTGGTTTTGTTTTTCCGGAAATTAATCTGACAGATCGGCGCAAAAAAATAGAAAAAGAAATTATCCGTCTGCTGCCGGTATATCTGGACTTTATTACGATGGCGGTAGAAGCGGGTATGAACCTGAACGGTGCTTTGATGCAAGCCGTGGATAAAGGCCCGGGGGGAGCATTGAATATCGAGTTCAGCAAAGTGCTGCGCGACATTAAAGCCGGCGTAGGTAAGCTTGACGCTTTGCGTAATATGAGTGAGCGGGTGCAGGTGCGGGAGGTGGCTAACTTGGTGTCTGCGCTGGCGCATGCTGAAAAGTCTGGTGCCAGTGTTGGTGCAACACTAAGGATACAGGCAGATCAGCGCCGGGTTGAGCGCTTTCAGCGCGCGGAAAAACTGGCGATGCAGGCACCGGTTAAGCTGGTGGGACCTTTGGTGCTGTTTATCTTCCCTACTACTTTTATTATTTTGTTTTTCCCAATTGTTACCCAATTAATGGACGTTTTGTAACGTGTTAAAAACAAAAGCGTTGTATCGGTTACCGGATGAACTGCTGCTGTCTTCGTTATGGCTGCCGACCGGCTTTTTCAGCCGGTTGCGTGGCCTGATTGGCCGCCCGGCATTGCACATGTCTCAGGGTATGTTGTTTGCCGATTGCCGGGCTATCCATATGTTTTTTATGCGCCATTGTATAGATGTCGTGTTTCTGGATAAGGACTTTGTTATTACCAGCACTGTGTCACAAATTACCCCTTTTGGCTGGTGCTCAGATCCTGATGCAAACCATACGCTGGAGCTGGCGGCGGGAGCAGTAACACGCCTGCAACTGCAGGCCGGCCAGCAGTTAATAATGAGGAATAAATGAAACAATTATTGTATATGGTCAGCATTATAATACTGACCGCCTGTCACTCTGCGCCACAGCAGCGCCATCAATATGAGCAGTCTTTGTATCAATTAATGTCCCAGGCCACGCAGGCATACAATGAGGCCCGGCTGGATGATGCTGAAACCTTGTATTTGCAGGTGTTAAGCCGTAATCCCGATTATGCTGAGGCAAATTTCAAACTTGGCAATATATACAGCCGCCAGGGCCGGTTAGAAGCTGCTGTAATAAAATATCAGCATGCCTTGTCAATTGATTCCGGCGATGGGCGTGTCTGGCATAATCTTGCCCTTGTCCGGGTAAAGCAGGCTATTGCAACGCTGGATATCGCCGATCAACATATTGCACAGGATTCACCGTACTACCAGCATCTGCTGCAACTGCAATTACATCTTAATAAACTATCAGGCAACAGACATGATGACACTGAAAGGTAACCGGGGGCAGTCGGTTACAGAGTTTATTATTGTTATGCCAATATTCTTTGCATTGTTGTTTGGTGTATTTGAGTTTGCGTATGTTTATCGTGCCAAAGCCACATTGAATACCGCAACGTTCGAAGCTGCACGGGCCGGCGCATTATACCATGCCCGCACAGCACCGATGCGGGATGCCCTGGCAAAAGGTATGGCACCGCTGTATATGAAAGGCAGTGCCGTTGATAACGGCGTGGTGGCAACCGCTAATATGTCTGTAGCCTATGTATCTGCTAAAGCGCTGGCAGTGGCAATAGATAATGTACCGTTAAATGTGAAGAGCGTTAGCATTATCAGCCCGACCCAGGCGATTTTTGACCAGTTTAAAGTTAAACGAATGGTGAAATTGCAACATGAATCAACTTTTGCGGAGCACGAGTTTATTCCTAACGACAGTTTATTGTTTCGTTCGGCGCAGGGCGTAACACTAAACTCTGGTGGCCAGGAAATTGAAATGAATATTCAGGATGCCAACCTGCTAAAAATCAAAACAACCTGGTGTTACAACATGAAAGTACCTTTACTGAAAAACCTGATTAATAAAGCGGTATCGGGTTTTTGGGGCGGTATTTTTACGGCAAGTACTGAGCAACAAGCCTGTAATGCCATTGGTTTAGCTAATGGTGGTGTGTACCTGGCGTTAACATCGCAATCAACTGTTCGCATGCAAAGCCACGTTATTTCAGATGGCAGTAATTTAAATTAATGAGGGTTTTATACGTGTTTAATACCATTAAACGCCACAGTTGGCTGTGGCCACTGTTGTTATGTACGCAAGTTCAGGCAAAGGTTCCGTTACAAAGTGAACTGGTTAAGCAACGCGAATGGTTGCGTGCTGAACAACAACTGATTGCCGGGCCGGTGCTGTTCCGTGAACAGGCCAGCGACACGCATTCAGAAGGCTATTATCCATCGGCAACGGTGACAGCATCCGGTTTACATCAGCGTAAAATTGCTGACTACAGCAAAACATTAACGGCACAGTTTTTATTCGACACACTGCAGCAAAATATCTCCCGTTATGGCTTTGTTACCGAATACCAGTGCCAGGCACAGCTGTGCGGTGATATCAGTGGCTGGCAGGCCCTGACAGATCCATTGCTGGATGGTGAGTCTGTGGCGCAGTTTTATTTACTGGCCAAAGCGCCAGCGAGCATTGGCAAAGGTTATCTGGCATTGCATGTTGCCGATCTGGACGGCCAGCCAAGGGTAGTGGCCGATATTATTTTAGCCGACACCTTATTACAGCAGGTGCTGGATGTGGTGCTGTTTAATGATGTATTGAGTTACACACCTGAGCAGCGGGTGAATGGCACTGAACTTTACTTTGCCGTAAACAGCAGCACACCTTTGCCGGGTTCTGAACCTGCATTGCAGCGTATAGCGGCCAAACTGCAGGCTTATCCTGAACAGCATTTTATCCTGGTGGGCCATGCCGATAACAGCGGCAGCGCGCTGCATAACCACTTGCTGTCACTGGCCAGGGCAAAACAGGTGCGCAAACAACTGATAACGCAGCATGGTGTTAATGATAAACAACTAAGCGTAGCTGGTGCAGGTGCCAGTGGGAAAGATGCATCATTTCGTAAAGCCGTGCTGCTCCGCACGCAGTAACACTGACAGCAGGCAGAAACACAATAATAAAGTGAAACAGGGCAAAAGGACGTTTTAAATGGTAAAAGGAAGGCGCAATGTCTTGGGCCAGGGTATGACAGAATATGCCATTATCGTGGCATTAATTGCGATAAGCGGCATAACGGTATTCAGTTATTTTGGTGGGGTACAGCGCAGCCAGGTGGCGGCAATAACGCAGGAGTTAGCGGGGCAGGAATCCGGCGATATGCTGGAGCTGGCCGGGAGTTACGCCAGCCGTGCGGGTAATGCCGCGCGGCGGGATAGTGGTTTAGGCGACTATTATAGCGGTAGTTCGGGCGATGGTTCAGGCAGTGGCTCAGGCTCTGGCGGCTCAGGTGGTGACAATGGTGATATAGGCGGCGGCTGGACGCCGCCGGGCGGCGGAGGGGGAGGCTGGACGCCACCTGGCTGGGGTATTGATCCGCCGGGCGGGGGCATGTGCCCGGCAACCGCAGAGCAAAAAGCATCTGGTACTATGTATGTATGGGCGGCGAGTGAGGAAACAGATTGCGACGACCCACCGGAGTGGCAAGACAGAGAGCTTGATGATAAAGAAAAAAAGGCATTAAAGCAGGATGTAGATAACTTTAATAAGCTGGTCAGTGAGTTGGATTATTTTGATACAGCAGAGGATGCGGCAAAGTGGTTGCACGAACATGGCTGGTTTTTAACGCAAAAGCATGGTGCGGAAGTGGCAAGCCAGATTTTTAGGCACACTGATAACAATAAATTTTCCGTAGGTAAGGTGGTGACCAGTTACCATACCGCCAAAGTTAAGGGAAATGATCTCGAAGGCTCTTCTGCGTACAAATCACCAAGTGATGCTGTGCTTCACGCTGACTGGCATACCCACCCGAATGTGGGCTCAGATGGTTTTTCGCTGGGAGATTATCAGCATCGGCAGCGCCGTTTTGTCAGTTATCAGCGCGGACCTGGTATTTTAAAGTATGGCACCTCATTAAAATACTATGATGGTATAGCGGCCTGGAATGAGTATGGCAGCAGTCCATCGCCGGCGTTGGAATTACCGGAGGCATTAGCACGTAACTATGTTAAATGTATACAGGGGTATTGTTTATGAAGAGGTTTCTATTTGTGGTGTTGTGTTGTTTCGTGTCAGCCGCCACCGCGACGATTGAACCGATATATATGAACCGGCCAACGTTTAGCCAGTTGCAGGCGAAAGCAGAAACGTATCACAACACCAAGGTTGGGATGATGGGAGTGTTAAGCCTGAACGCGGATGGCCGGGTGTATTTATGTGAATCATTGGATGCCTGTTTATCGTGGAATCCGAATAAGCTGGAGGTGGACAAATCGGAACTGGAAGTGTACCCAGGGGAGGGCTATAAAAAACTCGATCGCTGCCATGTGCATGTGTATGGCACTTATATTCGTGATGAAGCCAAAGATTTCGGCATCCGTTTTGGCTTGCTGACTGGCAGCCCTATCAGGGTGCAATTATCCATTTCAAGGGTGGATTATGCTGACTTTAATCCTCACTGTGCTGTTTGGAATCAGGCTGTAGAAACATCTAAGAAGCCGGGCAATGAGAACATGTTGTCAGAAATAATAGATAGTATGAAATATACAGTAATGTAATACTCATTGACTTTGGAGCAGCTGTCATGAAAAAAGTCATGTTTGCAGCAGCACTTTGCTGTTATGCCGTACCAGTCGCTGCGACAATAGAACCAATATATATGAACCGGCCAACGTTTAGCCAGTTGCAGGCGAAAGCAGAAACGTATCACAACACCAAGGTTGGGATGATGGGAGTGTTAAGCCTGAACGCGGATGGCCGGGTGTATTTATGTGAATCATTGGATGCCTGTTTATCGTGGAATCCGAATAAGCTGGAGGTGGACAAATCGGAACTGGAAGTGTATCCAGGAGAAAGTTATAAAACCTTTGACCGCTGCCATGTGCATGTGTATGGCACTTATATTCGCGATGAGGTTAAAGACTTTGGTATCCGTTTTGGTTTGCTGACGGGTAACCCTATCCGGTTAACGTTGTCTATCTCGCGGGTGGATTATGCTGATTTTAATCC
>CAZEGA010000197.1:0-6665 GCA_964511675.1 uncultured Rheinheimera sp.
ACCAGAAACTGGGCTATGACTTTTTACTGGTAAGTGCCAAATCCGGACAGGGTATGCCGCAATTGCTGAACTATCTGCATAGTGGCACCAGCATTTTTGTTGGTCAGTCCGGTGTGGGCAAATCGTCACTGATGAACAGTTTAATGCCCGGACTGGAAGCACAAACGCAAGAAGTATCAGCTAACTCAGGCCTTGGCCAGCACACTACCACGGTATCGCGGCTGTACCATTTGCCGGACGGTGGTGATTTAATCGACTCGCCCGGCATCCGTGAATTTGCGCTCTGGCATTTAACACCGGAAGAAGTAACCCAGGGTTTTACTGAGTTTACACCCTGGCTGGGGCGTTGTAAGTTTCGTGACTGTAAGCATATTTCAGATCCCGGCTGCGCCATTCAGCACGCAGTGGAACAGGCTGACATCAGTATTGAGCGCTACGACAGTTATTTAAAAATTCTTGCCAGTATGGCGCAGGATAAACCGAATCATTTTTAACCTTTACAGAGAACAAGATGGATAATTTAAAAATTACCCTGCAATACCTGTTACCCAAGCATTTACTTTCCCGGCTGCTTGGCAAGCTGGCGGCAGCCAAGCTGGGTTGGTTCAGCCATTTTCTTATCAACCGTTTTATTAAAGCCTATGGCATTAATATGGCCGAAGCACAGTTTGAACAGGCTAAGGACTACGCCAGTTTTAATGAGTTCTTTACCCGGCCATTAAAGGACGGTATCCGCCCACTGGCGACTGAGGCCAATATTGTCGCCCACCCGGTCGATGGTTGTATCAGTCAGTTGGGCCCTATTGTGCAAGGCCAGCTGGTGCAGGCAAAAAACCACAGTTACTCGTTGCAGGCGCTGTTAGGCGGGGATATTGCCACGGCAGAACCTTTTAGCGGTGGCGACTTTGCCACTATTTATTTAGCGCCGAAAGACTATCATCGTATCCATATGCCCGTAACTGGCACGCTGCGCCAGATGATTTATGTCCCAGGCGATTTATTTTCAGTTAACCCGCTAACCGCCGAAAACGTGCCAGACTTATTTGCCCGTAACGAGCGGGTAGTGACCATTTTTGATACCGAACTGGGTCCTATGGCGCTGGTGCTGGTAGGTGCGACTATAGTGGCCAGTATTGAAACCGTATGGGCTGGCACAGTAACACCGCCGGCCGGTAAAAATGTATTTCGCTGGAGCTACCCGGCGCAGGGTAAAAATGCCATAGTACTGGAAAAAGGTGCCGAAATGGGCCGCTTTAAGCTGGGCTCTACTGTCGTACTGGCTTTCCCGGCCAATAAACTGCAGTTTTTACCTGATCAGCACGCTGGCAGCATAACCCGGATGGGTGCGCCTTTTGCACATACAACAAATTAAAGCTACTCTTCAGCTACGGCGCTTCGAATACGTGAATGCGCCATATATTTTTTCTGCGACACGCCGTGAACCCATCCCTGGGGGCTCGATTCGGCCATCCTGGCCTGCAACGGTCGCCGAAAAAAATACTCTGCATTCACTCAGCCAGTTTTATCTTTAACTCCTCTAAACAGGATCGAACATGCAAATCATTGCTCACCGTGGTGCCAGTGGCGACTACCCGGAAAATACCCTGCTGGCTATTGAACAAGCTATCCGGCAAGGTGCCGATGCCATTGAAATTGATGTGTTTGCCGTGCAGGGCGAACTGATTGTGATCCACGATCACCATCTGGCGCGTACCACCAACGGCAGCGGCAGTATTTACCAGTACAGCCTGCAGCAACTGATGCAACTTGACGCAGGTCGCGGCGAACCTATCCCGACACTATGGCAGGTGCTGCAGTGTGTACAGCACAAGCTATGGCTGAATATCGAACTAAAAGGCGCGGATACCGTAACACCACTGCTGACATTATTAGATAAAGCCGAACAGCAACCGGGATTTGATTGCCAGCAACTGCTGATTTCGTCTTTTAACCATCACCTGCTGGCAGAACTTAAGCGGGCAAGGCCAGAGCTGAAGCTGGGCGCCCTCACCGCCAGCCTGCCACTGGATTACGCCGCTTTTGCACAGCAGTTGCAAGCATACTCGGTAAATTGCGATGTCAGCTTTATTAATCAGGCTTTTGTTGATGATGCCAAAGCGCGCGGTTTAAAAGTATATGTGTATACCGTGGATCAAGCTGATGATCTCAGCCGCCTGCAGCAATACGGCGTAGACGGCATTTTCAGCAACTACCCGGCGAAAAGCCGGGCAATGCTGAATAAAGTTTAGGTTCGCCGGGTCTTGCTTCTGAGTTTGCCTTTTAACTCTTTGCCGGCGTCTTTATCCGCCACCAGCGCATAAATTAACGGGCTTATAATCAGCAACCAAAATGCAGACTTCCTGCGGCTCATGCGGTTTTTATCGTTAAAAACACCGTACAACATGAACATAAAAAATATTGCTGTTGGTATTTTTACGTAAAGTGCCAGCAGCATACATAACGGATTCCGATTATCCTGCCAGGTACGAAACAGCACCAGCAAAAACAGCAACAACTCTAACACCAACGGTATCAATACCAGTTGTTGGCTTAGCGCATTGGGCTGTTCATCTGATAAAAACATAAATAACAAAAATACGCTTGGCACTAAATATAACGCGCCAGTAATTAGCACATCATAATAGTTACGGTACACGGTAATTTTCTGTTTGCTGCCGGCCCAGATGCCGGCTACATAGAACAGAAAAAATGGTAACAACCACCATAACCCCAGCCCCAGTAGGGGCTGAGTTATTACTTCGGACTCTGCACTCATTCTGCCGCCTTGCCACCAGATAGTGGTTTTAATGCTGGTATATAGCGTGCAGGGTCTATCTGCCATACTGCTTTAAATAAGCGAACTACAACGAATAAAAACAATAGCGGTAAAATCAGCGTCTTCAAGACAAACAGCGAGATTAGCGTCAAGAAAGCCGTTGTCATATTTTCAATTTTTTCTTTAGTCTCCATCAATTTATCGATGCTTACTGCATCTTTCATTGCAGTAATTGAGCTACCAAAAGACGACATACTGAAGGAGCCAAAGAAACCACCCGCTTTACCATCTAAAGTTAGCTGAGCAAATTCAATTTCTTTATTAAGTGCCGATTTCTCTCGCTCAAGCTTTTTACCTTCATCAGTTACCAACTCCAATGCATCATCCAATTTGTCCCGCTCTAGCTCCAGCTCTATCAAGCGAGGATCTTTATTAAAAAATTGAAATCCACTCAATTCTTTCTTCAAATTTGAAATTTTCTCTTCAACATTTGTGAGTTCGCTTTGAATCTCGGTCTTTTTAGCTAACTTCTTTGATAACTGATCATCTAAATTGCTGACTTTTTCTTTTAACAAGCCCATCTCTTCAAGTAGTGCCTGACGTTGCTCATAACTTAATTTGTCATCAGCCTCATCCAACTGCACTCCCTGAATTTGCTGCTCTGTTTTTTCGTTCAAGAACATATAGTCAGTTGCACCGTTTAGTGCCACAACAAAAATAAGGCTAAAACGCAAAAACAAAGAAAACAGAAACAACCTGAGCAAAAACGCTTTGATTTTAAAATTCCCGATAAACAAGGAAATTGCAGACATCACCCCGGCCAATGTAAGCAACACTTTGAAAGCATTATCTGATACAACTTCAAGTAGTATTTTCTGCAGTAATAAAGACCCTATAGCCAACTTCATTAGCTCAGAATAATGCTCTACCAAGTCATTGATTGGATCTAGCATTTCACCTGGCGACACAGAGGCTACACCAATTGACAACGTGATTGTTTGCAAAACAGAAACTAACGCATTGATAGCTTTAGCTCCAGTAAAAGCTAATCCAGCTTGAACAAGCGCCCCATCTATATAGTCTGTACTTTGTTTATCGATAACACCCAGCCAGGATATGGCTATCGAAATAATAATAAAGAACACCAGATACAGCCTGATTTTTGAGCTGTTATCAATTGCATTTGAAACAGATGGCGTAAAAGTGGTCATCTAAACTCCTTGTTATTGTTCTAATATCCTGAAATGGGATACAGGCAAGATTATCCTAATTTGGGATGCTTTGGTACTACCTGAGCATCCTATGAGTAACCGACTTTGGAGTTCTGAGCAAATAGTTTTTAGGGACAGTCTAAAAGCAGTGAGAAAAGACGCTGGGCTCAGCCAATATGAATTAGCTACAAAGCTAAACAAGCCGCAAAGCTATGTATCGAAATACGAATCAGGTGAACGAAAACTGGATTATTTAGAGGTTCGAACTATTTGTCTTAATTGCGATATAACGTTGTTCGAATTCGAGCAGTTATTCAGCACAGCTCTGGAAAACAAGCAGGTATAGCCAGCTTTAAAAGCAAAAATCCCGCCGTAGCGGGATTTTTTATATATTTTGAGACCTAGTGGTCATGGCAGCTTTTGCAGCTATTACACAAGCGCATATTCATCACATGCGCCAACACCACCAAGGATGCACCCACGATCAAAACAGCGTGTTCATATTCGTGGCCCCACACATCCCGCTGCCAATATATAAACACACCTAAAAACAAAGAGTAAAACGGGTACAGCTTACGGTGGTAACGATGAAAGCCAATAAACAGTGTGATAAAGCCCAGCACCATAGTCACCAACAGCACTATGCGCTCAAAAGCATGATTATGTGTCGCCGTTAACCCCAACAGCGGCAATACAGGTAAAATGACAGGCAACATAATGCAGTGAATAGCGCATAGCGATGTCACTGTAACACCAACTTTATCAAATACGTTTCTGACCGTTGCTAACACGATGCTCACTCTGTGAACTTAACTCAAAGAAACGAGATAATATAACAAAACATTCCTTAAGGAAACGGGCGCAGAGAAAAATACTTTATTATCACCGTCGCTGCTGCGCCGAACGCTTTATGGCATAATAGCGCCAATTTTTTCAGCTAAGCCGTTTTATGGATACTTTACTTAATCAACTTGATGACAATTTAAAAGAGCTGTATCGCAAAGCGCTGGATGCCGATGCCCTGCTGGATAACCTGCAACAACAGGGGCATGCCAAACATCAGCGTATTTTTGCTGACAATAAACTATTCCAGGCCAGCAGTAACCGCTTTATGCCTTACCTGGCAGAAACCGCCGAACAAGTGGCAGCCATGCGCCAAAGCCAGCAGTTCAATACCGCCACATTACAACGCGTGGTACAGCAATTAAAGCAACTGCATACCACCCTGGCCGAATTCCGGGCCGTTATAACGAAATAAAATAATAACTTCACTCTGGTGAAAAAATAATCTAACGCTAACTGCCCCCTACACTAGTCTAAGAAGATTATTGGAGGTAACTATGTCTGCCATTAGTACCACAATGTCAACCAGTGTCAGCAGTGCTGTAGCAGAACTTGGCCAACAGGTTAGCCGTAATGTTGCCCAGACACTGACGCCACCGGCTACAGTGCTGACAAATAATACTGCCGGCAGGGTTAATACGGATACGGTGATCGGCGACCCGGAACGTGAGTTTGTCCGGGTAAGCAGCAGTATTGGCCGGGCGGCTTCTGCCGGCCAGTTAAGCCGGCAGGAAGCGCTGGATATTTACCGTCAGATCGCCAGCTTGCTATAGACGTCAGTTGGTACTGACTTTAGGCAGAGTTTGGGCATACTGCTCCACTTTAGGCTGCAATTCTTTCTTAAACCAGCTCTGCAGCATCTGTTTTTCATATTGAAACTCTTCATTCTGGTTGGTACTGCGTAAGTTATGCATAAAGCTCATATCACGCAATCTTTCCTCGCTACTGACAACTTCCTCACCGTGCTTGTCACGCAGTACATGGGTAAACCTGATGGCCGGCGAATAAATGTCTTTGACAATACGTAAGGCGTTACCGGCACCACCGGCAAAATAATCCACATCACCGGCCAGATCGACATCGGTAACGGTCACGTCCCACTTATAGCCTTCCGGCAATTGCGTAGCCATCTCAGCAAAAAAACCATCAAACTTCTTCATCACCCGCTCGCGATAAGCTTTGCGGCTGTCATTAGCCGGACGAATATCGGTAAACTTTTCCGGCTCCTGCCATTCAATCTTAACTTCACCCGCTTGTACTGCAACGGTGCTAAGCACAACTAAACCACTAAGCAGTAGTATCTTACGCATGGCTTGTCTCCTGATCTGATGATTTACAGCATAACAACTATTAGAGCCTGCAACTGGCTATAAGTTTATCTACGCTGGTAACTATAGCGCCGATCAGGGCTAAGCAGCACTGCTGTTTTGTATAAAAATGTAGCCACTTCACCGGCTAACCGCGACGCAGTAGCAGAAAACAAAAACCCCGGCACCAGGCCGGGGTTTGTTAGCGGGTCAGACAGACGCAAGGCCTGCCGGCATTACATCATGCCGCCCATTCCACCCATGCCGCCCATATCCGGCATTGCAGGGGCTTCTTTCTTCGGCAGCTCGGTTACCATCGCTTCGGTCGTAATCATCAGAGAACCGACAGAAGCAGCAAACTGCAGTGCAGAGCGGGTTACTTTGGTTGGGTCCAGAATACCCATTTCCAGCATATCGCCGTATTCACCGGTAGCCGCATTGTAACCATAGTTACCGGCACCTGCTTTCACGTTGTTGACAATAACTGATGGCTCTTCACCGGCGTTATCAACGATTTGACGCAGTGGC
>CAZEGA010000198.1:0-1482 GCA_964511675.1 uncultured Rheinheimera sp.
GCGGCCGGCTGATTTATAACCAAATGCCAACCGGTGTAGAAGTGTGCGCCGCCATGCAGCATGGCGGCCCCTTTCCGGCCACCACCGACAGCCGTTATACTGCGGTGGGCAGCCGGGCCGTTGACCGCTTTTTGCGGCCGGTGTGTTATCAGAATTTTCCAGACAGTAGCGAAGAGCAAATATGAACAGACAGATTGGTGGCGCCAGTACAGCCGATGCCCTGGCACAGTTAAGCGACATGACAGCCGGTATCAGCCCGCCAGGCGAAGCCGAATACCGGCAGCGGCTGGCCAACGCCTGCCGGCTGATGCAACAACAGCAACTGGATGCCATGCTGCTGACAGCCGGTACCAACCTTTACTATTTTACCGGCTTGCGCTGGTACGCCAGCGAGCGGCTGGTGGCGGTGTTATTATTTGCCGATGGCACTTTATGCTACATGATCCCGGAATTTGAACGCGGCACCATAGCACCGCAACTGCTGATTGCCGGCGAACTGCACGGCTGGCAGGAGCATGAAAGCCCGTACCGGCTGTGCGTGCAACTGCTGCAGGGCAAAACGGCGCTGGCGCTGGACGAAAGCGCGGCCTTTTTTATTGCCGATGGCCTGCAAAAAGCCGGCCCGGCGCTACAGCTCAGTAATGCGGCGGCGGTTACGGCAGCCTGCCGGCGCTGTAAATCTGCTGCTGAGCTGGCCATTATGCAGCGCGCCATGGATATGACACTGGCCGTGCATAAAGCCGTAGCCAGTATATTGTCTGCCGGGATCAGTACTGCCGAGGTAGAAGCCTTTATTGATGCCGCACACCGCAAAGTGGGCGCGCCCGGAGGCAATTACTTTTGCATCGTCTTGTTTGGCAGTGATACCGCCTTTCCGCATGGGGTGGCACAGCCCAAAGCGCTGCAACAGGGCGATATGGTGTTAATCGACACCGGTTGCCGTTTGCATGGCTATGTGTCGGATATTACCCGCAGCTATGTGTTCGGCACGCCAACCGCGCGCCAGCGCGAAGTGTGGCAGCATGAAAAAGCCGCCCAGGCCGCCGCCTTTGCCGCTGCTGCTGTGGGTGTACCGTGCCAGCAGGTTGATCGCGCGGCCCGCAGCTATCTGCAGCAACAGGGCTACGGGCCTGAGTATCAGCTGCCGGGCCTGCCGCACCGTACCGGCCATGGTATCGGCCTGGATATCCACGAATGGCCTTATCTGGTTGAAGGTAACGACCTGCCACTGGCAGCGGGCATGTGTTTCAGTAACGAGCCTATGCTGGTGTTACCGGGGGAGTTTGGTGTGCGGCTGGAAGATCATTTCTATATGACCGAACAGGGCCCGCGCTGGTTTACCGAGCCGGCGGTGGCGGTTGATCAGCCGTTTCGCTGAATCAGGTTAAATGAACTTTGCGTCTGTTATTGTCTCCTAAAATAAAGTTAACGCGGTGTTGGCCGATACAGGTAAACCGGAGTGCAACTGCAACAGGAGACGGT
>CAZEGA010000198.1:1492-2710 GCA_964511675.1 uncultured Rheinheimera sp.
TGATGGACGCTTTTATGCCCTTTGTACAGCGCGTACCCGGTACGCCGGTAGAGCCTGATCCGAAGCAGGTGGTGCCGGTATTTAAAGAAGCGCGTTTAAGCCCGATTAAGCCAAACGAACAAAAATACCTGATCCTGACCCGGCCGGTGCGCAAACGCGATCCGCGCCAGCAGGAGTATCCGCAGGCTCCCTACACCACGCCGGAAGAAGAACGGCATGTGGATAAAGACGGCCACCTGGATATTAAAGACGGCCACCTGGATATTTTTGTCTGAATTTTTCCGCTGTTAAGGCATAATAAGCGCCTTATTTTACTGCCGGTTGTTTACGTGTCTGCTAATTTTTCCCACCACAAGCTGAGTTACCATGCGTAAGCAGGTCAGTAACGCTTTTGCCCCCAAGGGGGCGCTGGCACAGCATATTGCCGGTTTTAATGCCCGTGATGCGCAGCTGCAAATGGCGCAGGCAGTCGCTGACGTGATAGCAACGCCCGGCGCTCTGGTGGTGGAAGCCGGCACCGGTACCGGTAAAACCTATGCCTATTTGGTGCCAGCGCTGCTTAGCGGTAAAAAAGTGGTGTTATCTACCGGTACCAAAAACCTGCAGGAACAACTGTATTTTCGTGACTTGCCTAAGGTAGTCAAAGCGCTGGCCAGCCCGTTGCAACTGGCGTTATTAAAAGGCCGCAGCAATTACCTGTGCCTGTTTCGCCTGGAGCAACACTACAACCATGTGCCGCTGCCGGATGAGCAACTGATCCAGGATTTAAGCCTGATTAAAAAGTGGTCGGCCGAAACCCAGAGCGGCGATATCGGCGAGCTCAGTTATATTGCCGAAGACTCCAAAGCCCTGCCGTATGTTACCAGCACCACCGACAACTGCCTGGGTAAAGACTGCCCGGTATATGAAGACTGCCATCTGTTAAAAGCACGCAAAAAAGCCCAGGCCGCCGATCTGGTGGTGGTAAACCATCATTTATTCTTTGCCGATTTGGCGCTGAAAGACACCGGCTTTGGCGAGCTGTTACCGCAGATGGACGTGATTATTTTTGACGAGGCGCACCAACTGCCGGATATCGCCAGCGACTACTTTGGCGAAAACGTCTCCAGCCGTTTATTGCTGGACCTGTGCCGTGATATCGACGTGGCCTGCAAAACCGAACTGCGCGATCACCCGCAACTGGCGAAAACCGCAGATAAAGTAGCGCAGCTAATCAAA
>CAZEGA010000198.1:2720-6642 GCA_964511675.1 uncultured Rheinheimera sp.
TTTGGCAGCGAACCGGCTAAAGGCAACTGGCGCGAGGCGTACCAGAAGCCTGAGATGCAAACCGCACTGAACCGGGTCAGCGAAGCGATAGATATGCTGTATCTGGTGATAAAAAGCAGCCTGGGCCGCAGCGATCTTATCGACAATGCCTTTGAGCGTCTGGCACTGGCCAAGGCGCGGTTGCTTAAACTGACCGATATGCAGCAAAGCGGTGTCAGCCTGTGGTATGAAACCACCCGGCTGCATGTAACCCTGCATTTAACGCCGCTCAGTATCGCCGATAAGTTTCGTGACATTGTCGCCGCCGACGGGCGCAGCTGGGTATTTACCTCGGCAACCTTGTCGGTAAATAACGGCTTTAGCCATTACACGGCGCAAATGGGGCTGAATAACGCCAAAACCCTGTTGCTGCAAAGCCCGTTTAACTATGCCGAACAGGCACTGTTATGTGTGCCGCGTTATATGAGCGAGCCGCACGAACAGGGCATGGCACGCCAGTTACTGCAAATTGCCGTGCAGCTGATAGAAGCCAACAATGGCCGCTGCTTTTTCTTGTTTACCAGCCACCGTATGCTGCAACTGGTGGCAAAGCAGTTACCGGATCTGATCCGCCAGCCCGTACTGGTACAGGGCAGTACCGGTAAAAGGCTGCTGCTGGAGCAGTTTGTGACCCTGGATAATGCCGTGCTGTTGGGCACCGGCAGTTTCTGGGAAGGTGTCGATGTGCGCGGCGATACCTTAAGCTGCGTGATCATTGATAAACTGCCGTTTGCCTCACCCGATGAGCCGCTGTTACAGGCCCGCAGTGAAGACTGCACTATGCGCGGCGAAGACCCGTTTGCCCAGGTACAGCTACCGCAGGCGGTCATCACGTTAAAACAGGGGGTGGGCCGGCTGATCCGTGATGTAACCGACCGTGGCGTGATGGTGATCTGCGATAACCGCTTAGTCACCAAACCCTATGGCGAAGTATTTTTAACCAGCTTACCGCCGATGCGGCGCACCCGCTCGCTGGAGCACGCGGTAAGCTTTTTACAACAGATGAAACAGGACAGCGAACGTGATTAAAAGCGCCGTGAGCAGCATAAAGTTACTTGCCTTGGATACCTCAACCGAAGCCTGCTCGGCAGCGCTGCAGGTTGGCGCCGATATTTTAACGCTGGATGAAGTCTGCCCGCAGCAGCACAGCAAGCGTATTCTGCCGATGGTGCAGCAGCTGTTAAGCCAGGCCGGTGTCAGTTTGCAGCAGCTGGATGGCATTGTCTTCGGCCGCGGCCCCGGCAGTTTTACCGGGGTACGCATTGGGGTGGGGGTTACGCAGGGTTTGGCATTTGGTGCGGACGTGCCGGTGTATGGTGTGTCTACGCTGGCGGCAATGGCGCAGGCTGCTTACCGGCTGCATGGCGCAACACAGGTCGTCGCCGCTATAGATGCGCGTATGGCAGAGGTGTATATCGGCAGCTTTGTACTCAATGGCGCCCTGATGCAGGCCAGCACTGCGGAAATGGCCATCAAGCCGCAGAATTTAACCGCCTTTGGCCTTAGCGGCGGGGTGTATGCCGTTGGCACCGGCTGGCAAACGTATACTGCACAGCTGTTACCCAAACAGGCTGCGGTTATCGCCGCTGATATTCTGTATCCGTCTGCGCAGGATATGCTTGCCCTGGCTCAACCGGCATTAAAGAACGGGCAGTTTATTGCCGCCGAACTGGCCGAGCCGGTATATGTGCGGGATGATGTTACCTGGCAAAAGCTCCCCGGCCGATAAAATACTTGGTTTAATGGCGCTACTGGCTATAATTAGCGCTAAGTTTGTCCGGGTTTTGTGTTATGACACTGAATATCAACGCTGCTGCTAATGCCACGCAAAGTATCGGTACCGTATTTAACGGTGTTGAGCCGCGCCGTGCCCAGCCGCGTAATGAAACCGACCAAAGCCCCGCGCTGCCGCAGGGCCGTGGTGTACGTGCCAGCAATGACGTGATAGACCGCCTGGACGATGAACGCCGCCAGCAAGCCAATTTCCGCTCAAACACCGACCGGCGCAGCCAGCAGGCGATAGACGCCTACCAAAGCCAGGCTAATCAGCAACGGCGCAGCGAAGTGCAGTCTATGCTGGGTGTGGATTTATACGCTTAGAAAATCTTCCTGATTAATTTAGCCATTCCCATTCACTTACTAAATCCGCAGTACCGCAGCCCAAAAGCAAGGCACTGTGCTGTCCGACAGACATTAACTTAGCTGCTGTTGCGTCAAGCTGTAGTACTGCTGCCAATGAAGCTTGAATAAAATGCATATTATTTACTTTTGTGCATCTATAGTGTGCTTATTGTTATTTATTTTGGTTATATAGGCTTCTGTTTTTATTGTTAAATAATTTAATTAAAATTTAACCATTTATGTGTTTTGGTCTAACTTTATTTTGCCTTTAGGCAAAAAGATAGATTTTTATGCAAAGTAAAGAAGAAAAAACAGATGAAACTTCAACTTAATAAACGCACCATTACCGAGCTGTCACCCAATTTTCAGGAGCTGCCAGCAAATGCCACTCCGCAGGTTGGCGGTGGTACTACGCCTACCACTACCACCACTATTACGGTGCTAACAACATCAAAGTGGCTATGTGAAAGTGAAAAAGATAAGCCAGGGCCTTGTACCTGCAGTTGCTGTGAACCTTAATGGTTGCTGGTAGTTAGCAGACAGGGAAGGATATTGGCTGGTATTCCCTGCTTACTTATTGAAAATAATATGTATTTTAGTGTAGGCAGAACGAATATGATAAAAATCCCCAGAGTTATCGTTTTTGTGTTGTATTCGATGTTATGGCTGGCAGTGGCCATTGGCTTTCACTACGGCCATTCACAGCGCTGGTTTGCCGATGTGGGGCATAGCGGCTGGGTGGTAAAACAGGGGCGGCAGTATCAGATCCTGCCCTTGTTGGAGCTGGAGAACCCGCAGCAGGCCCGGGTGATGATTTATAATCATGGTAACAATAGTGGCCGGTTAATTCATCAGTGTAACCCGGTGGTTCCGCCTTCTGTGTTATTTCTGCAAAATTACGGTGTGCATCTGTATTACCTGTGCTCCCGCACCACCGAGCCGTTATTGTCTTTTATATTACCGGGTCGCTTTGGTCTGCAGGTCTTTAGCCGAGTCGCTGAGGTTGAGGCAGTGGTGGATCAGTTGCTGGCACAGGGAATACGGCCGGAGCATATCTATTTAAGCGGGCAGTCGCAGGGTGGCTGGGTCTCAATGATGTCGGCCAGCCGGTTTGCCGAGAAGGTTCATGCGGCGGTAGCATTTGCTCCCGGTTTTGGCGGTGGTAAAAGGGATACTGCTGTCAGAACGTTCAGAATGAAGAGTTTTCCTTACCAAAAAACCGAAATGCTTAAAGGCCCTAACCTGAATGCGCTGATTTTTTCATACGATAACGACTCCTATACCCGGCCGGACGAACTGCGCTTTTTGGTGGAACATTATGGTGAGCAAGTGTCGCTGGTGCACTATGATTGCGGCCTGGCGGAGTCGCATTTTACCGCGTATCACGACTGCCGGCTGGAGCAGACCAAGCAGCTGATCCTGAATAAACTCGGGCTGGGGGCTGAAAATGCCGAAGGGTTTGCGTTAACTTTTAAAGAGTAACAGGTGGGTTATGACAGGACTATACCGGGCAGGGCGTTTTATATTGTATCTGGCACTTGGGTTGATGCTGGGAATGGGGTGGCATTATGGCGATTCACAGCGCTGGTTTGCCGATGTGGGGCATAGCGGCTGGGTGGTGAAGCAGGGGCGGCAGTATCAGATCCTGCCCTCGCTGACGCTGGAGAACCCGCAGCAGGCCAGGGTGATGATTTATAATCATGGTAACAATAGCGGTCGTTTAGTTCATCAGTGTAATCCGGTGGTTCCGCCTTCTGTGTTA
>CAZEGA010000199.1:0-1172 GCA_964511675.1 uncultured Rheinheimera sp.
GCAGCATTTCTTTCACCACCTGGCGTTGCAGGCCAGGTGGTGAAAGAAATGCTGCAGGACTGGGATAAACGCTTCCCCGGCCGGATTGAAACCATGTTTCAGGCCATGCAAAACATAGTGCCGTCACATCTGGCCGATAAGACCCTGTTCAACTTTGCCGCCCTGAGTAAAGATACCGAGCTGGCAGAGCGCGACACCGCTTTTGACAAAGAAGCGGTACCTGTTGTACCGGTGGGCCTTGAAACAGAAGAGGATGCCGATCCTGACACTACAGTGCAAATTATTGCGCTGGGCTAAACCGGCTACGCACACCGTTAAGGTGTGCGCTCAGCAATAAGCGGTAGTACGTATAAAGGCCGCTGGCTAAAGGCCCACTGCGCGCCCTCTGCCGCTTTGTCATTCAGCCTGATTTCGCACCGCTCGGCCTGACACCGGGTCAGGCTTTGGGCTGCCGGGTTCAGCTCTGCTGTCACCCTGTCGTCGGCAAACTGGGCAATCACGCCGATGACATCAGGCAGCCAGTATTTTCCCAGCCCGGCCATATCATCCAGCACCCGTTCAAACTGGCTGCGGTAATGCTGCAGTTGCATCTGATCAAATGCCGCCGGCAGGCGCATGCGCGAGCGCAGCCTGAACTGCACCTGGCACGGTTCTGCATTGTCAGCCTGGTACACCCGCAGTACCGCGTTACTGTCTTTTAAGGCTTCATCATAAGGCAGGCTGATTTCACCATTAGCGGCAGTATTCAGCGTAATATCATGCCGGTCACTGCTCAGTTGCATACGGTAAAAACGACACGGCCCGGCGCTGCGCTCACCCAGCAGCGCAAATGCCAGCGTAATATCACTGTATTCTGGCTGCTGCAGTTTTTTCATCCTGCCGTAAAAGCCGTTGTAGCTCATGGCCAGATCGGCAGACGCCGGCAATGCCAGCAACAGTGCCAGCGGGATCAGACAGCGCATGTTATTCTTCCAGTAATTTGCGGTTAAAACGGATCATACCGCTGATCTCAGCGATATAGTCTTCACCGCGTTCAGAATAGGAGCCCAGCCCAGCCGCCAGGGTTTCGCCACGCACGGGCTTGCCTTCGCTGCGTAACCGGGCCCGGATGGCGCGCAAACCGTCATAGGTATGAAACGTATTCAGGTTGTAGAAGTAACTTTTGATACTGG
>CAZEGA010000199.1:1182-6570 GCA_964511675.1 uncultured Rheinheimera sp.
TACTGGCATCAGGCCCGTTGAATTTCGCAACCTCGTGGCTTTGCCCTTCCGCGCGCGATTGCGGGATCAGGCCACAGCCCTCACGAAAGCACCATTGGCCAAAAAAGTTATAGCCTTCAATGGCAAACCTGCTGGTCCCCCAGGCAGACTCATTTGCCGCCTGCATCAGCACCAGGGTGTCCGGGATAACATCGACCCGTTTTAGCAACTCGTCCAGCATAGTTGCATCCGTCTGGGCAACCTCCATACGGAATTCGTCATACAAGCTGTACAAAAACGCATATTCTTCCAGGGAAACCCGCATCCGCTTGTGCTTTTTGTCCTGGATGTCCAGTAATTGCTCACGCAGCGAGCGTAAACGCGCATTCTCACGTTTTACATAAGGACGCAGATAATTAAAAAATGCCCGCTTGCGCTCTGTGGTATCGGCATACTGGTTAAAATCCGGCAACGGATGAAAAACCGGTGCCGGTAGCGTATAGGCCAGCCTGGCCAGTACTTTTTTCTGATCGGCGGCATTGAGTGCCGTCAGCCGGTTTGGTTTTTGCCAGTCTTCCAGCGAATCCAGCTGCTTTACCGACTCAAGTTCAGTAAAAGGGCTCAATGCTGCAACAGCCACCACCAGCCAGAAAAGCAAAATAAGTATTTTTTTCAACAACATCTATCACCTGTAAGTTACTGTTATCACCCAGCCCACGCTGTTTCAGTAACCCATTTATTACATCTGTCCGGCGCTATTTTACCTGTAACAACGGTTTTATACGACGAAAAACTGACCTGATGCAGTTTTTTTCTGCAAACTCGGGTTTACCCCATTGCCAGCAACAGCCTTGTATGACAACGTATAGCAGGCAGCTGTTTAGCTGTCTGGACGTGTATAAAGTGGAGATGTTAAGGTCTTACTATGAAACCGATTGAGCGCTCATCGAAGTTAGACGGAGTTTGTTACGACATTCGTGGTCCTGTCGCACAGGAAGCTAAAAAAATGGAAGAAGAAGGCCACCGTATTCTGAAACTGAATATTGGCAACCCGGCACCTTTCGGTTTTGAAGCACCGGACGAGATCTTAAAACATGTGATCCACAATCTGCCTACCGCTCAAGGCTATTCTGACTCGCAAGGCATTTACCCGGCGCGGGTGGCTGTGGCGCAATATTACCAGCAACGCGGCATTCTGGGGGCCGATGCCGATGATGTGTATATTGGTAATGGCGTATCCGAACTGATTTTAATGTCACTGCAGGCGCTGCTCAATAATGGTGACGAGGTACTGGTGCCCTCGCCGGATTACCCGCTGTGGACCGCTGCGGTAAACCTGGCCGGCGGTACGGCAAGACATTACCGCTGTGATGAGCAACAGGACTGGTACCCGGACCTTACCGATATAAAAGAAAAAATCAGTAAGAAAACCAAAGCCATAGTGCTGATAAACCCGAACAACCCCACCGGGGCCGTATACGACAGCGCCTTTTTGCTGGAACTGCTGCAACTGGCCCGTGAGCACCGGCTGGTAGTGCTAAGCGACGAAATTTACGACAAAGTACTGTACGACGGCACTGAGCATGTCAGTACAGCAGCCCTGGCCGATGATTTGATTATGCTGACCTTTGGTGGTTTATCGAAAAACTACCGTATTGCCGGTTTTCGTGTCGGCTGGCTGTTTATCTCCGGCGCCAAGCATTTAGCCCGGCATTATATTGAAGGGCTGAATATACTGGCCTCTATGCGGCTATGCGCCAATGTGCCCTGTCAGCATGCGGTACAGACCGCGCTGGGTGGTTACCAGAGTATTAATGAGCTGGTGGTGCCGGGCGGGCGTTTGTATGATCAGATGGAACTGGCGCACCGTCTGGTAACCAGTATTGACGGCATCAGCTGTATGCGGCCTAAAGGCGCTATGTATTTATTTCCGAAACTTGACCGGAAAAAGTTCCGGATTAAAGACGACGAACTGTTCGTGCTGGATTTTCTGCGCCAGCATAAAGTACTGCTGGTGCATGGCCGCGCCTTTAACTGGCCGGAGCCGGATCACTTTCGCATCGTATTTTTACCGCATAAAGACCAGCTGGAAACCGCCATTAGCAAGCTGGCGCAGTTCCTGCCGGGTTACAGCCAGTAGACATGCACAACCGGGCTATGGCCAGCGTAGCCCGGTTTGGCCCAGTACCTTTGAGTACAAACCCGTAACTTAATGCCCATCACGGCAGGTTTCTCCCGGCAATTCAAACTCAATAGTCGTATGGCTGAGGTTAAACGGTGCCAGTACGGCGGCAATACGCTGTTTGTATTGCAGTTGCCCTGTCAGCTCAGCGGGGGTGAGCACTTCAACATGCAGGGTCAGCACGTGCTGTTCACCGTCAAGCGACCACAGGTGTAGATGATGCACGGCTTTGACAAAATCCAGCGCGGTTAGCTGCGTGGTGATCTGCTGCAGCAAAACCGGATCGGGTGTCACCTGTAAAAACAGGCTCAGCGTCTGGCGCAGCGCCTTTAACACATTAACCAGAATAAACAGCGTAAAACCAATACAGAGTACCGGGTCCAGCCAGGCCCAGCCGGTAAAATGCATCAGTACAGCACCAAGCAATACCGCGACCCAACCCAGCACATCTTCCATCAGGTGCCAGGTCAGCACTTTTTCATTTTGCGTTTTACCGCGCCGTAAACGCAGTACGGCCGCACCATTTATCACTATCCCGAACAACGCCAGCACCAGCATGCCACCGGTATGCGGCAACTGCGGCTGCCATAACCTTGGTATAGCTTCAGACAGCACCCAGGCCGAGCCAAACAGCAGGATCAGGCCACTGACTAATGCACTGAGCAGCGACCAGCGCCGGTATCCGTAGCTGTATTTCGCTGTCGGCTGCCGGGCCGCAATTTTACTGGCAATCCAGGCGAAACCGATAGCCAGGCTGTCACCCAGATCGTGCATCGCATCGGCGATAATGGCAACGCTATTGGTAAAAATACCGCCGATAAACTCGATAATAGCAAACGAAAAGTTCAGCCAGAATGCCAGCGCAATATTACCGCTTTCGCTGTGCTGATGGGCATGGCCATGATGGTGCTGGGCATGAGAATGCGGATGCCGGGACATAATGTTGCGCCTTACAAACAGGAAAGTGCTGATTGCTCAGCTTAAAAGCAAAACCAGGCCGGCACAATCGCTGGTAAGCATATTTATGCTTTATGCGCTGCAGTAACAGCCAGCATTATTACTGGCATTAAACGTATTGCCCGCTTAAGCGGCCTGCTCTGCTGCGGCAATTTTTGCTTTAGGTTCTGCCGCGGTTTTACCGGCTTTTTCTGCCTTGGCCGCCGGCTTCCTGGCCCCCAGTGCAACAAGCAGCTCATCTTTTTGCTGCGCCATATATAAAGCCAGCGCTTCTGTTATCTGCTCGTCAGCAAGCAGCTTGCTGCCAGCTAAAAACTGCGTCAGTTCATCGGCAGTATCCAGCATTTTGTCATACGCATCTGCATCTGCCTTTGAAGTAAACGTCATTTTTTCCACCCCGTTACGTTCCACTACATACCTGATAATAACAGCCATTGGTGCCTCCCGGTTAAGTTACTGGTATTTTATACAGTAATCAGCCAATATTGTCTAACGTTTTTATTGCGACCTTTGTCTGCTCGAAGTTTACCGCCAGTTCACGTACTATAGGCGCAGTACAACAGTAGCAGTATATGCGCCCGGCACGTTGCATTAACAAGGATTAGCATGACACAACAGCTTTGGTCAGAACGCCGTTATGGCAGCAGTAATAACAGGCCTGGCGATCAGCGCTCGCCCTGGCAACGCGATCGGGCCCGTATTCTGCACTCTGCGGCATTCCGGCGCCTGCAGTCAAAAACCCAGATCCTCGGTATTGGCCAGAACGATTTTTACCGGACCCGGCTGACCCATTCACTGGAGGCCGCCCAGATTGGTACCGGCCTGGTCGGCCAGCTGCGCCGGCGTGTGGCACCTGAGCTGTGCGGCATCTTACCCGATGACAGCCTGATGGAAGCGCTGTGCCTGGCA
The DNA here is from genome assembly GCA_964511675.1 of uncultured Rheinheimera sp. Taxonomy (GTDB): domain Bacteria; phylum Pseudomonadota; class Gammaproteobacteria; order Enterobacterales; family Alteromonadaceae; genus Alishewanella. The sequence goes on from CAZEGA010000199.1 coordinate 5,210, forward strand.
CACGATATTGGCCACCCGCCGTTTGGCCATGGCGGTGAAACCGCATTAAATTACAAAATGCTGCATGACGGTGGTTTTGAAGGTAACGGCCAGACCTTACGCATAGTAGCCAAGCTGGAACCCTATACCCAGCAACATGGCATGGATTTATCGCGCCGTACCCTGCTGGGCCTGCTGAAATACCCGGTGCTGCAGCCAGATTTGCGCCATGAAGCATTAGCTGCCGGCAACCCGCTGAACTTAACAGCGTGGCAGCCGGCCAAAGCCATTTTTGCCGCCGATGCCGATATTCTGGACTGGGTACTGGCGCCGCTGCACAATACCGAGCGCGAGCTGTTTCAGAGCACAGAACTACTCGCCCTGTCGCCGTATATCAAGTCGCGTTACAAATCGCTGGATGCCTCTATTATGGAGCTGGCAGACGATATTGCCTACGGCGTACATGATCTGGAAGATGCCGTGGTACTGGGCAATGTCAGCCAAACGCAATGGCAACAGCATACCGGCACAGAGTGGGCGGCCCTGCCGGCTGATTTACAGGCACTGCTGCTGCAGATTGGCGAGGCGCTATTTAGCAACCAGCATCATTTGCGCAAAGATGCGATAGGCTCACTGGTAAACCTGCTGATAAGTTCGGTCAACCTGACCGAGGTACTGCCGCAGGCACAGGAGCCGCTGATCCGCTATAATGCCGTGCTGGCCGGCGCACCGCAGGCCATTTTGCATTGTTTAAAGCAACTGGTATACCGCTGTGTGATCTTGCGGCCGGATATTCAGCAATCGCGCTTTCGCTGTCAGAATATGCTGATGGCCTTGTTTGATGCCTTCAGCTCTGATCCGGCCCGCCTGTTGCCTGCCAATACGCAGCAGCGCTGGCAGCAAGCCCCGGCTGAGCTGAAACGGCGGGTTATTTGTGATTATATTTCCGGCATGACAGATGACTATGCCGAACATATGCACCGCCGGCTGTATGCCGCTGGCGCCTGAACAGTTAAGGACTAAGCAGTTTGACATCACAGGTATTGCGGGTACTGGCCGGCCCGACAGCACTGGCCCATATTAAACAGCACGGGCTGCAACAGGCCGATTTCAGCGTGATGGTGGGTGCCAGTGGCGGCCCCAAATGGTTCAGCCTGTTTGGCCTGGATCAGTATCTGTTCGGTGAGTTTTTCCAAAACCGCACGACACCGCTGCATATACTGGGCAGCTCTGCCGGGGCCTGGCGTTTTGCCTGCTTTGCCCAGGCCGATCCGGTGGCGGCATCACAACGTTTTTGCCAGGCCTATTGTAATATTACCTATCCGGCCACTGCAGATACGGCGCTTATTACCGAGATTTCAGCACGCATTATTGATGATGTG
>CAZEGA010000200.1:0-6553 GCA_964511675.1 uncultured Rheinheimera sp.
TTTTTTTAACCCGGTCAGATTGCCTGGCAGGTAATGTTGATAATGCTATTCGGGTAGAGTTTTCTACGGGCTGGATGCAGCGCGAGGTTGGAAAGTTAGATTCCTGGAGCAATCCGCGATTTATTGAAGTATCGGGTGACTTTATATCGTGGCGTGAGCACAGGCCGCAGCAAAGCGCCTTTATCTGGGGGGCATTGACCGGGCAGTATGTCAAAGATATTACGCCAACTGCGTATAAAACAATAGCTGAGCAGAAAGTCCGCGCGGCTGAGCTAAAGCAATATGAGGAATGGGATAAGCGTGATGCTTTTATTGAAGAGCGATGTGATGCCAGAGAATATAATACTATTGGTGTTGAATGGTGTGATGACTCAGACAATGTTGTTGGTATACGTTCTGATGAGTTGAGAAAGCGGAAAGAAGCACGCTGGCAAAAGCTGGAACAAGCCTGCCGGGTCAGCAAGGATGAAGCTTTTATTAAAGAATGGTGTGGGTTTATAGCCTGGTGAGCCAACGTGGCAGCTGTCTCTTTGGCAAAGCAGTAACACTACGCGCACTGAAGTTGCGCCGGATATTAATGCCCGGCAAAAGGTGGTTGAACTGACACACTGACGCTGCCATCGGTACTGCCAAACACCAGTGGATCATACATGGCTTCTACCCGGCTGACACCGTGCTGGTATTGCCCGCTTAAACGTACTTGTACCGGGTAACGTAATACTGTTTCACCCGCTGGCAGGTAACTGCTATGCCAGTACATTGTCCGCTCTTAATGACATTTGGTGGCTTTAATTTGCTTATTTTTATAGGTGAGACAGTTGATGCTGTTTATCTTGCCAGATACCGGCAACGGCCTGCTTCAATATTAATTTACATCATCTAAGTTAACATATAAGCAACGTTCAGGCTGGGGTTAATATTGGCTATTACTGCCCGTATTAACAATTGCTTACTATTTTCTGGATAAAGAATTCTCTCCACAAATTGCTAATGGCTGTTTGCTTCCTGATAATCAACAGCTAACGCCTTTGCCTTTAACAGGACAGTTGCATGATTGAAATTCAGGATTTAGCCAAGGCGTTTGCCCTTGGTAAGAACAGCAAGCTATCGGATACCGAAAAGCTGGATGTGCGTTACAGCAAAGATGCTTTTCATTCGGTGCGTAACGTCAGTTTTAGTTGTGGCCACGGTGAGGTACTGGGCTTGCTGGGGCCAAACGGCGCCGGCAAAACCACCACCTTGCGCATGTTGTCTACTGCGTTAAAGCCGGATGCCGGTTCGGTATTATTAAACGGTGTGGATGTACTGAAGCAACCGGTAAAAGCGCGCCAGCAGATTGGCTTTTTATCGGCCGATACCGGCTTGTACGGCAAGCTGACCGCGTTTGAAAATATCGCCTACTTTGGTCGTTTGCACGGTATGAAAGAGCAGGCATTAAAGCAGCGTATCGATGAGTTATTCAGCTTGCTGAATATGCACGATTTTGCTAACCGCCGGGCGGATAATATGTCAACAGGTATGAAACAGAAAACTGCTATTGCCCGTGCCGTGGTGCACAGCCCGAAAGTGGTTATTCTGGATGAGCCGACCACCGGCCTGGATATCATGACAGTGCAGACAGTGCTGGATTTTATCAAGGGGTTAAAAACGGCCGGTACGCCGGTGATTTTCTCTACCCATCATCTGGATGAAGTGGCCTCACTTTGTGACAGAGTCGTGGTGATTGACAAAGGTATCAGCGCATTTTCCGGTGATATCAGCGCGTTTAAGGCATTGTCTGCCAATGGCGACTTACGTGATGCGTTTTTAGCGGTACTTAACAATAACAGCCAACAGCAGGGAGCAAGATAATATGTGGCAAGTCTATTTAAAAGAGCTGACTGAACTACTGCGTGATAAAAAAACGCTGATCTTTGTGATACTGCTGCCAATCCTTATTTTTCCGGTGTTATTTGGTATTGTCGGTACCGTTATGGCTTTTACTGCGAATAAGGCTAAGCAGCAGGAGCACCGTTATGTGATTGTTAATGAACAACAGGCACCTGATTTTGCCGAGGCGCTGTTTTACCACAAAAATTTTAAACAGACCGCTATGCTGCAGACAGACGAAGCAAGTCTGCTTGCAGCAATTAAACAGGATCAGGTGGATGTTGCCATCATCATTCCGGCGGACTACCGTGAAAAGCGCCAGCGGCTCGAGCAGGCAGAGTGGCGGGTTATCTATAACCAGTCATCACAATATGATTTTATGTTCAGTTATTTTACTGACGTGCTGCAAAATTACAGTGAGTCTGTACAAAAGGAGACATTGCGTAACCTTAACGTTGATGCCAAGGTGTTACCGGCGATAATTAAGCCGGTCCAGGTGGTTAAAGTTGATTCAGCAGATAAAAGAGAAAATCTTGGCGAAAAGCTGGGTGCAGTGCTGGCTTATGCCCTGATCCTGCTGTGTTTTAGTGGTGCAGCTTATCCGGCTATAGATATTGGTGCCGGGGAAAAAGAGCGGGGGACACTGGAAACATTACTGATTTGCCCGATTTCCAGGGTGGCACTTATTTCAGGCAAGTTCCTGACTATTCTCACCGCAGCATTAATGACAACCTTGATTACCGTTCTTAGTCTCGGCGTCTGGGGTTTGCTCGCTTCTGCTTTTATGCCGGTCGATATACTGACTGATGTCATTCAAAGTATTTCCTGGTCTGATTTAACTGTAATGTTTCTTTTACTGATCCCGACTTCGGGGATGTTTGCCGCTTTGCTGTTGGCGATATCGATATATGCACGCAGTTTTAAGGAAGCCCAGAACTATATCAGCCCGTTAACGATCATGATTCTGATGCCGTTGATGATGGCGATGGCACCGGGGTTTGAACTAAATTACAGCACCGCTCTTATTCCCATCACCAATATTGCCCTGGCGATAAAGGAACTGCTCAAAGGTACGGCTGATCTTGGCATCATCAGTGTCATTTTCTTATCTGCCAGTGCTTTGGCGGCTGCTCTGATTACTTTTTGTGTACACTGGTTTCAGCAGGAAAAAGTGCTGTTCCGTTAGACACTGGCTCCATGGTAACGCCGGTATCATGCCGGCGTTACTATTACGAATAGCTGCGCTTTACAAACAGTATTGATAATAGTTCTTAATCATATTAAAATGGCGGCGTTCTGTTAGCGGAGTGCTGTAATGTACGTGTGCTTATGTAAAGCTGTTACCGATAAAGCCATTAAGCGAAAAGTGGCTGAAGGTGTATCCACCATGCGTGAGCTGAAAATGTGCACCGGCGTTGGCAGCCAGTGTGGTAAATGTACCTGCCAGGCCCAGCAAATTCTGCATAACGAACTGGTACGTATTTCTGATACCCGCCTGGCATTAGCGCAGCCTGCTGCTTAGTTTGCATTTATATGCTTATTTTCTGCATTTAAATTCTGCATCTGTTCTTTTTTTCCTGGGTTCTGGTCATAATACGGCTATTGATTTAGGCTAGGCTCAGGCTTGGTATAACAACAGCAGTGATGGACAGAATGATGGATAAAATTAACCAGGTTGCTATCGTCGGTGGCGTGCATGGCAATGAGTTCTCCGGTATTTACTTCGTTAAGCAATATCAGGCAATGCCGGAATTAGTCAGCCGTGCCAGTTTTAATACCGAACTGGTGTGGGCTAACCCGGAGGCGCACTATGCCAACAAGCGTTATCTGCACAGCGATTTAAACCGCCAGTTTAAAAATACCGATTTGGCCAACCCGGCGCTGGCTGACTATGAACAAAGCCGCGCCAAGGTGCTTAATGCGCAGCTTGGCCCCAAAGGTAATGCCAGAATCGATCTGCTTATCGATTTACATAACACCACCAGCAATATGGGGGCTTGCCTTATTCTGACCCAGGCCGGGGTGTTTTATAACCAGTTAGCCGCCTATGTGAAGATGGTGATGCCGGAAGCGGTTATCTCCCGTGATGAAGATCACTTTGCTGCTGCAGAACATGCGCTGATGTGTACAGTAGGGCGTTATGGTGTGCTGGTAGAAGTCGGGCCGCAGTCGCAGTCGGTATTGCGGCAGGATGTGCTGGAGCTGATGGATACCATGACACAGCATATTCTTGATTTTGTTGAACTGTACAATACCAATGCATTGCCGCCGCTGCCGAAACAGACCGAGGCCTTCCGTTATCTGCACAGCATTAAGCTGCCAATGAACGCTAAGGGTGAGCGTATTGGTATGGTGCATAAAAACGTGCAGGACCGGGATTATCAGCCGATTAACCCGGGCGACCCTATCTTTACCCTGTTTGATGGTACAGAGATTTACTACGACGGTGAAGTTACCGTATACCCGACCTTTATTAACGAAGCAGCTTATTACGATAATAACCTTGCTATGTCGCTGAATGAAAAAGTATTAATTATACTGGACTAATGTTTTAACAGGATTACAGTTTGTTTTTGGCAATAACTATGTTATCAAATGGTTATCGCTAATGCTGTCACAGCAAAATTGGTCAGGTTGCAGATGAAGTTATTAAGGTGCAGTGTAGGGCTGTGGTTGGTGTGCCAGATAAGCTATGCCTCTGTTGCTGCTCCTGCAGAGCCATTGCGCCTGCTGACCGAGCATAGCCCGCCAGGTCAGTTTCTGGATGACAATGGCAAGCTGACAGGTGCTACGGTGGAGCTGATCCGCATCTTGCAGCAGCGTTTGCAGGAGCCGGGCGATATAGAGCTGATGCCCTGGGGGCGGGCGCTTAGTATTGCCCGTAATAGCGGTAATACGGCGTTATTTGAAACAGTGCGCACGGCTGAGCGTGAACCCTGGTTTAAATGGGTTGGTCCGCTGACATATTACAAAACCTCTTTATATGGCCTGAAGCAGCGTGTTGGCAGCGACATGGCCGATCTTAAATTGCCGGGAAAATTTATTGCCTGCAGTTACCGCAATTCTGTTACTGCAGAGGACATCAAACGTCTTGGTTTTACCGAAGGCCGTAACCTGATCCTGAACAGCAAGACGGGTGATTGCCTGGACATGCTGATCTTTGGCAGGATAGATCTGATTGCGGTTACCGAGTATTCCCTGCCCGGGCTTACCCGGCAGGTGCAGGCTGCTGGACACGAACTGCTCCCTGTGCATTACCTGGCTGACCGCAAGCGCTATCTGGCTTTTTCGCCGGATATTACCGATGCCCGCATAGCGAACTGGCAGGCGGCGCTGGAACAAAGCTACCGGGATGGCACTATGCGGCGGCTATATCAGGGGGCGTATCCGGATGCTATGATAGTGTGGCTGGAGGAATTTGCTGCACGGCCAGACAAGCAGTAAGGCCAGCCTGTACCGGCCTTACTGTATTACAGGTAAATACCGCCGGCTGCTTCAATACGCTGGCCGTTAATCCAGCCGCTGTGTGCTGACAGCAGTGTTACTATAGCCCCGCCTATATCATCCGGCAGGCCAACCCGGCCCAATGCGGTTTGTGATGCGATCATCTGGTTCAGTTCTGCATTATCGCGCACTGCACCACCGCCAAAGTCGGTTTCAATAGCCCCCGGGGCGAGAATATTAACCCTGATCCGCCGCTGGCCAAGCTCCAGAGCCAGATAACGGCTCAGTACTTCAAGACCGCCTTTCATCGTGGCGTAAGCCGCATAACCGGGTAGTGAAAAACGGGCCAGGCCGCTGGAGATATTCACAATACTGCCGCCGTCTTTTATCAGTGGCAACAGGCTTTGTGTCAGAAAAAATACACCTTTTAAGTGTACATTAAACATGGCGTCGAACTGTTGTTCTGTCGTGTCGGCGATACTGGCATAGGCACCATAACCGGCATTATTAACCAGAAAATCAAACTGGGTACGCTGCCAAACCTGCTGTAACTGCTCTGTCAGTTGCCGGCTGAATTTGCTGAAACCGGCAACATTGCTGCTGTCCAGTTGCAGGGCGGTTGCCTTACGGCCCAACTGCCGGATTTGTGTTACCACGGCGGCGGCTTCATCAGCTTTGCTGTAATAGGTAATAATGACATCGTGCCCGGCTTTAGCCAGAGCCAGTGCGGCGCTGCGGCCTAAGCCACGGCTGCCGCCGGTGATCAGTGCAATAGTGGTGCTCATGGGTAATATCTCCGCGTTGTGAATAGATTACACAGAGTATTATGGATGTATTTCCGGATAAAGATGGCAGAATCGAACACACTCAGAGTGTGTCGTAGCTCTGTTTTTTCTGGATCAGCTCTATAGCGTAGTTATCCGGATCACGGACAAAGGCAATTTCAGTGCTGCCGCCTTTTACCGGGCCGGGTTCGCGGCTGATAATACCGCCTTTGGCGCGGATGTTGTCGCAGGCGTTGTATACGTTGTCAACTTCCAGCGCGATATGGCCAAAAGCCGCACCGTGCTCATAGCTGTCTACTCCCCAGTTATAGGTTAACTCCAGCACAGTGTGCTCGCGTTCATCGCCATAGCCGACAAAGGCCAGCGTGTATTTATACTCGGGGTTTTCTGAGCGGCGCAGCAGCTTCATACCCAGTACTTCAGTGTAAAACGCCAGTGACTTTTCCAGATTACCC
>CAZEGA010000201.1:0-6547 GCA_964511675.1 uncultured Rheinheimera sp.
TAATGTGTAATGCTGTACCCGCTTTGTCAGCCCGTTGTCACCGGAGTTGTAATGATGAGACCTTGTATTTTTTATTATCTTGCTGTGCTGTTGTTAAGCCTGAATTGCTATGCTGCTGTTGATAGCAGGACAATAGAGCATTCATTGGCATTACGTGAACAGTGGTTGCCCCTGACCCGGGATCTGATGCTGCAACCGGCCTGGTCGGCACAGGGCGACAGCTTTCATTACAAGCTTAGTGTGGACGGCGGCTTTATGTTTTTCCGCGCCACAGTAGCAGAGGCAACAGCTGTACCGGCATTTGATCATAACAACATTGCCATGGCGCTGAGCAAGGCCAGTGGTAGCCATATCAGTGCCCTGGCCTTGCCTTTTGAGCAGTTCCGCTACAGCTTATCCGGACAGCAAATACAGTTTTATTATGCTGAGCAGGGCTGGCAGTGTGAGCTGGCACGGCCTGGTTGCCGGGTAATACCAGACCAGAGCCGGTCAAAAGCCTTCGGTGTGGTGCGGGATTTACGGCTTGCTGCTGACAATACGGCCAAATTGTCGCCGGATGGCCGCTACCAGGCGCAGGTGACGCAGTATAACCTGCAGGTAACCGATCAGGCGGGCACAGTGGTATTTCGCAGTAAGGATGGCAGGGCAGAGCAATTTTATGATCCTGAGTCGGTGCAATGGGCACCGGACAGCTCGGCACTGGTGATCATGCGTGTGCTGCCCGGTGAGCAGCGGCTCATCAACCGGGTGCTGTCGGCCCCCGCCAGTCAACTTGAGCCCAAAACGATTACCCAGTTGTATCCCAAACCCGGTGATGCGGTAGACTTGGATCAGCCGGTGTTAGTGCGGCTGGCCGGTAAAACCGCAGTTGATATTCCGGCTGCGCTGTTTCCGGCGCCCTATCGCATCGACAGTCTGGCCTGGCAACAGGACAGCCGCAGTTTTAGCTTTCGTTATACCGAGCGCGGGCATCAAAGGATGCGGCTGATCCGGGTCGATGCGGACACCGCCCAGGCAACAGCCCTGGTAACAGACGACAGCCCGACCTTTGTTAATATGTGGGCGGCCTTTCATCAGCCACTGCAGCAGGGCGGGCAGGGCATTGTCTGGCTGTCGGAGCGTGATGGCTGGGCCCATTTGTACCGCACAGATGCCGCAGGCCAGGCAACACAGCAGCTGACGAAAGGCCACTGGCGGGTGCGTAACGTACTGGCGGTAGATGAAAACGCCGGCCTGATTTGGTTTACCGCCAGCGGCTATTATCCGCAGCAGGACCCGTATTACGAACACCTGTTCCGGGTTGGCCTGGATGGCAGCAATTTAACGGCGTTGACGACCGCCAATGCACACCACGAGGTGGTGTTGTCGCCGGATCGGCAGCACTACATAGTCCGTTATTCACGGCCGGATCTGCCCTATGTGGCCGAGCTGCGCCGCAGCAGCGATGGTGCCCTGCTGCGGGAGTTGGCCCGGGCCGATATCAGCCGGCTGACTGCGGCCGGGTTTCGCCCGCCAGAGCCTTTTGTTGCCAAAGGCCGGGATGGTAACACCGATATCTGGGGCCTGATGGTCAAACCGCGTGACTTTGACCCGGAGCAACGCTACCCGGTGATTGAAAATATTTATGCCGGCCCGCATGACAGTTTTGTGCCGAAAAGTTTCTGGCCGTTTGGTTTCCATGCCGGCGGCGATAAAGTGATTGGTATGCAGGCGCTGGCAGATCTGGGTTTTATTGTGGTGCAAATTGATGGTATGGGCACCGCTAACCGCTCTAAAGCCTTTCATGATATCGCCTGGCAGGATCTGGTGGATTCAGGCTTTCCTGACCGTATTTTGTGGCATCAGGCAGCGGCTAAGCAGTTTCCCTGGTACAGCATAGACGGCGGCATGGGCATTTATGGTGCCTCGGCCGGTGGGCAAAGTACCGTTGCCGCGCTGTTGTTGCACCCGCAGTTTTATAAGGTTGGTGTAGCCTATGCAGGTTGTTACGATAACCGGATGGATAAAATCAGCTGGAATGAACAGTGGCTGGGCTATCCGGTCGGGCCGCAATATGCGGCATCGTCTGTGGTGGAGCAGGCTCACCTGCTGCAGGGCCGGCTGTTGCTTATTAATGGCGAGCAGGACAGCAATGTTGATCCGGCCTCGACCATGCAACTGGTGGATGCGCTGATCCGGGCCGGTAAGGATTTTGATTTACTGATCGTGCCGGGCGGCGGGCACAGTGTCGGGCGCTCAACCGGCCCCATCCGTTATATACAGCGCCGGCAGTTTGACTTTTTCCTGCGTCATTTAAAACAACAGCCGACAACCGACTGGAACCGGCTCAGTACAGCGCCGCAATAACACTACGGCGCTGTTCAGGCGCCTAAAATGCTAAGTTGCTTCGGGCTTTGGCTAAGCAGTTCAAAGCCGCTGTCGGTGATCAGAATATCGTCTTCAATACGCACACCGCCAAAACCGGGCTGATACAGGCCCGGCTCTATGGTAACCACCATGCCGGGTTGTAACAGCACATCACAGCCGGCACGCAGCAGCGGGTATTCATGCAGTACCAGGCCAACACCGTGGCCCAGTCCTTCGCCGGCATATTCGGCATAAGGGGATGCGTGCAATACCGCGCTGGCGGCCTGATTAAGCTGGTGCCCGCTAATGCCGGGGCCGGCCAGTTGCAGGGCTGCCTGCTGCGCCTGCAATACCGTCTGGTAAAAATCGCGTTGGGCTGTGGTGGCCGCACCTATCACAAAAGTGCGGGTGATATCAGAACGATAACCCTGCACCTCTGCGCCAAAGTCGATCAATAACCAGTCGCCGTGCTGCAGCTGGCGCTCACCGGGTTTGCCATGCGGCAGTGCCGAGCGTGGGCCTGACAGTAAAATGGTCGGAAACGCCAGTGCCTGTGCGCCCAGGGCAAACAGTTTTTGTTCCAGCAGGGCGGCGGCGGTTGCTTCGGTCATGCCGGGGCGGATCTGCGGCAGCAGCCAGGCCAGGGCCTGCTCGGCAATCGCCACTGCCTGGCGCACATAGCCAAGCTCAGTGGCATCTTTACAGGCCCGCAACTGCTCTGTCAGGTTAATGCCAGGCGCCAGCTGGCAGGGCAGCTGTTGCTGTAACTGCAAAAACTGGCTGACCGGCAGGTGCTGGTATTCCAGATGCAGCACGCTGATACCGGTGCCGTGCAGCAGTTCGCTGATGCACTGGCCCAAACTCTGGCGCGAACGGTCACGGCAGATGATCTGAAATGCCGGACATTCAGCAGCGGCCTGTTCGGTATAGCGATAGTCGGTGATCAGGTACTGTTGTTGCTGGCTGAGCAGCAGACTGGCCGCAGAGCCGGTGAAGCCGGATAAGTAGCGGATATTATAAGGCTCTGTGAGCAGTACTGCCTGATAATCCAGAGCCGCCATATGTTGCCGTAGTTTTGCTGTGCGCATAAGCCATCTTCCTGTGATTTTTGTATACAATATTCAAAATTTGCAATATATGCAATAGCCGGCAGTTGGGCTGAGCTAAGTGATTGCTACAGAGTGGAAATTATTTGGTATACTGAATACCAAGTTCACATGAGTTAACAATATTATGGTTATTGAATATAAAACCCGTACCCAGGTAGTGGTGGAAGCCATCCGCGAAAAAATCCTGACCGGAGCCATTAAAGCAGGTGAGCCACTGCGGCAGGCGGCATTGGCCGAGGAGCTGAATGTCAGCCGCATTCCAATCCGCGAAGCGCTGCTGCAACTGGAAGCCGAAGGCCTGGTTGAGTTCGAGGCGCATAAAGGTGCCACGGCAACCAAGTTGTCGTCAGAGCAGGTGACTGAGCTGTTTGAGCTAAGAGCCCTGCTGGAGTGCGAACTGCTGCGCCTGGCAATACCACGGCTGACTGAGGCCGAACTGGCACAAAGTGAGCAGTTGCTGCAACAAATGCACGATGCCTACCAGCATGAAGCATCGTCCGGTAACTGGAGTGAGCTGAATACCCGTTTTCACCTCAGTTTGTACCGCGCGGCAAACCGGCAGCTGACTTATGAAATAGTACAGAACCTGAACTCTAACTCTGACCGCTATATCCGGGTGCATTTAATGCTGGCCGGCGGGGTGAAAAAGTCGGAGCCGGAACACGCGAAATTGTTACAGTTATGCCGTAAACGTGATGCTGACGCGGCCTGCCAGTTGCTGCGCGACCATATTCTGCATGCGGCTGCCGAAATTATCGCCCTGGTCAGAAAACAGGAAGCCTAACGGATAAGCAGCCCCGCCAATAGCAGGCAGGGCTGCGGCGGGTTTAGCCTTTGGCTTTTTGGCGCTGGCGTGACAGCATTAACAGGCCACTGGCAAATAGCAGTGCTGTGGCCGGCAACGGGACTTGCGCCGGATTAACCACATTAATACTTGTGCCCTGCAGTGATAACGGCAGGTAGTGATTACTGAAGCTGAGCAGCCCTGTACCGGACTCTGCCAGCCCTAAGCTGAACTGGCCGGCGGTCAGGGCGGTAAAACTCAGCCTGACCAGCGAAAAGGTGCTGCCCTGTTGGGCGAAGAGCACGGCCGTGTCAGCTGAAAAATCGGCATAATCATCCAGTTGCAATATACCCGCTACTGCGTCGTGGCTGTGCCACTGGTACGAGCCCAGGCCATCATCAAAGCCCTGGCCAAACTGCCAGCTTTGCAGCATCAGCTGCAATGGCGAATACAGCAGTTCGGCAAAAAAGCCCCCCAGCAGTTCATCAAAGCCACTGACTTTTAGCTCTACGGTAATGGTGTCGCCAACCTGGTAGGTCGTTTGCTCTGGCTCCAGCCAGATCAGGGCGGCCTGGCTGTGGTAACTGCTCAGCAGTAACAGGGTGCAGCTTAGGGTAACAAACAGTTTTTTCACGATATTCTCCTTTATGATAAGTTATTGGCTTAGCGCACAGCGGGGCAAAGTACACAGCTGCATCATGGCCCTGATGTCCCGCTGATCAACACTGCTGTCGCCGTTAAAGTCATACTCGGCGCCAAGCTCAGCCCCCTGGCGCAGCAGCTGGTTAAACAGATCTATGTCACGCTGATCGATCACACCGTTCAGATCCAGATCTGCCGGGTGATATTGGTTGCTGCTGCAGACCCCGTTACCGGCTACCAGGCAATCCAGCCAGCTATGAAAGGCGGCATCAAAACTGCTGCCCCAGCCGGCCAGAATGTCGGCATAAGGGGTGTATTCCGGTAGCGGGGTTTGCTCTGCCTGCTGCTGGCCGCAGGTCCAGACCCAGTAACCGCTGGACCATTCGCTGTCGTCGTATAACCACAGCCAGTTGTTGGCGATAGCTTCAGGTTTGGTACGCCAGCCCCAGGCAAACAGGCAGGGACTGTCAGAGACAGCATATTTGGCCGCCCGCATGCTGGGCAGCAGGCTGTTGTCGATTTCATGGCGCTGCTGTTCAAACATAAAGCGAGTGGCAAGGTAGCCCCAGTAATACACCCGGGCGGTGTCACCATTGTTGTACGTGGTTTGAAACAGCTCGCTCAGCTGATAGCTTTTACTGGCCGCAACCGCCAGTGCATTCGGGTTATGCTCCGGTTGTGACAGGTACTCGGCCAGGCCTTCGCTCCACCATACGGTATTGGCAGGCTGGTCGCTGAACGCGCCCCACTGGTTAAAGCGGCCATCCAGATAGTGCACATATTCGTGTTCTAAATTCCATACGACAAAATCCGGTTGCAGCCAGGTGGCCTGATAGGCAATAAAGCGCGCCTGGTTAGCCGGATCAGACGGCGTGCCTTCCAGATACATACCGCCGTTATTGGTGCTGATATTGAAGAAAGTACCGGCATAGTGCTGATATTCGGCAGAAGAGCGGAAGATCACCACTTCCAGATCGGTATTATTGTCATTGGCAACCGCAGTGTCGGGGCTGGTGCCGAACAGCGTATGAAAATGCTGCTCTTGCTGCGCCAGATCGGTACAGATCTGCTGCAGGTTGCCGCTGCTGATCGGCGGCTGATAACGCACTTTCAGGCTGCTGCCACAGGTATGCTGGCCGGATAACACCGCCTGCTGCAAGTCAAAGCTGCAGGCATTGCCATATAAATGGCAATTGGCGCTGTCGTAGAACGTTACCATGCTCTGGGCATTGACCCAGCCGTTGGAGCCGGTGCCACCAAAGCTGTAACTGCTGAGGATCTGCTGCAGCACAGGGCGCACGCTGTCGGCTATGCTGCCGCCAAACTTCAGCATCCGGCCAAGTTCGGTAATGGCATCACTCCACTGGTATTCCCTGGTGTGGCCTACCAGCCACAAGCCCTCATCCAGTACAACGTCAGCCAGGTTGCTGATGATCTGCGGATGTTGCAGCAGGGTCTGTTCAACAGCGCTACCACCGGCATTCACGGCTTGGTAATAGTGGGTCAGCAGCTGGGTCATGCCATTTTCTTCGTAGCTGATGCCCCAGTTATTGGCGCGCGATACGCTGCTGGCATAGCCCTTAACGGCTTCGCTGAAGCGTGGCAGGTAGCGTAAGCGGTCTGTGCCGGAACTGCTGACCAGGATCAGCATTTCGTAGCGCAGCAT
>CAZEGA010000202.1:0-6528 GCA_964511675.1 uncultured Rheinheimera sp.
TAACGGATATTGTCGCGGATACTGCTGTTAAACAGCACCGTATCCTGCGGCACTATGGCGATAGTGCGGCGCAGGCTGTCCAGCGTCACCCGGCTGATATCCTGGCCGTCAATAGCAATACTGCCGCCGGTTAAGCTGTAAAAGCGATACAGCAGCCGGGCGATAGTGCTTTTACCGGCACCGCTGGCGCCGACAATCGCCACCTTGCTGCCAGTTGGTACAGTAAAACTGAGTTGCTGCAGAATAGGCCGTTCGGGCTGATAAGCAAAATCGACCTGATTAAAGCTGATGCTGCCCTGGGTTAACTGCAGGGGTGTGGCATCCGGCGTATCGGTAATACGCGGTGCCCGTTTTAACAGGCCGAGCATATTTTCCAGATCGGTTAACGCGCGGCGAATTTCACGGTAAACAAAGCCTAAAAAATTCAGCGGTAAAAACAGCTGGATCATATAAGCGTTTACCATCACCAGATCGCCCAGTGTCAGTGTACCGCTTACCACCTCGCTGGCAGCCAGCCACATTAAGGCGGTAATAGCTGCGGCGATAATCAGTGCCTGGCCGGAGTTTAGTGCCAGCAGGCTAAGCCGGTTTTTCAGCCGCGCCTGTTCCCACTTGGCCAGAAAGCTGTCGTAGGTTTTTGCTTCGTATTGCTCGTTATTAAAATATTTTACCGTTTCGTAGTTCAGCAGGCTGTCAATGGCGCGGCTGTTGGTGGTGTTATCGGCCTGATTAGCCTCTCGGGTGTATTTATTGCGCCATTCGGTAATCACTACGGTAAAAAAGATATATACCCCTACGGCCAGTACCGTCACCACGGCATATAACGGTGAGAACAGGGTGGCAAAGATCAGTGCCACGGCGAGAATTTCAAACAAAGTAGGCGCGATATTAAACATTAAAAAGCGCATTAAGAAACTTAAGCCATTGCTGCCGCGCTCAATATCGCGGCTGATACCGCCGGTTTGCCGATCCAGATGAAACGCCAGTTCCAGGCTGTGCAGATGCTGAAATACTCTAAGGCCCAGCTGGCGCATGGCATGCTCGGTCACCCGGCCAAACAGGGCATCGCGTACTTCACCAAAAAACACACTGGCAAAGCGCAGGCCGCCGTATAACAGCAGTAAAGCTGCAGGCACCAGCAACAGGCTATGCTGGCCACTGTCCAGCGCATCGACAATGTATTTCAGTGCCAGCGGCATTAACAGCACCGCGGCTTTGGCAGCAATCAACGCCAGCAGTGCCAGTAATACCCGGTATTTAAACTGCCATAAATACGGCCATAACATCGCCAGTGTTTGTTGCAGGTTGGCCGCTTCCGGCCGTTTATTGGACTCAGATTGTTTGGCGGCAGAGCGCATTCCACGCATGGTGGTTCCTTGTTACAACATCAGGCATAGGTGCAAAGGTACGCGGTATCTACGGCGACCTGCAACTGAAACTTGCTGTTGGCCGGTACTTCAAACTGCTGGCC
Organism: uncultured Rheinheimera sp.; assembly: GCA_964511675.1. Taxonomy (GTDB): domain Bacteria; phylum Pseudomonadota; class Gammaproteobacteria; order Enterobacterales; family Alteromonadaceae; genus Alishewanella. Next base: position 1,472 of record CAZEGA010000202.1, read on the forward strand.
GCGGCTGAAGGTTTGCCAGCCATTAGCACCGGGCAGCAATACAGTTAACGCGCCGCTGATTATTGTCATCACTTCATGCTGGCTGGTAGCAAATTCATATTCACCCGGCGCCATTACGCCAACTGTGGCCGGTAACTGCTCACCCTGAAATGCGATAGACGCCACCTTGCCAGCAAAATACTGATTTACCTTAAACATATCTGACTCCTTTATTTTGTGGTTGGACACAGTAAACCTGATCCTGGCCGCAGATGGAAGTGTGGCGCTTAAATTTAGATGGCTTTACGTCTGGTTGGCCTGGCTGGGTTAGATACAGCAGTTGGTTATTTATGTGTAAAAATTATTGACATTAATATGTATTAAAATAGTCTGAAATTTGCCGGTAAAGTTAATGAATTTGCCATAAAAGCGCTTTATATTCGCTTGTCTTTAATCACATTTCCACGGAGCACAAATGAAAATCAGGGCATTATCAGCAACTATCGCCATGTTACTGGCGCCGGCCGTCAGTGCCGGGTTATTTATTTCCGAATATATAGAAGGCTCCGGTAATAATAAGGCACTTGAGCTGTATAACCCTACTGACAGCGACATTTTGTTGTCAGGCTATACCATACAGGTTTTTGCTAACGGGGCGTCAACGGCAACTAACACGACTACGTTAAATGGCACTGTACCTGCAAACGGCACTTTTGTGTATGTTCACACCAGTGCGGTGGACGAGCTTAAAGCCTTAGCCAATCAGTTGTCAGGCAATGCGTCCTGGAATGGTAATGATGCAATAACCTTGCGTAAAGACGGTATTGTGGTTGATTCATTCGGCCAGGTAGGTTTTAACCCCGGTACAGCCTGGGGCAGTGGTGCTACGGCAACGCTTGACAGAACCTTACGCCGTAAGGCGGTGATCTACGATACAAACCCGTTTGATGTGTTTGAGCCGGCAGTTGAGTGGGATGGTTTTCCGGTTAACAGTTTTGATGATCTCGGCTTATTTAATGGTGAGGGCGGTGAACCGGGCGGACCAGATCCTGAGCCGGAACCTGAACCGGTACTAAGTTGCGGTGAGCCAGCCACGGCTATCTCGGCTATACAGGGCAGCGGTATGGTAAGCCCGTTGCTGGGGCAGCTAGTGCAGGTAGAAGCGGTTGTTACCCATACTTTACCAGGACTGCAGGGTTACAACATTCAGGCGGTAGGGGCTGAACAGGACAGTGATCCGGCGACCTCGGAAGGGGTTTTTGTGTATACCGGTTCGGCTGATATCACTGTTGCAGTCGGCCAGCGCGTGCGTTTACAGGGCACTGTCGGCGAGTATTTTAGCCAGACCCAGCTCAGTAATATCAGTGCCACGCTCGATTGCGGCAGCAGTGCTTTACCGGCGCCAACAGAAATCAGTTTACCGGTAACGGATTTAACTGAGCTGGAAGCGGTAGAAGGTATGCTGGTGCGTTTCAGCCAGCCGTTAACGGTAAATGACACCTATACGCTGGGACGTTATGGCGAGCTGACGCTGGCCAATGGCCGCCGTTATACCCCGACCCAGGTTGTGGCGCCGGGAGCGGATGCTATTGCGCTGGATGCCCAGCATGCGCTGAACAAAATAGTGCTGGACGATGCCAGCACAGTGCAAAACCCGGCTAGCGTGCCTTATCCCACAGGGGGCTTGTCGGCTGCCAATACAGTTCGCAGTGGTGATACCGTGCTTAATCTTACCGGTACTGTACATTACGCCTTTAATGAGTACCGCATTATGCCAAGCCAGAGTGTGAACTTTATTCATACCAATCCGCGTACTGCAGCGCCTGAGCTGGCTGCAGGTGGCAATGTTAAGGTAGCCAGCTTTAACGTGCTGAACTATTTTAACGGTAATGGGCTGGGCGGCGGCTTCCCGACCGCGCGTGGTGCCAATACCGCATTGGAGTTTGAACGGCAGCGGGCGAAAATTCTGTCGGCAATGGTGGCGATGGATGTCAGCGTTATCGGCCTGATGGAAATTGAAAATGATGGTTATGCCGCAACATCGGCTATCGCCGATCTGGTGCAGGGCCTGCGTACAGCTTCTGGCAACAGCAGTTGGCAATATGTTGATGCAGGTGGCCCGGTAGGCACTGATGAAATTAGCGTTGGTTTAATTTACCGCAGTGATGTGGTGCTGCCAGCAGCAGACCTGCAGATCCTCGATTCGGCCAATTCTGCCAAAGACGGACAGGGGGTGGCCTTGTTCGATGACAGCCGCAACCGGCCTATGCTGGCACAGCGTTTTAGCCTGCTGGAAAATGGCGCTGAGTTTGCCGTGATGGTGAATCACTTAAAATCCAAAGGCTCTGCCTGTGGTGCTGCCGATCCGGATACCGGAGATGGCCAGGGCAACTGTAACCTGAGCCGTACCCGTGCGGCACAGGCCATAGGTATTTTTGCCGGGCAGCACTTTGCCGCTATTCCGGCCCTGGTGATTGGCGACTTAAACGCTTATGCCAAGGAAGATCCCATCACCACACTGGCACAGGCGGGGTATCTGAACGTATTCGATGCTCTGGGTAAATCAGGCCATGGTTATGTGTTCTCCGGCCTGTCTGGTTCATTGGATCATGCCTTGCTTAACGATATGGCACTGCAGTATCTGGCAGATGCCACCAAGTGGAATATCAATGCCGATGAGCCGATAGCACTGGATTACAATGTTGAGTTTAAATCAGGGCAGCAGCAACTGGATTACTATGCGGCTGATGCCTACCGCTCATCAGATCATGATCCGGTGCTGGTGTCATTCAATCTGCCGGGGGCTGTGCCGGTGCTGGATGTAACCCTGGACGTGTTACGTACTGTGCGCTCGCGCTTTGGTATGAGCCTGGTGCAACTGAACTGGAGTAGTAATACAACCGGATTAACCCTGTATCGTGACAATGAAGCGATACATGATCTTGCTGTGCCGGGGCGTATTAATGATAATTTCCGCTCTGAAGCTGCGACAGTAACGTACAAAATCTGCCAGCAGGCAACATTAAGCTGCTCTGCAGAATGGGTTGCCGGTTTTGACTGAGCCATTCCCGTCCCAATAAAAAACGCCGGCATTAATGCCGGCGTTTTAACAGTTAAAGGCTCAGGCTGCCTGATCTTTTTCTACGGCCCCGGCGCCTTGCTGGCGCAAGGTTTTATCTGCCGCCAGATATTCCGGTTCAAAATCATCCACATTAATGGCGAATAAGCGGCCTTGTTCGGCAACCCGTAGCTGCTGTGCTTCAGCTTCGCTGATGACGTTCAGCTCTAAACCTAAAGCAGCCACTTCATTCAGGCGGAAGAACGGCAGGCGTTTACCGGCAGCATGCGCCACTTTATCAAACACAGGTTCGGCCGCCAGAATATCTGCCAGTGCCTGCTCCATCAGGCCAAGCTGGTTTAATGGCTCGTTTTTCAGGTACAGGTGGTGGCCCAAACGTGAACGGGCTTCGCCCGGGGTTTGCATAATGCGGGCAACCTGATGCTCCACCACGTCAGAAGCTTTACGCAGCGTACGGCCAAAAGGAAACACTACGCGTTTTAACATCACACCCACTATACGGTTCGGGAAGTTATCAAACAGCTCGTTCAGCGCCAGCTGGGCTTTGGCCAGGTTATCTTCACAGGCCCATTGTACCAGTGGTAAATCATCAAGCTTACGGCCTTCGTCGTTATAGCGTTTCAACACGGCCGAAGTCAGGTACAGCATACTTAAAATATCACCCAGCCGGGCCGATATCCGCTCACGCCGTTTCAGATCGCCGCCTAAAGTGCCCATAGCCACATCAGACATCAGGGCTAATGCCGCGCTAAAGCGGTTCATCTGTTTGTAGTATCTGGCGGTAGCGTCATTAAACGGCGTACTGCTGAAAACACCGCCGCTTAACGATAACCAGAAGGTACGGAAAAAGTTACTGATAGCAAAACCGATATGGCCAAACAGCGCTTTGTCAAAGGCAGTAACGGCTGCGCCCTGATCGTCCAGTTGGGCAGCCTGTAACTCTGCCAGCACATAAGGATGGCAGCGGATAGCGCCCTGGCCGTAAATAATCATATTACGGGTTAAAATATTGGCGCCTTCTACCGTAATGGCTACAGGTGCGCCCTGATAACCACGGGCCAGGTAGTTATTCGGCCCCATACAAATGCCCTTACCGCCGTGGATATCCATAGCATCGATAATGGCCTGACGCATGCGCTCGGTCATATGGTACTTGGTAATGGCGGAGATAACCGATGGTTTTTCGCCTAAGTCGATAGAACCAACCGACATCGTCGTTGACGCATCGGCCATATAGGCATAGCCGCCGATACGTGCCATGGCCTCTTCGACGCCTTCCATTTTACCGATAGGCAGTTTGAACTGGCGGCGGATACGGGCATAGGCACCGGTTGCCATGGCGACGGCCTTGATACCACCGGTACTGTTTGACGGCAGCGTAATGGCGCGGCCAACCGATAAACATTCCACCAGCATACGCCAGCCCTGGCCGGCCATTTTGGCGCCACCGATAATATAATCCAGCGGTACAAAGATGTTCTCACCCTGGGTCGGGCCATTCTGGAACGGTACATTCAGCGGAAAGTGGCGGCGGCCGATTTTCACCCCCGGTGTGGTAACCGGAATAAGTGCACAGGTAATACCCAGCTCTTCTTTATCCCCTAACAGTTTTTCCGGATCGTACAGTTTAAAGGCTAAGCCTAATACCGTAGCGATAGGGGCCAGCGTAATATAACGCTTGTTCCAGGTCAGGCGCATACCAATGACTTCTTTGCCTTCCCACTGGCCTTTACAAATAATGCCGGTATCGGGAATAGCACCGGCATCTGAGCCGGCTTCCGGGCTGGTCAGCGCGAAGCAGGGTACTTCCAGGCCTTTGGCCAGCCGTGGTAAATAATGTTGTTTCTGTTCATCAGTACCATAGTGCTGCAGCAGTTCACCCGGGCCTAACGAGTTAGGCACGCCAACGATACTGGATAACACCATGCTTTTGCTGGTCAGCTTTTGCAGTACGCAGGACTGGGCATAGGCAGAGAATTCCAGACCACCATATTCTTTT
>CAZEGA010000203.1:0-6518 GCA_964511675.1 uncultured Rheinheimera sp.
AAGCGAAACAGGCAACTTTTTAAGATAAAACAGTCAGATACCACTTTATAGGTAGAACGGCAGCCGCCGCCACGACACAACACTTCAGCACCTGCTACCCATTTTGGTATAACAACCAAACCCGCCCTGCCGCAGCCGGCGCGTCAGAGGTACACCCTCTTTGCTGCGGCAATACGGCGCGCGGGCGTTACACTACACAGTAAGAAGATAACGCGGATTTTTTTGCTATGGTGCACCTTGCCCCAACCACGCTGGCACAGGCCACGCTGCCTGGCGCAAACCGGGCTTTATTGCTGGCCACGCTGGCGTTTGCGGCCTGCTTTTCGGTCTGGACCCTGTACGCCGTAATGGGCATACAACTGCAGCAACAACTGGCGCTCAGTGCTACCGAATACGGCATACTGCTGGCAGCTCCCATTTTAAGCGGTGCCGTACTGCGTATACCGCTGGGTATGCTGGCCGATCGCACCAGCGCCCGCCGCTTATGGCTGTACCAGATGCTGGCCGTGATACCGGCGCTGTTACTGCTGCCGCAGGTAGACAGCTACAGCGGTTATTTATGGCTGGGGCTGTGGTTTGGCATCAGTGGCGTATCTTTTACCTTTGGTGTGCGTTATGTCAGCGCCTGGTTTGCCTCCAGCCGCCAGGGCCGGGCGCTGGGGTTATTTGGCGTGGGCAATGCCGGCGTTGCCATCACCTTTGTGCTGGTGCCGCTGACAGCCCAACTGCCTGGCGGCTACTGGACAGGCCCCTTGTATGCAGCAGGTATGTTGCTGATCACGCTGCTGTTTGCCCTATTGTCACCGGCTGAACCGGTTCAGGCGTCTACTCAAGCCGCACCGCTCAGCCTGCGTATGCTGGCAACCGATGCGCGCATCTGGCGCTTTTCCTTGTATTACTACTTTGTGTTTGGCAGCTTTTTAGCGCTGCTGCTGTGGCTGCCACAATACTATATGCAGGCATACGACATGCCCCCGCAACAAGCCATGGCGTTTACGCTGTTTTTTGTTGCCACCTCAAGCATGGTGCGGGCACTGGGCGGCTGGTTTGCCGACCGCTACGGTGGCCGCGCCGTTAACTGGAGCGTATTCTGGGTCTGTCTTGTCTGCCTGTTTTTTTTAAGCTACCCGCCTACCACCTTGATTATCCACGGCCTGGAAAAAGACGTGCAGCTGGAAATTGCCATGAATGTCTGGTGGTTTACCCTGCTGATTTTTATTATCGGCGTAGCGCAGGGCTTTGGCCGCGCCAGTGTGTATAAGGTGATCCACGATTATTACCCGCACCATATGGGCAGCGCCGGTGGCTTTGTCGCCGCTATTGGTGCCCTGGGCGGCTGCACGCTGCCGGTGCTGTTTGGTATAGCGCAGGATATACTGGGTATAGTGACAGGTTGCTTTATGATCTTATACGGCGTGCTGGCACTGTGTATGATCACGATGTTTTTTGCCAACCAGGCGGCGCAATACCAGCAACAGCTGGCGGCGGCGCGCGCTGACAATTTTCTGCTGAACGAGGATACCTAGATGCAAATTACCGATCTGGCCACCGAGCAAAAACTGCTGCCACTGCTGCGCCAGGCCTTTAGGCCAATGTTTTTATTCGGTGCCGCTTTCAGCGCCATTGCCATGCTGCTGTGGGGCCTGGCACTGGCCGGCCATATTCAGCTTAGCCCCTTTGCCAATGTGTTGTTCTGGCACAGCCATGAAATGCTGTTTGGCTTTGTCAGCGCCATCGTGATTGGCTTTTTGCTTACGGCAGTACAAAACTGGACCGGCCTGCGCGCACCGCATGGCAACAGCCTGCTCATTATCAGCCTGCTGTGGCTCAGCGGCCGGCTGCTGTTGCTGTTTGGCCAGGAGTTACCGCTGTATCTGGTGGCAGCGGTGGATTTAAGCTTTTTACCGGTGTGTGCCTACCTGCTGGCCCGGCCGCTGCTGCAGGTGGGGCAAAACCGTAACCTGTTTTTTGTGCCGGTACTGTTACTGCTTACGGCCTGTAATGCGCTGATGTATATCGGCGTGGCATACAACCGCTATGACTTTATTCAGCTGGGCAGCCAGAATGCGGTATGGCTGGTTACCCTGCTGATGGCGGTAGTTGGCGGCCGCGTGCTGCCGATGTTTACCGCCAACGGCACCCAGACTAAAAAAGTGGAGCCCGTACTGTGGCTGGATCGCGCCGCACTGGCATGTTTATTTGCCGTAGCGGCCCTGCTTAGCGCCCTGCGCTGCCTGCGCTGGAAAATCTGGCTCACGGTTAAAGTGCCGCTGCTATGGTCGCTGCATCTGGCATACTGGTGTATACCGCTGGGGTTAGCCCTGTACAGCGCCCGCTACGCCGGGGTAAATATCAGTAACAGTGTGGCGCTGCACACCTTAACGGCCGGTGCCATGGGCAGTATGATTTTAAGCATGATGGCGCGGGTGTCGCTGGGCCACAGCGGCCGCGTGTTAAAACCACATGCCATCATGTCGCTGGCGTTTCTGCTGGTGCTGGCGGCAGCCATCAGCCGCACTGTACTGATCTGGCTGTGGCCGGCCCAGACCATGCAGTGGCTGTGGTTAGGCGTAGGCGGCTGGGTGCTGGCGTATACCCTGTATGTGCTGGTGTACTTCCCGGTGCTGACCACCCCCAGGCCAGATGGCCGGCCGGGTTAACACGACACTACCGCCACTGCGAAGATCTCCTGAGGACTGCCAAAGCCAGGTTGGAATCCCGATAGCGCAGCCACAGAGTGTCTGAGCCCTGCCGCAGGCAGTAGGGCGAGTTGCTGTGGCGAGCATAGCGGGAGTTGCAACCGTTGCTATATAACCCTGACTTCCTCCTGCATCTTGTTCAACAGCTTTACCCCTGAAGAGGTAACTGCACGCTGGCTTTGATATATATCAAACCACAGCCTGCTATGACTTTTACACTGGGTAAACAGTCTGACAATGACGGAACCCGGTATGAGCACAGATTACAACGACAAACCACTGGTGTATGCCTGCTCCGGTTGCTCTAACGTAGCCCAACTGGCCAACGATCTCGCCGTGGTGCTGGACCGCGAGGGCACGGCGCAAATGTCCTGTATTGCCGGTGTCGGCGGCCAGGTGAAACAACTGGTTAAAGTGGCACAATCCGGCCGCCCCATACTGGCGGTAGACGGCTGCCCGCTAAACTGTGTTAAACAGACACTGGCCACAGTAAACGTAGCGCCCACCTGGCATATTGAACTGACATCGCTCGGCTATAAAAAACGCGACCACGAACACTGCAACCTGAGTGATGCCTACAAATTATTGCAGCTGGTACATAGTGATATTCTGCCGTAACTCATTCCGACAGCAGATGGTCGTTAGCCGTTCGCCCTGTTAGAGTCATTCTCAGATGTTCCGTTTAGGACAGCCACGATGACCACAACTTTTGAACAAGTACTGAAAGGCAGTAAAGCACTGTCTGCTAATGAGCGGGCTCTATTGGCCCATGCTTTAATTATCAGTCTGGAACAACAACAGGATGACAATTCTGATGCAGCCGGGCAAACATTAGTGGATAACAGCGCAACTGAGCTGACATCCGGAACAGTACAAGCCATCTCCTGGCATGATATAAAATCCAGGCGTCTAACCACAAACCGGGCATTTAGTATCTTTCGTCAGTTTAAAACTACGCCACTGGCTATGCAGCGCATCGAATAACTGCAACCGGCCGTACAGCGGCGTGCCGACAGCGGCGAGTATTTTCACCGCTTCCAGTGCCTGCATGGCACCAATAACGCCGACCACCGGCGATAAAATACCAGCTTCCATACAGCTTAACTGCTGCTCACCAAACAGCTGGCTTAAACAGTGATAACAGGCATCCTCACCCTGCATACTAAAGCTGGCGACCTGGCCTTCAAAGCGGATAGCGGCACCGGACACCAGCGGCACTTTGGCCTTAACACAGGCCGCATTAATGGCATTGCGGGTGGCAAGGTTGTCAGAGCAATCCAGTACCAGATTAAACTGCGGCAGCAATGCCGCCAGTTCTGTGTCGGTCAGCCGCTGATTTAGCGCACTAATACTGATTTCACTGTTTAGTTCACGCAAACGCGCCGCAGCCTGTTCCGCTTTAGATAAGCCAATATCAGCCTCACGAAATAAAATCTGCCGCTGCAGGTTACTGCGGTCAATATTGTCATCATCTGCCAGCGTAATGCTGCCAACGCCACTGGCGACCAGATAAGGCGCGGCGGCACAACCCAGCCCGCCCATGCCGACCAGCAGCACTGCGCTTGCCAGCAGCGCTTCCTGGCCGCGAAAATCCATGGCCGGCAGCATCAGCTGGCGGCTGTAACGCATGGCCTGTGCGGCACTAAGTGGTTTAGTCATTTGCCGTCCTCAACTTATTTTAATCCCAGCCGCTGCGCCAGTTTATGCAGGTTGCTCGGGTCCAGCTCCAGCTGCCGTGCCGCCTGTGACCAACTGCCTCCCTGCTGCGCCAACGCCTGTTTAATCATATTGCGCTGCAACTGCGCCACCGCCTGTTTTAGTGTAATGCTGTCCTGCTGCAGCGGTAACATAGCCTGCGTATGCAGCACGGCCGCCACCGTACTGCTGATATCCAGCAGTTCTGCCCCCAGCGTGACTATATCGGTACGCGCAACGCCCTGGCTTAATGCCTTGATTGCGGCCCGGCTTATCACATGCTCCAGCTCACGCACATTGCCCGGCCAGTCATAACTGAGCAGTGCCAGTTCAGCATCAGACGATAACCGCAGCGCCCGCAACCCCAGCCTGCTGCGGTTCAGTTCAAGAAAGTGCCCGGCCAGCAGCGGTATATCATCCGGCCGTTCGCGCAGTGGCGGGATCGGCAGCGGGTACACCGACAAGCGGTGATATAGATCGGCGCGAAACTCGCCGTTTTTTACCTGTTGCTGTAAATCACGGTTGGTGGCAGCCACAATGCGGACATTAACCTGGCGCAGTTTATCGCTGCCCAGTCGTTGTATTTCGCCGTTTTGCAGCACCCGCAGCAGTTTAGCCTGTACGGCCTGCGGCAGCTCGCCCACTTCATCTAAAAATAAAGTGCCGCCATCGGCCGCCTCAAACCGGCCGGCCCGTTCGCTGTGCGCGCCGGAAAACGCGCCCTTGCTATGGCCGAACAACTCGCTTTCGGCCAGGCTTTCCGGCAGCGCCGCACAGTTTACATAGCTCATCGGCGCTGCGGCGCGTGCCGAGCAGCGGTGCAGATGACGGGCAAACAGCTCCTTGCCGACACCGGTTTCACCCAACAGCAGCACCGGCAGATCTGAATTGGCCACTACTGTCAGCTCCTGCAGAATTTGCTGCAAGACCGCACTTTGCCCGATCAGCTCATAGCGTTGTTTCGCCACCGGTTCAAACTGCGCTTCGTTGGCCTGATAATTCAACCGTAAGGCGCGGTTGGCCTGCTCCAGCTCTGTCATCCGTACTGCGGCCTCTACCAGCAGGCTGTAGCGCTGCAGCTCGTATACGGCGGCCGGGGAAAAACTGCCGGCCTGCAGGGCGTCCAGGGTCAGCACGCCCCAGCAACGGCCTTCAATATAAAGGGCTATGCCCATACAGTCGTGCACCGGCAACGCCTGGCCCGGCTGCTCCGCCAGCAAGCCATCGTAAGGATCTGGCAACTCTGAGCCGGGGTCAAACCGCACCGGGTTACGGCTGGCTAAAATAGCCGCCAGCCGTGGATGCTGCGCCACCATAAACCGCCGGCCCTGTGCCTCGCGTGCCAGCCCGTGTAACGCCACCGGTTTTAGCACATCGTGCTCTAAACGCAGCAGGCCAACGGCACCACAGGCAAAATGGCTGTGCAGCGTACTCACCAGCCGCTGCAGGCGCACAGCAGCGGGCAACTCGGTGACTAAATCGGCGATTAGACTTTCCTGTAGCATGGTATTTTTTACCCCTGGGTGGTATTTACCCGGAATTAACTGGGTTTAATGTACCATGGCTGTCAATAAAGCTATATAAATCAAAGGAGGTAGTTTTGGCCTGACTCTTGCCATTTAGCTGTAACCGCGAGCCTTACGCGAAATATTCCGTTACCTATGCAGGAGTTACTATGTTGTTAGCCGATACGTCGTTACTAGATCAGTCTTTAGGCCATATTGCCACCTCTGTCGCCGGTGCCACTGCGGTATTTCATCAGTACAAACTGGATTTCTGCTGCGCGGGCCAGCAGAGCCTGGGCGAGGCGTTGGCCAAAAAAGGCCTGCCGCAACAGGATGTGCTGCAAGCGCTGGCGGCGCGGCAGCAGCAGCCGGGCGAACATACCGACTGGCGGGCCGTGCCGGTAAAACAGCTGATAGAGCATATATTAGTACGCTTTCACCAGCGCCATCGCCAGCAACTGCCCGAGCTTGCCCGGCTGGCGCGGCGGGTAGAACATGTACACGCTGCCGATCCGGACTGCCCGGCAGGCCTGGCCGATCACCTGAATGATATGTACCAGGAGCTGGAAAGCCATATGATGAAAGAAGAGCAGATCCTGTTTCCGCTGCTGGCCGGTGG
>CAZEGA010000204.1:0-5840 GCA_964511675.1 uncultured Rheinheimera sp.
AGAAAATTGACCAGGCGCTGGTGAAATTCGGTTTCCCGGTCGGCCCGATCACCTTGCTGGATGAAGTGGGTATTGATGTCGGCGCCAAAATTTCACCTATACTGGCCACCGAGCTGGGTGAGCGTTTTGTTGCCCCGGCGGCTTTTGACAAACTGCTGGTCGATGGCCGTAAGGGTAAAAAGACTGAAAAAGGCTTCTACCGCTACGGCAAAACCGGGAAAAAAGGCAAAAAGCAGGTTGATGACAGCGTGTATAAGGTATTGGCGGTCACGCCGGCACCACGGCTGAACAGTGATGAAATCAGCAGCCGCTGCATGGTACAAATGCTGAACGAAGCCGTGCGCTGCCTGGAAGAGGGTATTATTGCCTCGGCGCGTGATGGTGATATCGGTGCCATCTTCGGTATTGGCTTTCCGCCGTTCCTGGGCGGCCCGTTCCGTTATATCGACGAGCTCGGCGCAGCTAACCTGCTGGCACAGTTGCGTAACCTGCAAAGCCGTTTTGGCAGCCGTTTTGCACCTGCCGCCCTGCTGGTACAAATGGCAGAGCAGCAGCAAAAGTTTTATCCTTAACAGCACATGCTGCGCCGTAACGCTGTCTGCAGGGGCATAGTTACGGCGTGCTATAGTTACGGCGTGCTGGCATGAACAGGCTTTTCATCCGGATGGCTGAGCGCAGCCGATGACTAAAATACAACCAAAAGTTAACAGCACAGCGGCCTGGCCGGCGTTATAATAGCCGGCCTTGTTGTTGGCTGTATCCGGAGTGTCAGGTGTTGCTGTTACCACTGGTCTGGTTATTAACTGCTGTTGGCGTCTATATTGCTGCACTGCGCAGTGGCATGACAGCACTGCGTTGGGCTTTAGCGGCGGTTGTCACCGGCCCCTTGCTGATCCCGCTGTTTAACAGCCATAAACGCATATTGCTGCGCAAAGTACGCGGCTGTAATGGTGCGCTGTTCCGTCCTTAAGTCAGGTTCACTTTGCCCTTGTTGCACTGCGGCAGTTTACTGCTGCCGGCCAGTAAAGCGCGTAACTGGGCAATAATATCGGCAATTTTAACCCGGTGTGCGGCTTTGGGCAGGGATACGGCAAACAGCTCCCGGGTCATGACCGGTGCATCGGTGATCAGGTGCAGGCTGCCATCGTCCAGCAGTGGCCTTACCATGGTCTGGGGCAGGTAAGCCGAGCCTCCTGCCTGCTGCATCAGTTCCAGCGCAATACGGGCGCTGCCAGTGCGTAATTGCGGCGGTGGTAAATCCGGAAAATGCCGTGCATGCTGAATATCAAACGCCGTACCCCAATCCACCAGGATATATTGCTGGCACATAGCGCTGTGTACCTTGTATCCGCTTTGTGTCGTTACCGGCAGTAACTGAATATCACCCAGTTTATCGATCTGTATTTCTTCCACTTTAGGGGCATCAAACAGCACGGCCAAATCCAGATACCGCTCCAGCACCAGGCGGGCGATTTGTTCCCGCCCCAGTGATTCGGCGCGCCAGGACAAGCCGGGTAATGCCTGCTGTATGCTGATAAAGCCCTGCAGTAAAAACGCATCCCAGATATTGGCGGTAGCAGCAATAGACAACTGTACCGCCTGCTCTGCGCTTACTGCCACATCCTGTTTGGCGCGTTGCAGTGCGGTCAGCATGGCTTCTGCATGCGGCAATAAACGTTCTCCGGCGGCGGTCAGCTGAATATTGTTACGGTAGCGGCTGAACAGGTTAACACCAAGTTGTTGTTCCAGCTGGCGAATGCGAAAACTGACAGCAGACTGGGTGAGATAGAGATTTTCCGCGGCTTTACCAAAATGCCTGGTACGCTGAACTTCGATAAAGGTTTTAAGCAGTTCGGTATCCAAATTTAATCCTGTAGTAATTTTATGGTATCGATAAAAAATATTTGTTTTACTGCGCTGTTTTTGTTAACCATACTCCGCACAGTTTAAACAGGCTGGCTTGATATTCAACGAGATTAGAGGAAAAAAGTGATGCAGCAAAGTTTTGTCGCTAACCGTCGCTTTTTCGATGACCGTAATTTTCCGAAAGGGTTTACACGGTCCGGGCGTTTTACTCTGGCAGAAGGCAATATGCTGGAGAAACATGGGATAGCAATGCAGGAACTGGAGCAGGGTAGCCGTGCCCCGGTGAATGATGAAGAAACACGCTTTGTTCAGGTATGTAAAGGCGAGGCAGACGCCACGACGGTTTATGAGAAGACCTGGCTGAAGTACAAACAGCGCCTGGCTGAAAAGCGTAAGTTCCATACAGTGTTTGGTAAAAAACGTATTGCTGATGGCAGTGACGATTTCTCTTATGTAGAGACTGACGCTGATTAGCACTAAAGCCCCATCACCGGGGCTTTGTTGTATCTGGCGGCAGCGGTTTAGCTCAGCGGCACCGCACTGAGCCTGGCGCGTTGCGGTTTTTGCTGCAGCAGGAACTGGCCAAACTCAGCAGCACTTAATGGCTTGCTGTAATAATAGCCCTGCAACACATCACAGCGCAGTTTGCGCAGCATATCCAGTTGTTCCTGTTGCTCTACGCCTTCTGCCACCACGGTAAGGTTCAGGTTATGCGCAATGGTCATAATGGTGTCCACCATATTGCGGCCACGGGCGCTGTTCATATCGTCAATAAAGGCCTTGTCAATTTTCAGCGTATTAAGCGGAAACTGCTTCAGATAAGCCAGCGAAGAATAACCGGTGCCAAAATCATCCATCGCCAGATGAATGCCGCGGGCGCGCAGTTTTTTCATGGTTTCAATCGCCTGTGGCGGTGACTGCATTACAGTGCCTTCGGTGATTTCCAGCTCCAGATGGTAAGAGGGCAGTTCTGCCTGTTGCAGCGTATCGTCAATCAGCTCGCATAAAAATGGCAGGCTGAACTGGCGGGATGACAGGTTGACGGCCACGCGGCCATGAAACAGGTCCTGATCTATCCAGTTTTTTACATCCTGGCAGGCCTTGCGCAGTACCACTTCACCAATCTCAATGATCTGGCCGGTTTCCTCGGCCACCGGAATAAAGCTGGACGGGCTGACCAGACCACCTTTGGGGGTGATAAAGCGTACCAGCGCTTCCATGCCAACCAGCTGGCCACTGGCGATATCCATTTTCGGCTGATAGTGCACAACGAAATAATCTTCTTTTAAACCATAACGGATCAGGTTTTCAATTTGCAGCCGTTTTACCGCCTGTTTGTTCATGGAGTCATTGAAGAACAAATAGCGGTTGGCCCCCTGGCTTTTAGCGTGATACATCGCGGTATCGGCATTGCGCAGCAGCACCTGCGGGTCGGCGCCGTCATCCGGAAACAGCACTATACCTATACTGCTGGTGATCGCCAGATCGTGCTGGTTGACCTGGATCGGCTGGTTTATTTGTGCCAGCAGCTGTTTGGCCAGCGAGGTAATAAAAGGCAGGTCATTGGTTTGATCCAGCAACAGGGCAAATTCATCCCCGCCCAGACGATACAGTTTGTCGCAGTAATGGCTGTGGTTTGTTAAGCGTGTGGCCAGTTTGCACAGCAGGCTGTCACCTAACTCGTGGCCAAGTGAGTCATTGATTTTTTTAAAGTTATCCAGATCAAATACCAGCAGGGCATGTTCAGACTGACGGCTAACCAACTCGCTCAGGCGCTGCATAAAGACCGAGCGGTTTGGCAAACCGGTTAACGTATCGCTGTTGGCCAGCCGGCTCAGCTCGGCTTCACGCAGTTTACGATCGGTAATATCAGAAAATACGGCCACATACTGGCTGACATGACCTTGCTCATCTTTGATCTGATCTATGGTTAACTCCGCCTGATACAGTTCGCCGTGTTGGCGCTGTTCCTGGATCTCGCCTTTCCAGCTGCCGCTTTTGCCCAGCTGCTGGCGGATCTCGGACATAAAACGGCTGGGATACAGCGTCAGTTCAAACCGTTGTTGCAGTACCTGTTCACGCTTTTTGCCCGTGATCTGGCTGAATGAAGGATTGACATCGAGGATGACAAAGTCGGTATCACAAATAACTACAGCGTCAGAAATATTGTGCAGACAGCGGGCAAACAGCTGTAATTGCTCTTCGGTCTGTTTCAGCTGATTGATGTTTTTCAGCGTGCCTGTCATCCGGCTGGGTTTACCGTCATTGGCAAAGGCGACGGCTTTGCCGCGGTCCAGCACCCAGGTCCAGCTGCTGTCTGCTGTTTTTATGCGGTAGGTGGCTTCAAAGTAAGCGGTTCTGCCATCAAAGTGCTCCTGCAACAGGTTGGTGACCCTGGCCAGATCCTGCGGATGGATTTGGGCTTTATTCGGTGGGAAATCCTCGGCCTGGGGGTGCAGCTCTACCGGATTCTGCCATGAACTGGAGCGGTACAGCTCGCCGTTGCTGATGTTCCAGTCCCATAATTCATCACCGCTGCCCCACAGCGATAAACGCAGCCGCTCTTCGCTTTGTTCCAGTTCTACCTGGTAACGGCGCATTTTTACAATGCTAAGATGTGCCAGCAGCAAAGCGCCAAATGAACAGAGCAGCACTGCGCTGAGCGTATAGGGCTCAATAGTATTCCAGCTGAAGGCTGATAAGCTAAATGGCAAAATGCCTAGCAGAAAAACACTGATTATTATAATTATTTTTTGTTTTATCGACACTTATGACAGCTAGCCTGATTCAGGAAACCTCACGTTATAAAACTTTACCGGTACTGTCAAAGACAAATTGCATAAGTTGTAATTGCTGGCGCAATTGTGCTGCCGTTTTCTGTTGTAAATGGCTGTGATTGCCTGGCGCTGCGGTGGCCAGAAAGATGGCGTCGTAGTCCGGCCGCAGCAACTGGTGCAAAAAGCTGACAAACTGCTCCAGGCTCAGCTGTTGCAGGGCGTGGTTCAGGCGCTGCATCAGGTCAAAGCGGGTATCCTGCTGGCCTATGGCCAGCCAGAAACGTTTTGCCCGGGCTCCCAGGCTGTTATCGCGCTCTTGCAGCTGGGCCAGCAGCCCCAGTTTCATCTCGTTAAACTCAGCATTGCTCAGTGCTTCCGTATCGGCCAGAAACGAGCGGAAAAACATTACGGTGGCTTCGTACAGCCGGTTACAGTCTGTATTGGGGGACTGCACATAAAAGGCGATGCCGGGCAGCATATTGACCGGGACATAGCCGGTGCCGACCAGATAACCCAGTTGTTGCTCGGTACGCAGCTGATGAAAGTATTCCGGCGACAATAAGTGGTTTGCCAGCATAAACAGGGCGGTATGTTCTGCTGTTGCGCTACTGGCGGGCAGATAGATCACCAGGGCGCTGTCGTTGTGCTCAACACTTTGCTGCAGCCACACCGCCCCCAGGTTCTGAATAGCCAGGCTTTTCATCACAGGGCGGCCGGCAGCAGAGCTGAGTCTGGCCTGCCAGCGCTGTAATATGTGCTGTAGCTCTGCGGCCTGGGCCTGATGCCAGTTGCCCAGCAGCAGGCTTTCAATATGTACCTGCTGCAGTAACTGGCCATGAAACTGCAGAAACTCAGTGAAACTGAGCTGCTGCAACGCATCTGCCAGTTGATCGATTTCCGGGTTATGCGGTTGCAGCAGGGCCGATAATTGGCTGAACAGGCGGGCCACCGGTTTGTTTTTACTGCTGTTGCGCCAGTGCCGGCCGAGCTGCATTTTCAGCTCGGTAAAACGTTGCTCGCTGAATTTTTGCTCTGGCATCTGCTGCAGTAAATCTGCCAGCAGCTGTAACTGGTTATTGGTCAAGCCGCTGGTATGCAGGCTGATACCCTGATGTTGCACATGGGCCTGATACACCAGCCCTACTGTGGTCGCCGGGTAAAACTGCTGGTTTATATTGTCCAGAAACAGTTCAACCC
>CAZEGA010000204.1:5850-6488 GCA_964511675.1 uncultured Rheinheimera sp.
ACCTTAATCGCGATATTCGCCTTCGCTCTGTACAAACAGTTCAACCCAAAGCCGGGTAGCGGCCATATACAAACAGGATTGCATGCTGACCGGCAAACTCAGCTGGACAAAACAATGGCCTTTGGGTGAGGCGAATTCGGTATCGGCTTTAAACCACAGGCTGAGCGTGGTGTCCTGGTAATACAGCTCGGGCACGGTGTTATGCGCATCGGCAGGTAACAGGCTGACATCGCCCTGCAGATACGGATTGCCCGCAGGCAGGTAAATCGCGCTGTTGGGTTGTTGCCGGGCCAGTTGTTCCAGTAGCGGCTCTGGCAAAGGCTGTATGCTGTAGGGGGTAAGGTACCAGCGGGCTTCACGATCTACCCTGACATCGGGGGCAATCAGCATCAGGCGCATATTACGGCTGTTAAAGTAACTTAAGATCTGCTGATACAGCGGCTCGTCGGGCAGCTCCATCCGGTAATCACCGAAAATAACATCTGCCGGCGGATAATGTTGCAGGCTGACCGACAGGTGGTTCGCCGTCTGCTGTGCGGTTGACGGCTCCTGGTACAGATACGCCCAGTGCAGCAGCTTTTGCCGCTCGGCAAACAAATGCGCAGGTAAACCCTGTTGTTTCAGCAGGGCAATGGTGC
>CAZEGA010000205.1:0-6460 GCA_964511675.1 uncultured Rheinheimera sp.
TGTCAGGTTGCGGCTGTTTTCATCCAGTGTCCAGCCGTTAAATTTAACGATGCTGCGGTGCTCTTCCACTACCGGTTGCGCCACGGTGCGGCTTAACAGGTTACGGGCACGGATAGTCAGCTCGCGTGGGTTAAACGGCTTGGTCAGGTAATCATCTGCACCAATTTCCAGACCCAGGATACGATCGACTTCGCTGTCACGTCCGGTGAGGAAAATCAGGCCGATACTTTCTTTCTGGCGTAATTCTCTGGCCAGGATCAGGCCGTTTTTACCAGGCAGATTAATATCCATCACCACCAGGTTGACTTTATTTGCGGTCAGTTGCTGATTCATTTCTTCGCCGTTTACCGCTTCAATGACGTCATAACCTTCACCCTGGAACAGACTGACCAGATTTAGCCGGGTTACTTCTTCGTCTTCAACGATAAGAATCACAGGTGTTTGCATAGGAATTAAACCTTATGTAAATTTTGTTAGTTTGATGGCGTGTTTGCGTTTTATAGATGACTGGCAATTGTCAAATAATAGGCGATTATAACCAGCTGTCCAATTGTTAACAAGTTCTTTGTTAACAATTAGACTGTTTCAATCTGGTTTTGGTCTCAGCCCTGGCCATTCAGGGGGCTCAGCTACTATGCTGGATGACAATAACCGGGAATTCGACCTGAATGCTGATGCCCTGGCCCAGTGTGCTTGCCAGCTGGATTTTACCGTTCAGCGCCTGCGTCACCAGGTTGTATACCAGATGCAGACCCAGACCGCTGCCGCCCTCACCGCGCTTGGTCGTGACAAAGGGATCAAAAATGCGTTTTTTAATGGCTTCCGGCACACCGGCACCATCATCTGTGTACAACAGTTTGCAACGGTCATTTTGCACCGTCACGCTGATGGTCATAGTGCCCTGCTCCATATGTTCAAAGGCGTGAATAAGGCTGTTCATAACCAGGTTAATCAGGATCTGGTTAATCGGGCCGGGTTTGCTGTCCAGTTCCAGCTCCGGCGGGCAATTTACCACCACCTGGTGCTGGGTCTTTTTCAGGTTAGGCCGCAATGATAGCAGTACTTCATTGATCAGTTGCAGCATATTAAAGTGCCGGCGGTTGTCGTTGGACTGATCGACGGCGACACGCTTAAAGCTGGAGATCAGGCTGGCGGCCCGCTCCATATTGCGATAAATAATGCCCAGGTTTTCTTTGCTTTCGGTAAGAAACTTGGCCAGTTGTGAGGAGGTCAGTTTTTTCTCATCAAAGGCTTTCTGGATATCTGCCAGTTTGTCCTGCATCAGGGTAGAGGCGGTGACGCCCAGCCCTATAGGCGTGTTAACCTCATGGGCAACACCGGCCACCATTTGCCCCAGGCTGGCCATTTTTTCTGTTTCGACAATCTGGTTCTGGTACTGGTGTAAGGTTGCCAGGGTATTCAGCAGTTCCTGGTTAGATGTTTTAAGGGCATCGGTGCGCTGCTCAATTTTTTGTTCCAGGCTCAGGGTCAGCTGGCGGTTTTCCTGTTCTGCCTGTTGTAACTTACTAATCTGTTGCTCAATTCTGTCCAGCATGGTGTTAAATGACCGGCTGAGCATATTGTATTCTTTGATCGGCGCTATGGGCGCACGGATCTGGTAATCCTTGTCTTTGGCGACTTTTTGTACCACTGCCAGTAGCGTTTCTATCGGGGTGGTAAAGCGTTTTTGTAATCTGGAACTGATAAAAAAAGCGCTGCCCAGGGCGATCAGGGCGATAAAAATATCCAGCAGCACCCGGGTTTGAATATAAGTGCTGAGTTCTTCCTGGCTGGCGCGGACATAAACATAGCCGACAATGTTTTCCTGCTGCCTGATGGCGCGGGTAAGCTCTATATAGTTGTCACTGATATAAGGGGTGGCGAATTGCTGTATCCGGCCAAACTGTACCGGAAACGGCCCTATGCCGTCACGGTTGTAGCTGGCGAAGAAGCTGAGTTCATCAGAGCCGGGCTGCAGTTTATAAATATGAATGTTGTGGAGCATGGTCACGGCTTTAAACGAATTCAGCCGGTTATCTTCTGTATCGGCATCGTCACTGGTTATGCTGTGCACCGCATTAAACGCTATGATGCTGACATAACCCTGCAACTGTGAAATGAGTTTTTTACGCTGTAACTTAACATCCTGGGTGGTTGATACCGCCATAGCCAGGCATAAAGTCAGGCTGCAGGTAAGCATAATGACCCAAATCAAGGCGCTTTTTATTGATGTGGTTTTGTCTATTGCAATCATCTGCTTATCTTTGTCCTAAAGTCGGCAGGCGCGAAAATCTGCGGCTGTATTGATGTTATGCACATTACTCCTTTTTAGCAAACTACAGTGGCAAAATTAATAAAGCCGTTTATAGTAAGAGCACTTGTTACTTTTGGGTGTGGTTATGAGCCTGTGGGAAAGTTATAAAACGAGTATCTTTCTGTGTCACCAGGCACTGAAATGCGATGTTGATTTTGCTATTATCAGCGCCCAGAACCCCGCCGGCAATACCGAACACCCCTACCTTAATTTACGCCGTGACAACGAACTGCAGGCTTATTTAAACCAGCAGCGCCTGCCTTACCGCTCGGTTATTGGCAGTGCACCCGATTTAAGTTTTCAGGAAAAAAGCTGGATAGTACTGTGTGATAAAAACCTTGCCATACAACTGGCACTGCAATTTGAACAGAATGCCATCTACTGGGTAGAGCAGGGCGAATTGTTTCTGGTGCCGGTATTAATGGCACAGCAGGAAGAGCGCCTTGGCTATTTTAGTGAGCGTTTAGTGTTGCTGAGCGATTAAATACGCCGTTGCAGTATATCCAGTACGGTTTGCAGTTTTTCGCCGTGTATGGCTTCGAGCTGTCGCCTGGCCATATTCTGGCGTACTTTGTCACTGTCTGTCAGCGGTTGTTGTAGCAGCGGGGCAAAATCAGTGGCACAAATGCACACCACTGCCGGTGCAGGCATAGCCGGTAGCTGCGCTACGCGGTACAGCAGGTTAGGGCAGGCTGCGGTCCGTTTCGGGTTTTGAATACAGCCCAGACTATTCGCTGCTGTTGCCGGCGATAACCAAATCAGTAATAACAAGGCTGCCAGTCTGGGCATAATGTTTCCTTCTGTAGTGTTAAGTTGCTCTGTATACGATAAAGCCATTGGCTTTGGCAATGACAGTCACCTTTTTAAACGCCTGTTGCAGCAGCTCCATATAGGCCAGATGGCTGTTAGCCACCAGGGTCAGGCTGCCGTTAGGGCTGAGCCTGGCTGCACTTTGGCGGATAAAACTATCCACAATACTGTAGTCGGTTTTAATGCCGGTGTGAAACGGCGGGTTAGTGACAATACAGTCAAATTGTTTTGGTGTTTCAGGCAGGCCATCGGCAGCGGTGACTGTGCCACTGAGATTATTTGCTGCCAGCGTCAGTTGGGTGGCTTTTACCGCTAAGCTGCTGATATCTGAGCTGAACAGCTCAATAGCCGGTTGTTTGCGCTTTAACATGGCGCCGACAACGCCGCAGCCACAGGCGAAATCCAGCACTTTGCCCTGGCGGATATCCGGCAGGTTATCCAGCAGCAGTGCTGTGCCGGTGTCCAGTTTGCCATGGTTAAATACGCCGGGCAGCGAATGCAGGGTTAATGTCTCGCCAGCCGCTGTAATATTAAAACTGATGGCTTTGGCGGCAATTAACTGCTGAAAGTCACCAAACAGGGAAAACCATAAACAGTGTTTGGCATTGTCCAGTTTGTTGGCAGCAAGGCCCAGTTTTTGGGCATGGCTGGCCAGGCTTTTAATGCCACCTTTGTTGTCACCACAAACAAACACCTGGGTCTGCGCACTGATGGCAGTTTGCAGTTGTGCCAGGGTAAAGCCCAGTTGTTCTTTGCTTTTCGGGTAAAACAGCACCACAGTGTCAAAACTACCGGCAAACTGCGGGCTGACATCGGTATACAAGGTTATGGCCGGGTGTTTCCAGCAAGCCACAGCGGCGGCATCTGTGCTGTAACAGCTTAGCTCAAGCCCAGGTGACAGGTGCAGCAGCTCGCTGGCCAGGCTGTCGGCCACAGGCTCAACCAGCAGTACCTTACCGTTAAGATCATCTATGTTACGTAATACCAGTTGGCTGGCTGTTGC
This sequence comes from uncultured Rheinheimera sp., assembly GCA_964511675.1. Taxonomy (GTDB): domain Bacteria; phylum Pseudomonadota; class Gammaproteobacteria; order Enterobacterales; family Alteromonadaceae; genus Alishewanella. The sequence continues at coordinate 4,128 of CAZEGA010000205.1, forward strand.
TAGCATTTAGCTTTCCTTTTTAAACAGCAGATCCCAAACACCATGGCCAAGACGCTGGCCGCGCTGCTCAAATTTAGTCAGCGGCCTGTGCTCTGGCCGCTCAACATAGGTATTATCCGCAGCCAGGTTACTGAAGCCTTCTGCTGCGTTCATCACTTCCAGCATATGCTGCGCATAGTTTTCCCAGTCGGTAGCCATATGAAACACGCCGCCCGGTTTTAACTTGCAGCGCAGCAGCTGCACAAAATCCGGCTGCACAATACGGCGTTTATGATGGCGCTTTTTGTGCCATGGATCAGGAAAAAACAGTTGTACTGTATCCAGGCTGCTATCGGCAATCATATGCTGCAGTACTTCCACGGCATCATGCTCGAACACTTTAAGGTTTGCCACCTGCTGGGCCACGGCTTCTGATAGGCAGGCGCCAACACCGGGCTTGTGTACTTCAATGCCGATAAAATCTTTTTCGGGTGCAGCTTTGGCCATTTGCACCAGCGATTTACCCATACCAAAACCAATTTCCAGCACCTTGGGGTTGTCGCGGCCAAACAGCTGCGACAGGTTAAGCAGGTGCGGCTGGTAATCTACACCATAGTCTGTCCAGTGGTTTTCCAGCGCATGTTGCTGGCCTTTGGTCAGCCGGCCTTCGCGCAGCACAAAAGAGCGGACCCTGCGCATATAAGTCGTTTGCTGCTGTTCATCTTGCTGTTGCGCGTTACTGTCTGTCATCTGCTGCTCCGAAATTCATTAACGGCGCGTATTATCCTTGTATTGACGGCATTGCTCAACCGGCGATTAGGGTTGGCAAGCCATGCCGTGCTGCTTATACTGCGCGCTCTGCTGATATATGAGGTAATAATGTTGCAGCAACAGGATGCAATTTGGTTTTCAAATCAGCTGGTTAGCTGGTACCGCCAGCATGGCCGCAAAACCCTGCCGTGGCAGCTGAATAAAAGCCCCTATAAAACCTGGCTCAGTGAAGTAATGCTGCAGCAAACCCAGGTTGCTACTGTTATTCCGTACTTTGAGCGCTTTATCAGCCACTTTCCCGACATTAAAACGCTGGCTGCAGCCCCGCTGGATAGGGTGCTGCATTTGTGGACCGGGCTGGGGTATTACGCCCGGGCGCGTAATTTACATAAAGCGGCACAACAGATTGCGAGCGGGCATCAGGGGCAGTTCCCGGCCGACTTTGAACAGGTGCTGGCGTTGCCCGGTGTTGGCCGTTCTACGGCCGGGGCAATTTTATCATTAGCGCTGGGGCAGCATTATCCGATTCTGGATGGCAACTGCAAAAGGGTGCTGGCGCGTTTTGCTGCTGTGCCCGGCTGGCCGGGGGAAAAAACGGTGGAGCAGCAGCTGTGGCAACTGGCCGAGCAGGTTACGCCCAAAGCTACTGTGGCTGAATTTAACCAGGCCATGATGGATCTTGGCGCTACATTGTGCAGCCGCAGCAAGCCGCGCTGCGCAGAGTGCCCGCTGAAACTGCAATGTAAAGCCGCGCTGGCCGGTGAACAGGCGTTATATCCTGGTAAAAAAGCCAAAAAAGCCCTGCCGGAAAAGCAGAGTTTCTGGTTATTGCTGCAGCATGACAAGCAGGTTTTGCTGGTACAGCGGCCTGCTGCCGGCCTGTGGGGCGGGCTGTTTGGTTTTCTCGAATTTGCCTCAGCCGCAGAGCGGGCGCAATATCTCGCCCTTAACGCTTTAGCAGTACACAGCAGTGAGGAACTGGCTGGTTTTCGTCATACCTTTAGCCATTTTCATTTATGGGTCCAGCCGCTGCGGGTACAACTTAACCGGCTACCCACTGCAGTACAGCAGCAATCAGCGCCAACTTGGTTTACAATAGACGCCATTCCGCAGGTTGGCTTGTCGGCACCGGCAAAGCAACTGTTTCAGCAACTGCTGGCTACTCCGGCAATGACAAAAGGATAATGGCTATGAGTCGTACCGTATTCTGTGAATATTTAAAGAAAGACGCTCCCGGGCTGGATTTTCATCTGTATCCGGGCGATTTAGGCAAAAAGATTTTTACTGCGATCAGCAAAGAAGCTTTTGCCTTATGGCAGGCAAAACAGATTATGCTGATTAATGAAAAAAAGCTGAATATGATGAACCCGGAACACCGCAAGTTTCTGGAAGCACAAATGGAAGCGTTTTTGTTTAAAGGCGAGGACGTTGAAATTGAAGGCTACAAGCCAGTAGAAAAGTAATACTCTGGTATAACAGCACTGGCTAAGCGTTGGTGCCAGCATTATAATTCGCATTAGAAAATGTAATTAACAGAGAAATTATGGCGCGCCGACTTCCTCCGCTGAATGCCCTTAAGGCTT
>CAZEGA010000206.1:0-6440 GCA_964511675.1 uncultured Rheinheimera sp.
GCAGGTACTGGCTGACCAGTTCCAGTTTGATTAACCTGGCCTGCGGATTTTTCTGTTGGGCGCGAAGCAAACTTTGCTCTGCGGCAGTGTGGTCACCCAGTTCACGTTGCAAGAGTGCCAGCCGTAACAGTTTATCGGCATCGTCCTGCACCATGCTGCGCAGCAACCCGGTGTTATAACTGGCTTCCTCTGTCCGGGACAGCAGTTTTAATAACTGGGCCTTTTTCCATAATAGGGTTTCGTCCAGAAAAGCGCGTTCAAGGCTTTTGTTAACCATAAACAGCGCCGCTGCATAATTTTTCTGCAGCATATACAAGTCAAACAGCATTTCATCTGCCGGCGGGTAAGGCACCACGGCGCTGACCTTGCGCAGCAGGGTTTCTGCCTCTGGCAACCGGCCGGTTCTGATATAAGCCAGGGCCAACAGGGTCGGTGCCGGCTTATAGCTGGTGTGAGTGGTAATTAACGGTTCAAGCCAGGCAATGGCGGTGTCAGGGTCGTTCTGCGCTATGGCGATTTGTGCCAGATTAAACTGCGCCGCCTGATAACCGGGTGCTTGCTGCAAGATGTGCTGTAACAACTGTCTGGCTGCTTCCGGCTGTTTCAGTTTCATCAGCACTGCCGCTTTAAAGTTAAGGTAACCGGCGTTGTGCGGGGCCTGTTGCAGCAGTTCCTCAGCCAGAGTCAGCGCCGCAGGGTAGTTAGCGCTTTCCAGCGCAAACAAAGCCTGGTTAGTTTTAATCAGGGCAGAAGTGCCATGTTGTTGCTCAAACTGGTTGATGATCTGCCGGGCTTGAGGCTCTTGCGACAGCTTTTTCAGCACTGCAGCATGTAATACGGCAAATTCGGCATTGTCGGGATATTGCAGCCGCAATGACGCAATCAGTTGTTCGGCCTTGTTGGCCCTGTTTGTGGTGATATACAAGGTGGTCAGCAGCTGTGCCAGCTCCGGCATGCTGTGCAGGTTATTGATATGTTGTTCCAGCAGCTGGATGGCCGCGCTGGTATCGTTCTGCTGCATATAGATTTGAGCCAGTATGGCAACGGCGTTTAAATCTGCCGGTACTAACCGGGTATAAGATACCAGATCACTGCGGGCTTTTTCATAGCTGCCATCGACATAAGACAGCAGGGCCCGGCTGTATAACCGCGAAGGCTGGGCTTCTATCTGTTCACGCGACATCTGCCATAATAAGCCGCTCAGCTGTTGTCCCGGGCCTGAGGTTGTGCCGCTTTGTTGTGTTATCGCCGCCAGCCAGGCGGCAAGCAGCAAAGCGTACGGATCTTGCGGTGTATAGAGCAGTATTTCATTAATGGTGGTTTCGGCCAGATCCAGTTTTTGCTGGCTGATATAATTACGCAGCAAAGCCCGGCGTAGCAGCGGATCTTGCGGGCTTAATGCCGCGGCCTTTTCGTAAAAAACCTGTGCGCTCTGGGCATTACCATTCAGCTGCAACCATTCTGCCCGCAGTTGCAGGCTTTGCGGATGCTCGGCTGACTGGGCCAGCGCCTGCATAGTTAAAGTATCTGCCTCCGTATAGCGCCGCTGTTTTAACCGCAGTGCCGCTTTACTGTTCAGCAGCCGCAAGGCGTCAGGTTGCAGTTTGCTGGCTGCCGTATAATGCGCTTCGGCTTCAGCGGTATTACCTGTGTTCAGGTGCGCGGCGGCAGACAGCAGGTGCCAGTCAAATTGCTGTGCCGGGGCTAGTTTGTACTGCTGTCCCAGGGCAATAACCTGCTGGTTTTTTCCGGCAAACAAATAAGCGGTAGCAAGTTCATCGAGCATGGAGGCGATATCGGCACCGCCCGCCAGTGCCTCTTCAAATTCGCTGATAGCGTCATGGAAATACCCCTTGTTAAGCAGTATCTTGCCCATCAGGACTTTGGCAGGAATATGCTCCGGCATTTGCTGCAGTACATTTTTGAGGTGGATATAGGCCGCATTGGGGTTGGTTTGGCCAAAAGCCTGAATAGCGTTTTCAAAATCTTCGTCCGGCCCGGCTAAGCTGGCACCCGACAGCAGTAAGCCTATAAAGCACCAGGCATGTTTTCCATTCCACCGCATAACAGGTCAGACTCCATCTGCATTACACTGGCGTAGTGTAGCGGTATTTTAGCAAAGATGCATAACTAAGGAAGGCGGGGGGCTTATATACACAGGGAAGGTAGGCCGCATACTGCGCGGCCACCTAAGGTCCTGTTTCGTCATCCTGTCGAAGCTATCCATCGCTTATCATCCCTGGCTCCATCCCGGAGTGTCCTGCAAGGCTTCCTGCCTGTCCTGCTGTCCATAGCGCTGTCATCCTGACAACGCATTCACATCCTGTGAAGTCTTATATCTCATCCCTGCACACTTCAGCGCCTGTGAAGAGTCTGAAAGCAGCGTTCATCCTGAACGTGTCCTGTTATCATCCTTGTGCTATCCTAGCCTGGCACTGCATCCTGCAGCACACCCCGACTTCCTGTCAGAGGGTCTGTCCGTAGACGGGAGTAATTATGTACTCAGTGCCGGCATTGCGGCATGGCTTTTACGAAAAAAGACGGGTGTAATATTATTGTAAAACCAGAATTTGTGGTAAATATTGTTATTTTACAACTGATTGAATAAATTTTTATTGTGCATTATAAGACGAAATAGCGTTTAAACTTACTTAGTTGTGAGATATATCTCACAACTGGCCCGGCATAAACGGAGCATTATCTCACTGCCGATGAGTAAAAAGGAAAGTTATGGCCCGAGAGCAACTGGGAATTTGCGCCGAAGCGAACCTGCATGGCAGCTATCTGCTGCTGAATGCCCTGGAGGGGCATGAGCGGGTATTGCGCTGCAAGTTAGCCCGCTTACCGCAAGTATTTGATCGCCTGGCAGACCATTTTTCTGAAGCGCTGCTCAGTGGTGTTGTTGCGGTAGGCAGCAATTACTGGGATGTATTGTATCCTGATGCCCGTCCGGCACACCTCAATTCGTTTCCTGAACTGGCGGCGGAAGATATCGAACTGGCTGCAGTGCCGGTTGATTTACTGATCCAAATCCGCTCTGACCGGCTGGATGTCAATATTATTACCTGCCAGCAAATATTGCAGCTGTTGCAGGGGCATGTCGAGATCCAGGATCTGCTGCAAGGTTGCCGCTATCTGGATGGCCGCAACCTGACCGGCTTTGTTGATACGCCGTGGAACCCCAAAGCGCGTAGCCGCAGACAGGCCGGCCTGATAGATGCCGCAGCACAACCGGTGTTTGCCGGTGGCAGCTATCTGTATCTGCAACAGTTACGGTTTGATCATATCAGCTGGCACCGGCTGAGTACGGCAGAGCAGGAAAATATCATGGGGTTTGATAAAGTCAGCTCACGGCCGCTGGACGGGCAGCGTGTGCTGCCAGACTGCCACCGGCTGATGATGCAACCCTGGCCGGATGCGCCTGAAGTCCTGATGCAAAATATGCCGAGTTACCAGGTGAAACAACAGGGGCTGATCCAACTGGCTTATGCTGCTTCCGCACAGGCCCTGCAGGCGCAGCTGAGCCATCGTTGCGGTTTGTCCGCCGGCAGCAATGGCCATGATCTGTTGCTTAACTACCACAGCATAGAGCTGAGTGCGGCGTTTTTTGCCCCTTCTATCAGCTTTTTGGAACTAGCGGCAAAAGCCTGAAGCCAGGCTCAGACTTTCTCAAACAGTTCAGTGACTTTCTGCAGCGTGAAATTAATATTCTTCACGCTTTGCGGCGCGATAAAAATGGTATCGTCGCCGGCGATGGTGCCCAGCACGCCTTCTGCCTTACCAACCGAGTCGAGCAAACGGGCGATCAGCTGGGCGGCACCCGGGCTGGTGCGGATAATAATCATCACGTCATTATGTTCTATATCAAGCACCAGCTGGCGCAACGGGCTTCTGGTGGTCGGGACACCCAGCTCAGGGGGGAGGGTGTAAACCATCTCCTGTTTAGCGTTGCGGGTGCGCACGGCACCGTATCTGCTTAGCATGCGTGACACTTTAGACTGGCTGATATTGTCAAAGCCTTCCTGTTTCAGGGCGTCGACAATTTCGCCCTGAGAGCCAAAATTCTCGGTTTTCAGCAGTGCTTTAAACGCCTGGATCAGGGCTTCCTGTTTGGCTTGCTTAGTCATGCCGTGCTCTTACCTCTTATTCAGTCGGGTTATGGTAGCAAAGTTCAGCGGGTCTGACACTCAGTGCAGTAAAGTACACTAAAATTCGCTAGAATGCTTAGACTTTAGGCTTAAGCTATTTGTATTTTCTGCGCGGTTTCAGTATTGTTGGCGCGCTTTTATTCAAACGTCCTCAAGGGAGATAATCATGAAAGTTGCCGTCTTAGGTGCCGCCGGTGGTATTGGCCAGGCATTATCGTTATTGCTGAAATTAGATTTACCTGCGGGCACGGATTTAGCGCTGTATGATCTGGCACCGGTTACGCCAGGTGTTGCGGTAGACTTGAGCCATATCCCGACAGCAGTAAAAGTGACAGGCTTTGGTAAGGAAGATCTGGACAAAGCGTTAGCGGGTGCTGACGTTGTAATGATCCCGGCCGGTATGCCACGTAAACCGGGGATGGACCGTTCTGACCTGTTTAACATTAATGCCGGTGTGGTAAAAACGCTGGCCGAAGCTATCGTACAGCAGTGCCCGAAGGCGCTGGTGGGGATCATTACTAACCCGGTAAATACCACTGTGGCTATTGCGGCAGACGTATTCAAGAAAGCGGGCACTTATGACCCACGCCGTTTGTTTGGTGTCACGACGCTGGATGTGATCAGGGCAGAAACCTTTGTCGGCGAGTTAAAAGCCAAAAACCCGGCAGAGCTGACTGTGCCGGTAATCGGCGGCCACAGCGGTACCACTATCCTGCCTTTGCTGTCGCAGGTGGCCGGTGTCAGTTTTACAGCTGAAGAAGTGGCAGCTTTAACCTACCGTATCCAGAATGCCGGTACCGAGGTAGTTGAAGCCAAAGCCGGTGGCGGATCAGCAACGCTGTCTATGGGCCAGGCTGCGGCGCGGTTCTGTATCTCGTTGATCAAAGGCCTGCAAGGGGAGCAAGTGGCGGAATATGCCTATGTTGAAGGTAGCGGTGAATATGCCCGTTTCTTTGCGCAGCCATTAGTGCTGGGCAAAAACGGCGTAGAGACGTTACTGCCCATCGGTACCTTAAGCGCTTATGAGCAAACTGCCATGAACGACATGCTGGGTACGTTAAAAGCGGATATCACCCTGGGTGAAGAGTTCGTTAAGAATAACTAAGTTATTCAAGGTAATAAAAAAGGCGCATCAGGCGCCTTTTTTATTACCTGCTGTCTGCGGCCTTAGTGGTTGCGCGATACGGCAATGTCTGCCAGTGCCAGCAACGCCTGTTTATAGTCAGACTCCGGCAGTGCCGATAGTGCCTCGCGGGCTTTCTGGGCTTCCTGCTCTGCCAGCTTGCGGGTGTAGTCAAAGGCTTTTGTTTCGTTCAGCGCGTGCATAATCGCGTCCAGTTGCGCCATGCCATTCCCTTCGGCAATAGCTTCGCGGATCAACGCCTGCTGTGCCGTTGTACCATGTTTCAGCGCATGGATCAGCGGCAGGGTTGGCTTGCCTTCAGCCAGATCATCGCCGATATTCTTGCCCAGCTCGCTGGCATTGGCCTGGTAATCCAGCACATCGTCTATCAGCTGAAATGCCGTGCCTAAGTGCATACCGTAGCGTTTCATGCTGTTCACCACAGCTTCAGGTTGCTCTGCTACTATGGCGGCTAATTGAGTGGCGGCTTCGAACAGTTTGGCGGTTTTGCAGTAGATCACCTGCATATAGCTCTGCTCAGTGGTATCCGGATCATTAACGTTCATCAGCTGCAGTACTTCGCCTTCAGCAATAACATTGGTGGCATCGGCCAGAATTTGCATAATCCGCATATTATTCAGCGATACCATCATCTGGAATGAACGGCTGTACAGGAAATCGCCCACCAGCACGCTGGCCTGGTTGCCAAATACCGCATTAGCGGTCTGCTTGCCACGGCGCAGGGTGGACTCGTCCACCACATCATCATGTAATAAGGTAGAGGTGTGAATAAACTCAATAATAGCGGCTACGCTAATGTGATCATTCCCCCGGTAACCTAAAGCCCGGGCCGCCAGTACGGCAAGCAAAGGGCGCAGCCGTTTGCCGCCGCTGTTGACGATATAGATGCCCAACTGGTTGATCAGGGCGACATCTGAATTTAACTGGGCAAAGATATGCTGATTTACTGCGTCCATGTCGGCAGCCGAAAGCTGCTGGATCTGCTCGAGCGTCATGAAAAAACAACTGGTTAAACCCTAGAATGGCGCTAATTCTACACTATCGTGCGCGCAGCCCCAAAGCAAAACCAGATCCTTTTCGTGCCCGGATGATCTTTTTCATATTAATACTTGCGGGGGTAGGGGAAATTGCGTACAATCCGCGCCCTG